>CAZLOX010000023.1:0-17267 GCA_964561265.1 uncultured Lachnospiraceae bacterium
TTTAAAAGATGCTGTTTAATATTATCAAAATCGCGCTGAACTGACGCGATACGGATAAAGGTCTGCAAAGTTGACTGCAGTCTGGCTTTATCGCGGAATTCAAGCTTTCCCGGAGGCAGCGTAAAATTAAACCTTGAGTTTTTATTTCGCTCAAATAAAATAAAATGGAAAATCATAGGTTCAATAATTCGGCGGTTAAATTCCATATCTGTGGGGAAGAAAACTACATCTCCGCTTTTGTAGGTGCTTGTAATTCCATTGCTTGTACTTACGAATGCTCCGCTTTGTATAATGTATAATGAATTAAGAGGATGATATCCGTGTTCAATCTGAAACTTATTTCTTGTAGTATATTCATAAATTACCAGTTTATATGGTTCGATAATCAAAAAGACACCTCTTTTTACTGTAATATATTATAAATAATATTATAATATATTTAATTTACTTTGTCAATAAAAACATATATAATATGATTAATAAATAAATCTTTGTGCGTAATGTAAAAAAGTGAGTGATAAAATGCTATGATTTATAAAAAATATAAGTTGGAAAAATGTTACAGTAATCCTCAGACGGGGGATAAAAATATTATATTTACAGCATATATGAGCAGTAATTCCAAGGAGATTGACTTGACGAGGAAGCATCCTGCGGTGGTTATCTGTCCCGGCGGCGCGTATATCGACCTGTCGGAGCGTGAAAGTGAGCCGGTAGCAATAGAATTTATGTCCAAAGGATTCTACGCATTTGTTTTGAATTATACTACATATCCTAACGCGTATCCCGATGCGTTGATAGATGTTTCGGTGGTAGTAGCGTGGCTGAGGAAGAATGCTGCGGAACTTTCCATTGACCCTGAGAAGATTTTCACATGTGGTTTTTCTGCCGGAGCGCATCTGGCAGCAAGCGCGGGTGTATATTGGAAAAACCCCGAGATTTATGAACATACCGATATTGCGTACGGAAGCGGCAGACCTGACGGAATGATTTTATGTTATCCCGTAGTGAGTGAGAATATTGCATGTGAGCGGATAAATTCATTTGATTATTTGATTTCCGACAAGGAGCAGAAACAGCTTCGCACTGAAAATTCTTTGCCGAATGGCATAGATGAAACTACACCGCCGGCATTTATATGGCACACCTTTGAGGACGCAACGGTTCCTGTAAAGAGCGCTATTGTACTGGCAGAGGCATTGGAAAAGAATAATGTAAAGTTTGAGCTTCACATATTCTCAAATGGACCGCACGGGCTGTCCCTATGTAACCATCAAACAGCCGCTGAGGACAAGAAGCAGTATTATAACAGTCAGGTTGAGGAATGGAAAGAGCTATGCTATAACTGGCTGAAAAAAGAATTCGGAATAAAATTTTAAAGCTTTAATATGGGAGATGATAAGATGAGTCAGATAGATTTTAAACGTTCGGTTGAAGTCAGACATACGGTTGATGTACTTGTTGCCGGAGGGGGACCGGCAGGAGTTGCTGCGGCGGTATCTGCTGCAAGGAACGGCGCAAAGGTATTTCTGGCAGAAAAAACGCAGTGCTTCGGAGGTATGGGAACCATTGCAAAGGTTCCTGCGTTTATGAGATTTTCAGATGGCGTTCATTTTTTGGCAGGCGGAATAGGCAGAGAAATATTTGACCGTGTATACGGAAAAGATACTCCGTTTGAAACGATAGAATTTGCTATTGATACGGAAAAGCTTAAAACAGTATATGATGATATTGTTATGGAAAGCGGAATTGAATTTTCTTTTGAAAGTGAAGTAATTGCTGTTGACGGCGAAGCGGGCAGGCTGCAGTATGCAGTGATTAAGGGTAAGGAAAATTTGTTTGCTGTCGAAGCTAAAATCTTTATAGATACAACAGGTGACGGAACAATATCCTGCTGGGCAGGCGCAGACAGCGAAAAGGGCGATGAAAACGGTTCGATGATGCCCGGTACATTGTGTACTCAATGGGCAAATATAGATTGGTCGGAGGCAGTTGTGGAGTTGGGCAAAGACCCTGATAACAGAATGCTGGAGCAAGCCTTCAAAGATAAGGTATTTACAATAGAGGACAGAGCGCTTTCGGGTATGTGGAAACATAAAGACGGAATTGGCGGAGGTAATATCGGACACGTGTTCGGCGTGGACGGAACAGACGAACGCTCAATCACAGCCGGAATTATAGATGCAAGAAAGCGTATGTCAGAATATCAAAGATATTATAATGAATATCTTCCGGGATATGAGAATGCAAAAATCATTGCGACAGCGGATGTACTCGGAATACGGGAAACAAGACGAATGGTATGTGAATATATGATGACACTGGACGACTACCTGCAGCAGGCAGATTTTGATGATGAAATAGGACGCTATTGCTATCCTGTAGACGTACACGCTTCAAGACCGGGAGAGGTTTCAAAGCATCCGGGTATTTATGAAAACGGCTATGAAAAGGGTAAGAGCTATGGAATTCCATTCCGCTCGCTGCTGCCGCAAAAAACAGAAAATGTTATTGTTGCAGGGCGTTCCATAGGTGCGGAAAGAGAAATGATGGGTTCTGTGCGGGTTATGCCTGCATGTTATATTACAGGTCAGGCGGCAGGAACCGCTGCTGCGATGGCGGCACTTAGCGGAAGCAGTCTTCGTGAAATTGATGTACATACTCTGCAGGGTAAGCTTGTTGAAGCAGGCGTATATTTGCCTAATTTTAAAGCTTAAGAGCCTGTTTAGCATCTATTTGCACGCATCTTGCTTGCATATTTTCTGTCATCTTGCCTGAAAATTTTTTAACATACGTCAGTATGTCTGCAAAATTTTCAAACAATCTGACAAAAAATCTGACGGCGCAATCTGCGCACATCCAGATACTAAACAGGCTCTAACACGAATGAGAGGTGACTAATATGAAAATAAGAAGGTTTTGCGCTGCATTTATGATAGTTTTAACCGCTGTTTCTGTGTATGCGGAAAGTCCATATTACACGGACAGCGCAGGACTTAACGGTGATGTTATTGCAGAAATGCCTGCACCTGTAAATCAAATAAATATAACAACAATGAACTTGTCAAATTCTCTGGACTTATCGGATAATTCAGATATTGACGACAGCGCTGCAATCAATGAGGCAATAGGCAAGATAAGCAGAGGACAGGCACTTTATCTCCCTGACGGAACATACAATCTGAGCAGTGTAATAAATTTGAAATCCAATAAAAGCATTGTTGGAGAAAGCAGTGGAAATACGGTTTTAAAGGTTAAAGACGGAACAACAGGAGCTGTAATAAAGGGCGACAGAGCAACGGATTGCGTTGTTGAAAATCTGACGCTTACATCAGACTGGACAGGACGGTATCCATCGAGTACCACAAGCAGAAATCCTGATGAGGGACAGATGAAATTCGGATTGTTGTTGTATTCGGCAAAAAGGATAGCCGCAAGAAATCTGATAATTGAAAAGTTTGATACGGCAGGAATTGCCGTCTGCGAAGGCACAAATTGCAGACTTGAGAATAATACAATTTCAAATGCAACAGACCTTAGCGGTGACGGACACGGTTACGGTATACTTCTTCAGGATAGAAACGGGAATGATGCCGGAGTAACAAAAAGCGTGGTAGAAGGAAATCATTTGAAGGGCCCGTATTTAAGACACGGCGTACTGTTACAGGCGTTTTCAAATCATAATGAGATAAAAAACAATCAATTTGAAGAAATAAGACTTGATTCTGTTGATCTTCATGGTGAGGGTGAGCATCATAACGAAATTGCAGGGAATAAAATTTCCGATGGCGGAGAGGCCGGAGTGGGAGTAGGCAACGGACCGATAGGAACCCACGGTGCAAGCGGACCGTATAATTATATTCACGATAATGAAATTGACAAATGTGTATACGGTGTTACAGTAATGATGGGAACGCAAAATACGATTATTTCGGAGAATATATTTTCATCATCAGTTAAAACAGGAGTTCGCATGAGGTACAGTGATTCAACCGTTATATATGGAAATACTTTTTATGATATGCCGTCGGCAGTACTTTTCCAGCGTGAATCGGACGATATGAGCAGTTCAATACATACAACTTTTGAAAATAATAATATGCAGAGCGTTAAAACCGCGTGCATAATTGAGAAAAATGCGGCTGAAAATGAAATGTTTTCGGTTATATCAGGTAACAGCGGTGCGGAGGACGAATTTATATCGGTTACACCATCGGACGACAGTTATTTAACTATCGCCGCAGGATATTATGACTCAGGACTTGCGGAAATTGGTATAGAAATCGGAAAAAATGCCGTTTTACCTTATAGTGATTACAGTAAAATATCGTATTTTCAATGGGAGCCGCAGACGCTAGACCCCATGTGTGACAGCATAGTTCTTTACGATGTAACAAAATAATGGAATAAATATATTTAAGGAGGTCATTTTATGAAAAGATTTATGGCAGTCAGCCTGACAGTTGCAATGCTTATTACGGGAGCTTCACCGTTTGCTTTTGCAAAGAGCGAGAAAACCGAGTTGTTTGCATTTGATGAAACAATTCAGGTGTTTGATAAAGAGGAAGAAGCAGGAAAAACAAACATACCGAGCGGAAACAGGATAGGCGTTGAGGGAAGCCTTGTTACTTGGGGAAGAAATTCCAATGACGCGGATAAGGTGGAAGCGTCAGTCGTATCGGACGAGAACGGAGCAAACGGCGACGCGTTTAAATTGCATTATACAGACAAAGTTACTGCTGATTACGGAGAAACTTTGAGACTTGACAGTATTTCTGTTGATTATGATGATATTTCAGAAGAAAAACCGTTAGTTTTGGAATTTACAATGAAATCGGACTGGGATAATACTGAAAGTATGAACGCCTGCATTGATGTTGTTCCGGTAATCAAACCTGAAACAGGCAATACGATAGAGAACAATCCGTTAACACAGCAGTCAGTTCAGCCGGCAACAGACAACGGTCAGTGGCTTGATGTAAAATATGTTATAAAGCAAGTAACAGTTAATGATGATAATACAGCGTCTTTTGTTTTTGACAGATATGTAAATTCCGAGAAAAAGCTTTCCGATCAGACCAATGTTATGGGCGCAGGTACAGGTAATGACGCAAGAATTGTCGGTTTTAAAATCCGCCCGCGGGCAAGAACAACTACATATAACGAAAACGGATATCTGGACATTACATTTGACGGAATAAAGATTTACCGTGAAGAAACCATAATCCCTGCAGGCACAAAATGGGGCGAGGATCTGACGGTAGATGATGAAAATAAGCCGGGAGAAGTAGCTCACGGAACTGTAATAGGTGATAACAATACTACAGCGGCATACAAGCTTGTAAATCAGGACAGCGGCACAGAAGGTTACAGCGCTCAGATTACAGAGGACAATTCAGACCTTATTATAAACAATGTGGCAAGTTCGGACGGATATAAAACAACTTTGACTCCCCAGTCACCTAAGCAGTATACAACGGATGATATAAGCGAAAACGGCGCAATGGTATATGAGGCAAGGTATAAATTAGACTATAAGCGCAATGCTGACGAGTCAAGCTCATACAGCGCAGTTCAGATGTTTTTCGACTTTTACCGCGCAGACAACAAGACAATGCAGTTTGCAGTACCTGCCAATACAAAGCAGAGCGGTGAATACGTTACAGTAAAGATTATAATTCCGAAAAATACATTCGATAAAAAAGGTCAGCCGTGTATGGTTATAGATGACACTGTGAAAATGATGAATGCAGCGATTGACGATCTGGAATATATCACGCTCAGAAGAGTTGTTTTATCAAACAAATTAAGAACTGGTCAGACATCGGATGATAAAGATACGGCAGTTACGCTTACACTTGATTATCTGGACCAGTATGTAATTGAAGAGGCAGATGAATTTAAGCTTACCGCAGATATGTCGGAGAATGAAATCACAATTGACACAGAAGGCGTGAATTTCACAGGAACACATTACATAGACGAAACTACATTAAAAGATGCGGTATTGAAAAAGAAGGCTGACGACGGAAGTTATGAAGATGTTGAAAAAGAAGCTTACGGAGTTAGATCCACAGGAGCTAAAAGCTTCTATGTAGGCTTTGGGGAGAGCCTTGTTGACAATGCAGTATATGAGCTTGACCTTTCAGCGGTAAAGGATATTTACGGAAACAGTACAGACACAAAGCTGAATTTTACAACAGATGATATTGTAATAATTCCCGAAACAATTAAATGGTTTGATTGCAGTGTGTCAGCCGACGGTATAGTTGATTACAATATTGAAAACAGCACAGGCAGCGAAGCAGAAGGCAGTGTCTATGCCGCAGTTGTTGATAAGCAGTCGAAAGTGTTGAAAAGCTGCAAATTAGAAAGTGTAACAGTTTCGCAAAATGATACCGTTGAAGGTACGGTTACGCTAAGCGGTTTTGACGGTGAAAATGACGAGGTGCTGCTGTTCTTTTGGAACAACAATTATATGCCGTATACAGATAAAGAAACCGTGTCGGTTGAGTAAGCAGATAATTGAGCATTATTGGGGGTTGCCATATGAAGCTGATTATGGCATAATAGAAGTAGGATTAACGAAAATGTAAAGGAAGGAGAAACAGGCTTATGAAATCAGCACAGAAAGCAAAAACATCAGAATTAAGCACAGGCCGCGGCTTTTGGCGAACGCTTTGGCATGACGTAATTCGTGACAGATACTTATATCTTATGCTGCTGCCCTGTCTGGCGTATTACATAATATTTCACTATTTCCCGATGTACGGATTGCAGATCGCATTCAAGGATTATAATATGTTCACGGGTATTAAGGACAGCGCATTTGTCGGAATGACTCATTTTATAAGATTTTTTCAGAGTCCTGATTTTGGAAGGGTTCTTAAAAATACAATACTTATCAGTCTTTATTCGCTGGCAGTGGGTTTCACAGCTCCGATTATTATGGCACTTCTGCTGAATGAGGTAAGGTGCAGAAAGTTCAGGTCAGGCGTACAGACGGTTATCTATATACCGCACTTTATTTCAATGGTTGTAGTTGCAGGGTTGGTTGTGAACTTTCTCTCACCAAGCTACGGACTTGTAAATATGATTATCGAGAGGCTGGGCGGAGAAAAGATATATTTTATGATGGAGCCTAAATATTTCAAAACAATTTATGTTTTGATGAATGCATGGAAGGAAACGGGATTTGCTACTATTGTTTATGTAGCGGCTCTTACTTCTGTGGATATGCAGTTGTATGAGGCGGCGATGCTTGACGGCGCAGGACGCTGGAAGCAGACCTTATATGTAACTATTCCGAGCATACTGCCTACAATTATTACTATGCTGATTATGCGTATCGGAAATATGCTGCTGCTTGGTTACGAGGGAATAATTCTTTTGTATCAGCCGTCCACTTATGAGACCGCGGATATCATCAGTTCATTCGTATACCGCTCAGGTATATTGGAAACACAGTATTCATTTGCGGCGGCAGTTGATTTGTTTAATGGTGTTATTTCATTGATTTTGGTTGTTGGGGCAAATATTATCAGCCGTAAACTGACCGAAACCAGTCTGTGGTAGAGGGGAGGAAAGAGAATGATGAAAATGTCAAAAGGTGAAAAGTGCTTTCAGGTGTTTAATTATATTATACTTGCACTGGTGGCTGTTGTAACTCTGTATCCCCTGATCTATGTCTTGTCGGCATCGGTAAGTGATCCGCAGGCATTGTCGGCAGGAAAGGTTTGGCTGCTGCCTAAAGGTTTCAGGTTGGATTCATACCGTGAGGTTGTAAAATTCAGCGGTATATGGACATCGTACTTAAACAGTATTTTCTATACGGTGGGGGCAACGCTGGCAGGCGTAGTGCTTACGGTACTGGGTGCGTATCCGCTGTCAAAGAAAAGACTCAGAGGTAAGAAGTTCTTTACTATTATGTTTTCTGTGGTAATGTGGTTCCATGTTGGGATGATTCCGTATTATCTGAATTTAAAAAATCTTTCGCTTCTTAACAGCAGACTGGGAATAATATTGATTTTCTGTATATCCTCGTTCTATCTCTTTATAATGAGGTCAGCATTTGAGGGTGTGCCGGAAACACTGGAGGAGTCGGCAAAGATTGACGGAGCAAATGATATTATAATTGCATTTAAAATCTACTTGCCGTTGGTAAAACCGTCGCTCATTACGATTGGACTGTATTATATGGTTTCCAAATGGAATGCGTATTTCTGGCCGATGATTTTATTAAAGGACGACAGTAAAATTCCATTACAGGTAATTTTACAGAAAATTATAGTAGATGCAAATGTAGCGGATGAAATGGGAACGGTGATGAATGTTGCCGGTTATTCAAAGGAAACGCTCATTTACGCGACAATTGCAGTGGCGATTATACCTATGATTGCGGTATATCCGTTTGCACAGAAGTATTTTACAAAGGGAATGATGGTAGGAGCAGTAAAAGGCTGATCTTTTATGTTATATTTGGAAAGGAGTATCACTATGAAAACATTAAAAAGATTATGTTGTTTTGCGTTGGCTGCGGTTGTATCAGCAGGAATGCTTACGGGCTGCGGCGAGAAAAATGAGGCGCTGAATAACGGTGAACGTCAGGACTCATGGATAACTGAAAAGCCGCTTGAGCTTACAATTCACTATTCGCACAGTTCGGGAGGGCCGTTTAAGGATGATTATCCTGTTTTCAAGGAGGCTGCAAAGCGTACTAATATATCTTTAAAGGGTACAGTGCCGCAGTCAAACACAGAGCATGACCAGTCATTTAATATAATGATTGCGTCGGGAGATTTATCGGATATTGTCGCAACTAAAAAGACAAATTTTGAAAAATATGCAGGAGTTGGCGCATTTGTAGCGCTTGATGATTTGATTGACGAGTACGCTCCGAATATCAAAAAGTTTTTGGAGGAAAATCCGAAGGTTAAGCGTAATGCACAGAGCGCCGACGGTAAGCTGTATTTTATTCCGAACGTACCCGACGGTGATGCGGCAGCAGGCTGGTTCATACGTAAGGACTGGCTGGACAAGCTGAACCTGCCCATACCTACTACGGTAGATGAGTATCATGATGCACTGCTTGCATTCAAGAATGGCGACCCGAACGGAAACGGTATAGCAGATGAAATTCCGTTCTTTGACCGCGGCAAGACAATAAAGAGTATTCTGTCATTGTACGGAATACGTGACGGATGGTCAGTGACAGATGACAATGAGGTTGTTTACAGCAAATATACTCCTGAGTATAAAGAGGGTATAAAGCAGGTTGCAAAATGGTATAAGGAAGGACTTATTGACACTGAATTATTTACCAGAGGCGGTAATGCACGTGAACAGCTGTTTGAGGATAATATGGGCGGAAGTCTTCACGACTGGTTCACATCAACAACCGTATTCAATGACAGAATGAAGGAGACAGTGCCTGATTTCAATCTTGTTGCTATTGTTCCGCCGGCTGATATTAACGGCAATGTATGGGAAGATACAAGCCGCGCTACCGTTGATATATACGGCTGGGGTATCTCACTGTCAAATCCTGACCCTGAAGCAACTATTAAATATTTTGATTTCTGGTTCAGTGATGAAGGTAAGCGTCTTTACAATTTCGGAATTGAAGGACAGCAGTATGATATGGCAGATGGTAAGCCGATATTCAAGAGTGAATTCATAAACGGCGGCAAGACAATGACAGATGCCTGCTGGAGCAATGGTATGCAGCTTATGATCGGCGCGCCGCAGGATTTTGAATATGAAAAGCAGTGGATGAACGAGGATTCACAGGCGGCAATTGATATGTACACCGACGGCGGTTATATCAAAGATGCATTCCCTGTTCTGGCATTCACCGATGAGGAGCAGAAGATAATTACAGAAAAATGGTCGAGCATTTACAGTAATATGGTCGAGCATGAGCAGAAATGGGTATTGGGAACACTGGATGTTGACGCATCCTTTGATGAGTATATCAGCAAGCTTAAGAGTATGGGAATGGATGATGTCCTGAAGGTTTATAATGACGCTTATCAGAGATATCTGGCTAATTAAGAAATAAACGAAATAAATGTGATATACATTTGCTGAATGTATAGGAGGGAGGACTGCAGGATGTTAAAAAAGACTTTATCAATAATTTTCTGTATGATGGTAGTGCTGTGCCTGCATATTGGCGTATCTGCCGCAGGAGAAACGGTGCCTCAGGTGCCGGCAAATATACATCCGAGAGTTTTTGTAACGGCGGAGGATATTCCTAAGCTGAAAGAGCGTGTAAATAATGATAAATATAAGGACGTGTATGAGCGTCTGCTTTCAGACAGTAAATTGGAAACAGACGGAAATCTCAATCCTCCCGCCAGTGCATCGGCAAGTAATTTCAATGACGCGGTTCTGCGTTATATCGAAGCTAATTCGTTTCTTTATCTGACGACAGGCAATAAGGACTATGCCTCTAAAGCAAAGACCGCTATGCTGAATTATTTTTCAACATATGTTATGCCTTCAAATTCAGAAATGCAGATGCGTGAAGCAGGCGATATGATGTATATTGGAGCAATTTCGTATGACTGGTGTTATGACCAGCTTTCCGCGGCGGATAAAGCCAATTACATATCAGAGCTGCGAAAGGCGGCGCAAAGACTTCATATAGGTTATCCGCCGACACTGCAAGGCTCAATTGTCGGACACGGAACAGAAGCGCAGCTTTTCCGTGACTTGCTGAGCGTTGGAATTGCGGTATATGACGAGGACGCGGAAATATTTAATGTAAGTATCAAGCGCCTTACGGAAGACCATATTCCGGCAAGAAAATTTGCTTTTCAGGCAGGATTTTATCATCAGGGAATAAGCTATGGCGCATTCCGCGGCGGTATGGAGTTTTTGGCGGTAAGGCTGTTGGATGCAATCGGATACCCGAACGCCTTGGGCGATGACTTGGCAAAAATGCCGTATCATCTGATTTATTCCAGACGGCCGGACGGTCAGATGGTTCGTGACGGGGATATGTTTGAGCAGGCTTTTGGAACAAGAACCTATTATACAAAGATTGCAATGCACGCTGCGGGATATTATCAGGACCCGTATTTAATGCAGGAATTTCTTGACCAGATGGGCAGCGTGCAATGGACAGGTAAGGGCTGGGATCCGAATTATATTAGTCCAACGGAGTTTATGCTGTTTTTTGACTCCGAGCTTGAACCGAAGCCGTTGAA
The DNA here is from genome assembly GCA_964561265.1 of uncultured Lachnospiraceae bacterium. Lineage (GTDB taxonomy): Bacteria > Bacillota > Clostridia > UBA1381 > UBA1381 > JAFLUR01. The sequence goes on from CAZLOX010000023.1 coordinate 11,214, forward strand.
CGAACTGCCGTATACGAGATATTTCCCCGGGCCCATAGGTGCTATGATTGCAAGAACAGGCTGGGAGACAGGACGAAATGCGTCAAGCGTGGTAGCGTCAATGAAGGTTGGCGAGTATCAGTTCACAAACCACGCACATTCTGACTGCGGAGAATTTGAAATTTATTATAAGGGCGCGCTTGCTACCGATACAGGAATTTATCAGGGTACAAACAGCTCATACGGAAGCGCGCATGACCTGAATTATAACAAGCGTACAATTGCACATAATACAATGCTTGTGTATGACCCGTCAGAAGTGATTTCATCAAAAAGCATAAATGACGGAGGACAGCGTCTGCCGAATGACCGCGGCGAACCGACGAATTTGGATGTGCTTTATGAAAAAAACTATAAAACAGCTGAGGTTCTTGCACATGATTTCGGGCCTGATGGGGATAAACCTGATTACAGCGTGCTAAAGGGCAATTTGACAGACGCTTATTCCTCAAAGGTAGAGGATTTTAAACGCTCGTTTGTGTTTCTGAACAGAAAGCAGGAAAATATTCCTGCGGTAATGGTTGTATATGACACGGTAACATCAAGCAGCAAGGATTTCAAAAAATACTGGCTTCTGCACAGTACAGCAAAGCCGGAGCTTGTGGGTAATACCATAACCATTAACCGTACGGATAACGGCTACAGCGGAAAGCTTGTAAATACTGCACTGTTACCGAAAACAGTGAGTGCGGAAGTTGTAGAAGGCTTTGATGTGTTCGGTCAGACATATGATACAGCACCTAAGGCAGGAGTTGATCGTGCTGACGAGGGATATTCCTTTCGTGTGCAGATTTCACCCGCACAGTCGGCTGAAACAGACAGATTTTTAAACGTCATGCAGATTATGGACGGCGATGCTGTGCCTATGACTGCGGAGCTGATTGAAACTTCTGAAGCGGTCGGTGCAAAGATTGATCAAAATGTTGTAATATTCAAGAAGGACGGAAATCAATTTAAAGACAGCTTTACCTTCAAGATTAACGGACAAGAAAAAAATCTGAAAATACTTATTAACGATTTAGATGAAGGACTGTGGCTGATTAAGAAAAACGGACAGGACGTTTCTTTAGGTCAGGCTGAGGTTGATGCGGATAAGGGGACGATGTATTTTACAGGCGATGCGGGTGAATACACTATTACCAAAACTGAAGCAAGACTTGTACAGAAACCGCGGAAGGTGTTTACACCGTCATATCCGTTTTCACAGAAAATATGCGTTGAGCTGAACGGTAAGTTTGTAGACATAGTTCATCAGCCTAAAGTAATAAACGGAATTGTAATGGTTCCGATGAAAGAAATTTTTGCTTTATTCGGCAAGGAAGCAACATATGATGAGCAGAAAAAACAAATGACATCAGAATGTGATAACGGAATTGTTATCGCAGAAAAGGAAAGAAAATATATTGACATCGGCGGAATACGGTTTGATATGGAGCAGTCGTCAAGATTTGAGGACGGAGAGCTGTATATTCCGCTGTCGGTATTGACAGACTGTTTCCATATAAAAACATCATGGTCACAGTATTTTAACGAAGTGACACTGACAAATCAGCCGGTTATACGGTTTGAAGTGGAGATAAGACCGGTTAACAATGAGGCAGTAGCTATTAAGTCTATTGAAGTCAGCAGTTTCCAGGAGGGTAATGAACCCTTGCACGCGGCAGACAATAATATTGATACGCGATGGTCTGCTGAGGGCGAAGGCGAATGGGCGATATTTGATTTAGGTGAATCTCATACCATTTCCGGCGTAGGAACTGCATGGATGCAGGGAAGCGCAAGAGTTACTTTTTATGAGCTGCACATTTCGGAGGATGGAAAGAGATGGACGAAAGTGTACTCCGGCGGAAGCTCCGGCACAACAAATGAAATAGAACGAGTTAATATCACAGGCAGCGCACGGTATGTGAAGCTTATCGGAGGAGGAAACAGTGTAAACAAGTGGAATTCTCTGACGGAAATTGAAATTTACGGTGAATAGATATAGTGTCTATTAAGAAAGGAATGATTCGTATCATGAAAAAGCGAAATTTATTATGGCTTGTGCTTGCCATATTTATTATGACCTGTTCTGCGGCGTTGGCGTGGAATGAGGATGGTACTATTCTGGAATATAATCCGGAAACAGACACTGTCGGGGCAATTCCTCAGAATGCGGGAGGTGCGGCAGGTGATACATATACAGACCGTTTTTCTGCATTCTCCCGTGAAGGCGGCGCAGGTGTATCAGATATTTGTGTATATGACGATAACAGCGATAAAGTGATACGTTTCTATTCTACCGATAAGTATAGCAGCGGAAATCATAATGTATATATGACGAAAAAGGCGGATTTGGCATCAGCGCCTGTAGTAATAGGCGCAAAAATCAAGGGATATAATTCTCAGAACAGCAGCGCGTCTTATTACGGACAGCGTATGTTTCCGCAGATTACTCTGCGTTCAGGCTCCACATCAAAAAGACAGCCGATATTTACAATGTATAACGGTGTAGTGACGGCAGGCGATGTGGGAGGCTCTGCAATAAGCGGAGTAACGTATGAAGATGAATGGCACAATGTATTGCTCAGGATTACGCCAATGGGCGGAAATGCTGTGGATATCGACTACTATTTCGACGGCAGCAATATTAACAGCAGCAGCTTTAATCTTGACAATGAAATTGACGTGTCGGATTTGCTTATTACCTTCGGCGCGCATTTCAGAAGCGGAAATGCACAGTGCTTCTATGATGATATTTACGTTTACAGAAGCACAGAACAGGAATTTACATTAAAGAAAACAGAAAATGTAGCATTAAATGAAAGCATTGTTCTGAACTTTAAAAACCAGCTTGACCCTCAGAGTTTACTGCCGCAGAATGTACAGGTAACGGCGGACGGAGAGTCGGCAGAGGTAAGTGAAATCATTGCAAATGACGCAATGAACAGTATAGAGTTGAAAATGGCAGAAAATTTTGCCGAAAAAACTACATACAGCGTCTGTGTGGACGGTATTGTTGACATATTCGGTCAGGGATGTACTGCAGCGGCGGAATTTGTAACAGAAGAAGCAACGCTTTCGATAGGTGATATAATCCTTGAATGTGACGGTGAACGCGTGACAAACCTCACAAACGGCATTCTTACAGTAAAGACGGATGTAAATAATCAGACAAAGCAGGAGCAGGGGGTTACGGTTGCCGCGGCTCTTTATAAAGACGGCGCAATGGAGAAATTTGTTGTGACACCATATAATGCGCTTGAATCAGGACAGTCGGCTGATATTTCGCTTGATATGAATGTTGAGGATTTGAGTGATGGCGATTACACTTTAAAGGTATTCTGCATAAATGACGTACTGAAATTAGGCTCTTTGAAAAAAGCGGCCGTATTTACAGAAACAGAGCCGGACTCGTCAGAATATAATTCTGATCCGGCAGTAATTAAGGTTGATACAGGAAATGAATTAGAAGGACAGCTGATTATGCTGGAGGTATTGGATAAGAATAAAACCTTCGATATGATTGACCCTGCAGATCCAAATACGGCGCAGGAAGCAATTGTATATATAGAACAGCTGGAAACAGAACAAAACGGAATGTGTGAGTTTAGTTTTGAGTTTCCGCATGAAATGGGCGAGTACGTATATCGTACCGCAGATGAATATGGAAAGATAGATGAGAATAGTTTCTTTTACTATACTCAGAATGATATAGATAAAACAATTGAAAATTTAAATAATGCCGATGAAGCCGATTTTATATCGCTTATGGAAAGAAATGAGGTTCAGAAGCTTTTAGAACTTGACACTTCGGCATTTGACACGCTTGCGGATAAAACGGACGTATTAAAGGCTATGTATAGTGAGCATATGAGCGACGCGCAGAAGCATACTGCCGAACAGCTGGCGGATATGTTTTACCGTGCGGTATTTTTGGCAGAAATACGTACAACCTCCGATGCGGCAGCGGTAGAAACGCTTATGAATAAGTACAGCGGCTTGATTGATATGAGCAAGTCGGAAATGTATAACGTGTTTACTGAAACACTTAGTGCTTCGCTGCGTAGCGAGGTGTACAAGTCGCTTGCAGGCGGTACATTTAGTGATATTAACGATTTTTACAGTAAGCTGAACTTGTATACGGTAACTAAAACCCTGCCAAAAGTTTCAAACTGGAAAGAAGCGTCGGCAATCCTCAAAGGAGCAGAAACGGCGCTGGGGATAGGACTTAATATAAACGAATATAACAGCTTAAAGGATTCGTCAGCGGTTGATATGATAATGATTAAGGCATCACTGACTGACTGGGACAGCGTAGTTACCGCATTTAATAACGCAGTAAAAGAACGCATAAGAAAAGAAAACTCTTCAGTGTCCGGCAGTTCTGGCGGCGGAGGAGGCGGTGGCGGCAGCGGCAGCAGCAGCAGCGGTAGCAGAGGCAGTTCCGCAGCAACATCGACTAAGCCATCGTTAAGCTCGTTGGCATTACTGGAGGACAGCACACATCCTTTAGAAACTATGGAACCGATCATTGAGCCTAATCAGCCGGAAAACACAATATTTGATGATTTGGACAGTGTGGAATGGGCAAAAGAAAGCATACTTTATTTAAAGGATAAAGAGATCATAAGCGGAAGAGGGGACGGAAAATTCTGTCCTGAGGATTATATAACCCGTGAGGAGTATATAACAATACTGGTATCCGCACTGGAAGTTTTTGATGAGTACGCAGTATGCAGTTTTGATGACACGGATAAGGAACAATGGTATTATCCATATGTTGCAAGCGCGTATGAAAATAATATTGTAGACGGTATAGATGAAAATAATTTTGGTATAGGCAGATATATAACACGTCAGGATGCAGCAGTTATGAGCTGCAGGGCGCTGGATTTCATAGAGGTGACTTTAAAGGAAACAACTGATACTGAGGCATTTAAAGATGAGACTGAAATTGCTGACTATGCAAAAGAAGCGGTATACGGATTGAATAAGGCGGGAGTTATAAGCGGTTATGACGATGAAACCTTCAAACCTTCAGGGTATATCACAAGAGCAGAAACGGCCTGTGTTATATACCGTATATTGAAGGCGATTGATGCTAGTTATACAATAGATTAGGAGGAAAAGTAAATGAAACGATTATTGTCCGGAATTTTGATACTGGTTTTCGTGCTGTCCGGAATATGTATACCCTGCGTGTCAGCAAGTGAAGATGATAAGAATATAGAAAATAAGATGATGCTTTTGACAAGACTGGGAGTTTTAGAGCCTGAGCTGCTTGAAAGCGAAGAACAGAATATAACCAGAGGTCAATTCTGTAAGGCTGCAATGCTGATGCTTGGATATCCCGATGAGGTGCTTTCATCAACAGATATACAGATGTTTTATGATGTTCCCGCAGAGCATTATGCCGCAGGGGCTATAAATCTGGCAAACAGTAAAGGCATTATGAGCGGAGTAGGCAACAGGATGTTTGAGCCGGAGGAGTCTGTGACGTATGAGCAGGCATTGAAAATAATGGTCAGTGTGCTTGGATGGACCAGAACTGCTAATTCTAATGATATTATGTCGTGGAGTGTGGGCAAGGCGGGAGAGCTTGGAATTACTAAGGGGATTACTCAGTCATTGTCAGATACTTTGACAAAAGATTCAATGATAACATTGCTGTATAACTGTCTGGAATGTGATGCTCTTGCAGTAAAGTCAATAGGAGTAAATAGTTCGGACGTAGAAGTTTCAAATCTTCTCTACGCTTCATTTAATGCGGTAAAAGCAAAGGGCATAGTAACAGCAAACGCAATGACTGGATTAAAGGGTGAGGGCACTCATCAATACGATGAAATTGAAATAAACGGTGAGAGATATTTCAGCGGTGATATTGATGCGAACCAGTATCTTGGCTATAATGTTACATTTTATTATATAGAGCAAAAAAACGGTGAAACTCCTCAGCTTTTGCTGATTACAAATCAAAACACTAATGTTACCGAGATTAAGGCGCGGGATCTTGAAGAGTTCAGTAACGGACAA
>CAZLOX010000024.1:0-17223 GCA_964561265.1 uncultured Lachnospiraceae bacterium
AAGGAGTGATCTCTGTGATACGTACAATGTTTAAAGGCGTAAAAGTTATTTTTACCAAATTTATCAAAACTCTGTGGTAGGAAAGGGGGGACTTTATATGCGGACTTTAAAATTATTTGTGACACTTTCGGCATTATCTGTATTTCTGATAGCGTGCTATGTTGAAGGCATTGAAACACAATAAAAAAATACCGGCTGTTATTATTTGGCAGCCGGTATTTTTTTTATCATTTCCCATTTATCAAAATTTTGAGATACCGCAATCGGAACAGGAATAATTCCTATAGAATTAAACTCTGCAATAAGCTTTTTTAATATATCATAACCATAGAGTTGTTCAAAATCTCTTGCGGCAATATCTGCACTTTTGTGATCAGCAGCGGAACGTATAAAATCAATCATAATTTTTTTTGTTTTATCATGTTTTCTACTGTTATTGATTATGTCAATTATTTTATCCAACTTATAAAAGTTGCCCAAAAGGTATAGTCTGCGCATATTTTTATAAATAATATCATTAACTGTATTACTGAGTAAATTCAATAACTTTTCTGTATCCTTTATCCTTGCTGCATATTTCATATTCTTGATTCGTGCATTATAAAGGCGGAATTCCGCTCTTAAAATTCCCTTTGCACTATTCAAAATTTCGGGGGAGTAATCATAATTTCGATGTGATACCATTTCTTCATATTTATCATAAAATGATACTCCAAATATTTTTTGAAAGGAATTTTTTCTGTATTTTATTATCGTTGCATTATTTTTATAGTATCTTCCTGTTGGCATTTGCAGTCTTATATAATTTTTAGGAAGAAAACATCGATTTAGCAATTTTATTATATATGTAGTATTTTCACCCGTATAAAAATCGTGTGTAAAATCAATGCGTGTGAGAATACATTCAAGCGGTATAGGTAAAAGCTTGTTTGTATTTTTTAAGTATTCTCCTATATCGTTAAGAATATCAATAATATATTTAGGTTCGGTAAGTTCAAGATAGTTATCATTATCCTTAAAACGAGATGGTGTAATAATATATTTAATTTTATAAAACAGGTAACGATTATCATTATAAAATGTATTCATTTCAACTCTTATTCCTCTATCCGTAAATCCATGAAAATATATAGTATTATTTTCTGTATAGCATTTTTTCTTGACATAAAAAAAGTATTCATATAATAATTTATAACTTTGATTATCTAAAAAATAAGTAAATTCCACAGTATGTATCTTAAAATCAAAAATCATTATTTTAGTCCTCCGTATAAAACTATTTTTATAAAAAATACCTATATATATCTTCAAATAAGTATTTTGCAATTTGGGAATTTTAGGATATAACATGTAAGATAATAAACATGTTTTATAAGGGATATATCGTTGTTTACACAAATATCCAAATGGTACTTTATTTAATGAAAGATATATAGCAAGGATATTTTCTGTTGATAAAGTATTATTCCTTTATTTTTTTATATTTTTTGACACTTTATTTAATTCTTTGATTAATTTATTTTATTCATCAATCATTTTATTTATGACAAAAAACTCATATTTTGCTTATTTTTTGTCGTGTTCATTATAGTTTATTATAGTCAATCATAGTCCCAACATTATTTTAAAAAAACAAAGAGGAGGACTTATTTATGAACACTTACTATACCTCAGAGGAAGAATTGCCTCTGGTTATGACATTCAACGAAGTGCGCGAATGTCTTATGATTTCACGGCAAACACTATTAAAACTACTCGCTTCCGATACTATTCACGGCATTAAGGTGGGCAAGCAGTGGCGAATATATAAGGATGATCTGCTTCAATATATTCGCTCGGATAAGTAATAATAAGGATATGCTTTAGAATCACTTCCTTGGCATATCCTTTAAATAAGAATTTGTGCAGTTATAGTTGAGCAATCGAAGTTTATTATTATGAAATCGAAGTTTCAACACTCATAATCTCATAATCTTTCAGCTCACAATCGGCATCAGAATCAGCAAAATCAGTGTCGCTCGAAGTTTCGGAGTTTAATTCGTGATGCTGCAAATATGTGATTGCAAGTTTGCATCCGGATTCAGCGCTTTGCCCCATATAATCCTTGAAATCGATATTTGCAAATACCGCGTATTCATTCGGGTTGTACAGCAGTTTTTTCTTGTAATTCTCAGCTATTCCGAGATAATATTTGCATAAACCCATAAGATGTCTGGCTTTTGAGCTTTTCAGCTCTCTTTTTATGTCACGGCATTGCTCATACATTTCTGATACATTATCCGGATCAATAATATAAACAAACGACATCGCTTTTACAAGCATTTTTTCGGTATATACCTCACGATCCTCACAGTTGAGCTGTTGATACAGTTTGAATATTATTGTATTCAGCTCTTTATACCCGAAAGCCCATAAGAATTCCAATGTCCGGGCAAACAGATATTGCGTCTCGTCACTATATTTGTGAACATTTTTCATAATCTTAGAGATGTATGTAATTATAACCGGAATATTGCCGTGCCTTTTGAGCGACCAATATGTACAGGTACAGCTTTTTAAATACCGGCACAGAAGCGTAAGTGTTTTATCGCTCTCAACAATTGCATTGATTTTAAAAAATATCTTAAATAATGAATCATAGTCATATTTGTAGTATTGTGAAAGTATCGCAAAGGCAGACTCGAAGTCATTATCCTCACATAACTGCGGCACTTGCTCTTTGAGTGTTGTGTTTTTAAGCGCTGTATTTTCAATAACGCTATTAATAACACCTATTATATCATCTTTTTTTGACATTTTTTATTCCTCCTTAAAAAAATCCGATATTTTATGCGCATAAAGGCTAATAAATGAATACGAAGCACCTTTAATTTTTTTCTCAAAAGTTAAATTGCCTTTGCTGCCGTCCGGAAGCCTAAGCAGCTTCTCGCGATTTAATTCGTTTCGTATACTCCGTTCAGACCAGTTAAAATCAATATCCCTATCCATGTAATATTGACGAATTTTCTGATAAACACAGCGGGTCTTTATCTGAAAAAGCCCATCGCGTATGATAATATCAAAGTAAACGGCTTCTTTTACATTATCATTATCAACACATTTTAAATTTCCGCATTCAATCAGTTCTTGCAATGCCTTACAATACATTGTGGCCGGTTTTTTCTCTGAATATTTTGCGTTCTGTCGAATAATCATTTCTTTTAATTCCTCCTCAAAATTTTCGTCCGTAAGCTCACATTCATATAATGAGCAAAATTTCTGAATTTCTCTCCAAATAATAATCATCCATGCCATTATGTTATAATATCTGCCATGCAAATGCTGATCTATTGAGTCAATCAGATATTTGCACTCCTGATTAAACTGATCCTTTATTTGCTCGCCCCATGCCTGATTTTTAAGACATTCTTCTATAAAATATGTGATAAATGCAATCGTTTTTCCCTTAAATTCCTTGATATTTCTTTCCATGCTTTTTAAATTTTCGACATTGACAGTCCTGCGGTCGAATTTTAAAATCAGCAGCCGCGGAAATGATGATGTCTGCAATGGCGGCTCTATCTCTGCTGTTGCCGCCAGCATGTTATGTAAAGTAATATCAGAAACCCTATTACCGTATTTGCGCTTTTCGCCAGTTGTTCTGTCACCGGCAAGCCTTGAAATAGCATCAAGAGTTTCCACTCCTTTCTTATTCTTACGTGCCTTTACGTCATCCATGATTGTTACGGAGCACAAATTATTGTCAATAATCTCCATGGCGGCGGCTCGCGAATCAGTAACTGAAAAATTTTCAACATCAAACGGATTGAGCATCGGAAATGTTGTTGAAGTTTTTCCGGTACCTGTCTCGCCGAAAATATACAACATGAAGTCAACGCTACTGCCCGCATTTTTTATTAGCTGATGAAGATTAGCAAGAACAGCATAACACAAAAAAATTTGTGAATATAGTCTGTTATTCAACACTTGCAGATAATTTTCAGCTATAAATCGGCATGAATTTTCAATAGAAATATCCGCTGCGGATATTTCATTTACAGCCTGATTTTCTATAATTTCCACACCTTGTGATGTAATTTTTTTGGTTCCGCAAATAAAATATCGATTGTTACTGTCTGCCCCCCACCCATTAAACTCATAAACTTCCGTCTTTTCCACAAAGAAAGCTGATTTTTGAATAATCTTACTGATAACTTCACCATGCTTTCCGACATCCTTGCATCCAAACCTCTGCATAAGGCTCTTTTCGCAACAATTTATCACTTCATCAGCAGTCAGAATAATCCGTTCAGGCTGCTCACCACCATTCCTGAAAAGTAGAGCCGCGTATTTAAATCTCTGCTTTTTGTAAGAAATAATTCTTATTTCCTGTTCTAAAATCAAAAGGATATTTATATTTTCCCCACTATTATCGAAAATAGTAATTTTATTACTTTCCCAATTTATCTTAACTTCTTCTTCGTTCAGATATTTTATCTGCGCATCCGATAAAATCTTTTGAATTTTCTGTCGAGTATACATCCCGACATTCACCTCTCTTTCTTAGAATCATATAAGATCAGACTTAAATCATATAAAAATATAATCGCATCGGAACTTTATTCTATGCATTGAATTCAAATTGATTATCTCCGCTCAAATCTGCTTGTACAAAACAGATTTGAGCGGAATAATTCAATTGACCTTATCAATCATTGATTTTAATTGCTCAAAATCAGTGTGAACATATACGTCGTACGTGATTTGGGTACCGGAATGTCCAAGTATGATGCTGATGTACTTTATATCGACTCCCTTGGAATATAGATATGACGCATAGCTATGCCGGAGTATGTGCATACCGCTTGCATCTATTTCCGCTGCCTTAAATATGTAATTTACCGATTTCGTCATATTATGCGGTGTAAGATGTCTGCCGCTTTTTGTAATAAAGACGTATTCAGTGTTGTCCCCGTTATAGTATTGATCCATATGCAGCTTTATGGCTTCATAGGCGGTGTCGCACATGGGAATCTCTCTTTTTCCAGAAGATGTTTTGGTGGACTTCTGTATTAGCGGTTCTCTGTGCTTGCTGCCATCTCCGTTGGTTACCATAACAAGATTTTGTTCGACAATTATTTTTTTATTTTGCAAGTCTACATGTTTGTATTGCAGCGCTAAGGCTTCACCTTCGCGCAACCCCGTATACAAGACAAATACCAATGCCGCTCCATAGCGGTATTTATATTGTCCTGCACTTTCAAATTTTGATAAAGCCGTTCTTTTGAATTTTTCCATTTCCTCTGCTGTCAAAGGTTTTATAATTTTTTCATCAAAATGCTCTTTTAAAGGGAGCTGTACGCCATCCATTGGGTTGACTGTTATTTTCCGTTCAATGACATATTGTCTGAAAAACATACTCAGCGCTTCGTAAGCCTTTTTGATGCTGCTTCTTGACAATCCGTCAGATATCAATCTGTTGATAACCTCTGCCTGAATATCCGACAGAGTAATCTGTTTGATATAATGCTGCCCGATATATGGAAGAATATTATTTGTCACCGTTTGCACAAGCCTGTCGTAACTGCTCGGTTTAAGGAATGGCTTCTTATATTTTTCGAGCCAATGCTGCACACCTTCGGATAGTATACAGTCGCCCTGAGAAATCAGCTCAATATCCCTCATTTCGTTTTTGAATTCCCTTAGTCTGCGTTTTACCTCTCCAATGGTTTTTCCACTGAATGTTTTGATTTTTTGTTTTCCGTTTGGATTGTACCCAATTTGAATTCGGGCAATATAATTGCCGTTTCCTCGTGGATCCTTTATAATGCACCCCTCGGAATTTCCTCGTTTTGCCATACTTTAGATGCTCCTTTCAATATTTTATGCATTAAGATATTAAATAAATAAAATCCCCTGCTTTGCTTATTTGTCCCTGTAAGCGATTTGCTCCTGCCGTTCAAGCCATTTGATGAGCGACTGTTTTTGAACGCTGTATCTTCCCAACAATTTAAAGGATGGGAAATCTTTTTTTCTCATCAATCTGTAGGCACCTGATTTACTCAATCCAAAAAAATCCATGATATCTGCCGTCTCCATAATCTCGTGAAATTCACTTAGATCCTTCATGAAACTGCTCCTTTCGTTTATAAAATCGTTTTTTATGATGCCATTTTTAAGGAAAGGCTGATTTAAAGGTAATAAAAAATAGTTTTGCGGAAAATATACGATCTTCATATGAATTTCCTACAGAAATTCATCACTTACGAGCTATTTTCCGTCGTCAAGGGACTAAAACTATTTTTTTATCTTGATTTATTCAGCGTTTCCTTAAATTTTTATGCTTGTACAATTGCGGATATTCATACATTTTAAAAAAACTAAATTTTTTTAATAATATTTTCTAAAATCATATATTGTTTGGTATTTAAGAAAAATAAATAACAATAAAAACAGTCGATTATTTTAGACAACCATAATAATAGCATAAAACTTACTTAGGCTACCATATTATAATTCATGTATTGGTGAAATTTCATATATTTATATGTAAATTTCGGTGAAAAATTGTTTATTCATACAAAATTCAAAAAAATCTTTAAATTTTCACAAATTTGAGTCTTTTTCACTCAAATTTAGCTGTCGGAGAAATTCTGTATTACAACGCGTATTACAACCGGAACAAAAAACAGTGAAACTAAATGAAAAATAGTGACAATGATTACAGATTATAGCAAGGGAAATTTCCAAAGAAAATATTTATAAAAATAGTAAAAACAGTTAAATGCAATCAAAAAGCAAAATGAATTTTTTGAAGATTTTATTACACAAAAGAAAATTCAGACAACAAAAAAACCGCATAAAACTGCGGTTTTGGTGGAGATGAGGGGATTCGAACCCCTGACCTCTTACATGCGAAGCAAGCGCTCTCCCAACTGAGCCACACCCCCATAATAAAACACCGCCGAAAGCGGTGTTTTGGCAGGGGTACAAGGACTCGAACCTTGGGCACGCGGTTTTGGAGACCGCTGCTCTACCAACTGAGCTACACCCCTATAATGATATTACTTATATAGTATAGCACATAAAATATAATATGTCAAGTATTATTTTCAAATTTTATACGTTTATTTTCCTGCAGTATATCAAAGAAGAAATACAGACGGATTTTACAGCAAAAAAACTGTACTTGTCCGTTCGCTTGGCAAGTACAGTTTTTTTATCAGAGAAGTTCAGCGCATACTTTTTCAAGCTCATCGCGGATCGCTATATGCTGCGGGCACACTTCCTCGCATTTTCCGCATTTGATACATTCCGACGCGCTTTTCTTTGAGTGATTTCCGACAGACATTTTTTCCTGTCTTTTTGCAGCTTCCTTATCTTTGTACAGTGTCATAAAATTCATTGCGTTAAACGAATCTGCAATGCCGATATTGTTCGGACAGACTTTTGCACAGTAATTGCATGATGTACATGGAATAAGCGGAATAGCATTTAAAGCTTCCTGAGCTGCGTTTATGGTCTTTCTTTCATCGCTGCTCAGATGAGTGAAATCTTTCATATATGAAATATTATCCTCCATCTGCTCTATGCTGCTCATGCCAGAAAGCACTGTAATAACACCGTCTAAATCAGCCGCAAAGCGAACTGCCCATGATGCGTAGGAGCTGACCGGATCTGCCTTTTTCAGAATCTCCGCAACCGGTTCCGGAGGGGCTGCAAGCCGTCCGCCCTTTACAGGCTCCATAATAATTACAGGTTTATTATGTTTTCTTGCAATTTCATAGCAGGCTCTTGACTGAATAGCCGCATTATCCCAGTCGGCATAATTTATCTGGAGCTGTACAAATTCCATTTCCGGATGATTTGTAAGTATTTCATCAAGATCCTCAGGTGTTGAATGGAAGGAAAAACCGACATGGCGGATAAGCCCTTCATTTTTCTTTTCCTGCACAAAATTCCATAAGTCAAACTCATCAAAAATCTTTGTTCTTGTTTCGCCGAGATTATGCAGGAGATAAAAGTCAAAATATCCTGCGCCTGTGTTTTTAAGCGATGTTTCAAACTGAGCTATCGCATCTTCTCTTGTTTTGCAGTTGATCCATGCGGCGTTTTTCGTTGCAAGCTGAAACTTATCGCGCGGATATCTTTCAACAAGCGCGCGGCGTGCCGCACTCTCGCTTTCACCATATGCCCACGCTGTGTCGAAGTATGTAAATCCCGCGTCAAGAAAACGATCCACCATCTTCTTTGTGTGTTCAATATCAATTTTGCCGTCTTTCTGCGGCAGACGCATCAAGCCAAAACCTAATTTTTTTATTTCTTCTCCCAAATAAGCCATCTGATAGTCCTCCTTTTGTTATAATACTTAGTCGATTGTAAAATTCAAAAAACAGCATAATTATGCCATTTATAATCCATCGAAGTTTAAGTAATCCCCCCATTTTCATTTATTGACTGTTCATAAATTCTCATAAGTATGGATAGACTTATAAAAAATTTTTTTGTATATCCACACATCATTAAAATTCACTCATCACTTATTCACAAATACTGCATTTTTACTTTATTTGCTTGAAGTTATCCACCTAAATTTCTATTTTCGTTTTACAATCGCCTATTATAATACTAAAAGCTTATCCGCAAATAAAGCCAAGCAATATGCACTTATTTTTACGGATAGGCTCTAAATTTCCGTATCAAGTACAGGCCTTCTTCCTGATATCATTGATGTAATGTTTTCATCCGCAAAAATTTCATCAAGAACTTCCGGCGGAATTGGTTTTCCGGCAGTCCAGCCCGGCACTTTTTCCTTTACAACCTGTGTTACCCTTCCGGCAATCTCCAGATGGAGTTTGCTCAATGTCCACGGAGCAGCGCGGCGGGTACTTAAATCTAATGTTTTCACATAGGAATGTATCTTGTCATAATACGCGTCTGCTTCAGCCGGATTATTGCCGGACATTCCGCCGTATTTATAAAATTCCTTTTTAACATCGTTATAAACATGCTGTTTCATTTCGTCAGATACACTGACAACCCGTTTCCAATCTGTCCTGCCTGTTATTCCCATACCTTCCACGCCATAAGAATTTTTGAAATGTCCTGAAAGCAGATCATCAATAGTATTACCGCAGTAATATCCCGATGTTCCTCCTCCAAAAAACATATTTGTTTTATTCCCATTCATCCTTGAAAAAAACTGCCATATCCCCTGACTTCCGTTTCCTATACGCATAATAAATCCCTCCTGCTCAAATATCATATTTCCATATCTAACTCTTTTATTCCGGTCGATTTTTCTGTTACAATTGAAGTGATACTCTCATCTGCAAAAATTTCATCCAATACATCCGACGGAATTTTCTGTCCGGAAGTCCACTCCGGCATTTTTACCTTGACAGCATTTTTAACAGCGCGCGCAATATCTAAATGAAGCTGACTAAGTGTCCATGTGGCTGAAGAACGTTCGTTTGTATTTAAAGTTTTTATATAGGAATGTATCTTATTATAGTATGCGTTTGTTTCGTTAGTATTATTGCCTGACATCCCGCCATACTTATAAAATTCTTTTTTCACATTATCTAAAACATGCTGTTTCATTTCATCTGATACATCAACAGTTTTTTTCCAATCAGTTCTGCCTGTTATTCTCATACCTTCCACACCATAGGAATTTTTTCTGCGTCCGGATAATAAATCTTCAATAGCTTTTGCATTTGAAGTGTTTCCTTTGTTTTTCATTCCTACAAATGGAAATTTGCTTTTTGAAAAAAGTTGTATAACATAATTATTGCTTATATTCATGGTTTTATCCTTTCTTGCCTGTATTTCAAATAAGCTGTTTTATCTCATACTCTAATTATATCAGAAAAATTCAGTTGTTTCAATATAAATATCGATTTTTTTATGTGTTATTTACACAGCCGGACAGCAAGCGCGCTGATGAAATATTGAATAAGTCAAAATTGTTTTAATCAATATTTCCGTATCTACATCCAGAACGCAATCAAATGCTGTATCGTATAGTACAGTGTCGGATTTGCGCTTTCGATCGAATTTTCTGTATGTGCAAATATCGTCAGGAATGCAAATACAAGACTGACTGCTGACAGTGTAAGCGTTATACTTATAATTTTTTCAGAGGCGTTTACGGACGAATAGCGATCATACAAGGCAAATACAGTTACCGATACAGCAAGCATAAGCAGCCATACAAAATCGGTATAGTATCTTGTAAGCAATCCTGCCATCTGGGCATCCATAACAGCAATAAATACCGCCATTATAACAGATGAGCATATTATTATGTACTCACGCTTATCGGCGAACAGTTTTTTTTGAGTCACACCAAATATACCGATAAGCAGTACAGGATAAAGTGTCAGAACTCCGCCCATGAGATTTTCCGTAAGAGTAAGTCCCTGATATACCGTTTCCGAGCCGAAATCGTGTATAAATGGGAATATGGAATTCATTCTGAACGGCTGAAGGAAATAAGTAAAGATACCGAGTCCTGTTCTGCCGAATACAATACCCCTGTGTGTCATATCGTTGGTTGTCAGATTATAGTTTGCGCCGAAGTCAAACGGAGAACCGAACCGCGCAAAATTATACCACATCACTATAAGCCCCACAATTACAAATGGCAGACAGGCTGATACAGTTTGTTTCATGCTTTTTTTTGAGAAAAGCTCACGTGTTTTAAAGGCATAATTCCAGAACAGTATCACGCCGAAAAACGCGCTTAACAGAAACTGCGGTCTGCATCCTGATGTCAGCGCAATGCAGAGAGAGCCTGCCGCAAGGCGTCCGGACGAAAGCACCGTACTGCCGGATTTATTTTTTCTTTCCGCCGAAAGCCAGAAACTAAGTCCCCATACTGCAAACATCAGCGCTGAAATATTAGGGACTATATAAAAGTCGGGTTTATATACCGCATATGAAATTGCGGCTAATGCGGGAAACACTGCCGAAAGAATCAAATACAGCGCAAACGGAGTATTCCTGTACCATTTCTTTATAATTTCCCACAGCAGAACAAGTATGCCTATCATTGCAATAATTCCGAAAATACATAACGCTGTAAAATTAGGCAGATTTCTGCCTGTTATAAGATTATACGGCAGATAAAGTATGAGCGCCGGCAGTGCGCCGAAATAACAGTAATATTTTCCGTTGTAATATGCATGGTCCCATTTATAGGTTATGCCTTTTGCTGCGCGTGCACCGTTATCATACGGATTTTCAAGTCCGAGGTTTTCCTCGCTTAAATAGAGGTGTCCCTCCTTGAAAGCGTTTACCAGTTCATAATACTGTTGATGATGTTCCATAGTCTTATGCCAGTTAAGGGCAGATGTATTAAAGCCGGTCATAACGAACAATAAAGCCGCCTCAACAACAATAAGCAGCGCAGCGGCAGCTTTCTGACGCGGTCTGGTCAGATCCGTTTTATATTTGTATATACCTGATTTCGGCCGCAGTATAAAAAGGAGCATAGCGGCTAAAATTACAAATATAAATCTTATCGCCGAAAACATCAGCGGTACACGCGCATTCAGACCGATAAATGCGAAAGATGCCGTTTTGTCCTTCATATCTTTTATTGTGATTTTCAGATCTTTCACTTCACCGCTGAAATGCAGCCGTATATACTGACTTGCTTTTACATCCGATACAACAGTTCTTTCAGGCGCGGAAAGATAACCCGAGTTCGCCTCATCTTTTGCCGCTATTGTAATATGCGCTTTTACATCATCAGGCGGAGTGAAACGCAGATATTTAAGTTCCTTATTTATATCACGGATTTCTATTACAGCGGTCTGCTCGTCTATACGAACCGTTCCGTACTGCATTTGTGTAAATCCTGATTTCATATCTTTGCTTGTAACTGTAAATTCTTCGTCGGACAATGAGTGTATCCATTTGAAATTAAAAACAAACAGTTCGCATATAAGCGCCAGAACGATTACTAATATAAAAACAGCGCCGTACTTTTTAGGGCTTTCTTCCGAAAAAAGCTGTTTTACAGTATTTATTTTTCCCTTCATGACAATGATTCTCCTTGTTTCTTTTTTCTTCTGTAAATACAAAATACTGCCGATAACGCTGTAAAAAGCGATATGATACAAGCGATTTTAAAGCTGAGTAAGCCTGAATATTTTATTTGTATCTTTTCAGCTCCGTCACTAAGATTTACACGCAGTACATTATTATTTCCAAGCTGTGTTTCAAGTTTGCCGGCACCGTCTGCTTCTGCGGAATATCCCGGATAATAAAGCAGTGGTACTTCTATATATTCTCCGTCTTTTGCGCCTGAGACCTCAAGCGTTATATTAGTTCCGCGTTTCTGAAATGATACGATTTTCACAGAACTGCTGTCTGATACGCTGTATTTCTCAGACTCAAGCTCACCCACTTTTGTTCCGTACATAAAATATTCATTATCCCAGCCGGATGAATGGTCGGTCGGAGCCGCCTGTCCCAGCTTCATATGTGCATCAAAAGATGTGGTGTATGCGCTGCCGAAAAATACAAATGAGAAAGAACACACTATACACGCTGCGCCTATCACCGTTTTCTTTGCGGCATTTGAATTTATTCTGACTGCCGCGGCCGCGGCACACACTATACATATAATCGGAGAAGCAAGACTCAGAAATCTCCACGGCATACGGATTGTTCCGGCGATTGCGTTGGCTAACTTTGGTTTCTGCAAAAGCTCTGACGGGAACAGCGTACTCGCCATAAACATAATGAATACGGCAAATAAGAACATTTCCGCGTAAAAGTCATAATGTTTCATTTTATTTTTTCTGTCAAATATAAAATACATCGCGGCGGCGGCAAAACAAAAAGTGACGCCGGCTCCGAGCGATAAAGACATATTTCCGCGTATACCCTTGGGAATAAGCTGTGAAATGCCGAATTTATCATTGAAGAAATTAAACATTTCCGCAGGGAATATAGCATTGCTGAAGTATTCAACATTATACGGTGTGTGTTTTATCGCCAGATCACATCCGAAGTAATATGTAACAAACGGTATGAGATACCATAAATTCACGAGCAGAGTAAATACGGCTGCTTTTATCAGTCCAAGCCAGCGTTTCTCGCTCATAAAGTCCTCAAGGAATACTAAGATTGTAACAGCGGTCAGCATTGTCACAAAAATACAGCTTATGATATGCGAATGGAATACCGCGCTGCATCCTAAGGCAAATACCCACCATTTGGATTTGTCATCCTTTAACATATAATACAGCCCCAGTATTACAACAGGGAAAAATGTCATTGCGAGGGCTTCGCCTATGGCCGCCCTGTAAATGAGATTTACAATACGCCATGTTGAAAGCGTGTACACTATTGCCGCAAACAGAGCGGCAAAGCCTGATTTTGTCATCTTTTTTGTACAGCTGTACATAATAAACGCAGTTGCAAGATTTACTGCGAACAGAAATATCTTATATGAATTTACCAGTGATATTCCGCATAAACGCAGTAATGCCGGAAAATACATAAACAGACTCGGATACACGCTTGCGGTGATATATCCGTAACCGTTATTGTGAGTAGGGTCGACTCTTACAGGGAACTGACCGGAAAGCAGACCGTCCTTCAGACCTTCTATTCTGTAAAGATGAAAATTCAGGTCCTGTCCGTAAGTTATGTAATCTGAGAACACCGGATATGTCGCAAAAACAGCGGCGGCAATCAGTATGACACCAACAGCGGAGCTGTTTAGATCGGTCTTCTTTTTAAATCTGATATATCCGATATAAATAAGAAACGCGCCAATAAGCAAAGAAATAAGTATCGTATCGTTGAATATTGAATGTTTACTGCTTACAGTTACTTTTGATATGCTGCCGGACTGGGTTGATATTATAAGATTGCTCTCGTCCTTGTCAAGTTTTATATCTATTTTATTTCTGCCCGAACCGAACTCCATGCCGTCCGGATTTGTAACAGTGCATACTTCGCCTCCGCTGAATTCAAGCTGATATGAACCCCTTGGCAGAGAAAGGTATGGTTTATGTTCTGTGTACTTTCCGGCATCTTCGGAAGGGGTCATGTCAAAAGAGAGCTTATTTGCTGAAACTGCATTAAGCATAAGCAGCAGCGTTATTATAACGACGCCCGCAATATAAATATACCATGATTCATTGTTTTCTTTCATAATTTTATTTGTTGTCTTCATTGTTACGCGTCTTCTCCTCTCTGAATTTTTTATCGGTCTTTATCAGCCGCCATTCAAAATCATGTTTGCTTTTCTGTATAATAGTTGAAAGAATCAGTCCGGCAAAATATGACTGTACAGCGCTGAGAATTACAAATCCGCATACAACAAGCGTTGGTATCTTCGGAACAAATCCGGTGCAGATATACGTTATCAGCACCGGAATGAAGAATATAAGCGCCAGTATAACAAAAACGGCGGACAGCGCCGAAAAAAACTGCAGCGGTTTGTAATTTTTATATAATTTGAATATTGTTTTTAAAACCTTGAATCCGTCTGAATATGTATTCAGCTTTGATTCGCTTCCGTCAGGACGGTCGCGGTATTCGATTATAACATTTTCAACCGACATATTTTTATCAACCGCGTGAATGGTCATTTCGGTTTCTATCTCAAATCCCTGCGATAAAACGGGAAATGTTTTTACAAAATTGTAGCTGAATGCCCTGTATCCGGTCATAACGTCCTTTATATTGCTTTTGAACAGGTGGTTTATAGATGTGCGCACGACGGAATTGCCCATATTATGGAACGGCCGTTTGTTTTCTATGAAATATGTTGAGGAGAGTCTGTCGCCGACGACCATATCAACATTTTTTTCAAGAACCTTTTCAGCCATTTTTCCGGCATATTCAGCCGGATATGTATCATCACCGTCGGTCATTATATACACCTCCGCGTCGATCTCGCGGAACATACGCCGTATAACATTTCCCTTGCCCTGCATATATTCATGTCTTACAACCGCGCCTGCCGCTTCGGCAATTTCTGCTGTATTATCCGTGGAATTATTGTCATAAACGTAAATAACAGCCTCGGGTACAGATTTTTTGAAATCTTCGATTACTTTCTTAATCGTCCTGCTCTCGTTGTAGCAGGGAATTAAAACAGCTATCTTATCCATATTTTTTACTCCTTGTTTTTCTTTGTCAAATAATGAGTTTTATTGTCCGGCATAAAATATAGAACGTCGTTTTTGCCGGATATATTTATTATATGACACAAATAGCTGTAAGTCAAGTACCGATTTTGCGTCTGCTGTACGGGAGGTCAATAAACAGGGAAAGAAGAAGCGTATAATTTTTTATCTTAAATCATCCCGACCTTAAAAATATACTGCAAAGAAAAAAAATTAAAAAATTTTAAAATAACTATTTCAAAATATGAGAAAATAGTTTATAATATAATTATTACAAAGAAATGACCGGACTTTTATTGAAACCAAAAACATTTTTACATAATTATAGAAAATATAACTTTATATTTTGCAGAATATACATCAGACGTTTCTTTAAAACATCCGGCCGTTATGAAAGGAATGCAGTGCTATGACTGAAACTGAATTTAGTATACCGCTTAATATGGTAATAGATCAATATCAGCTTGAAAAAGTTTTTGTACCGGACAACATTGACAAAATCGTAGTGGCAAGCGCGGATGTCAGCCGTCCCGGACTTCAGCTCATCGGCTTTTTTGATTACTTTGACAATAAAAGAATTCAGGTGATCGGAAAGGTGGAGATGACTTATCTTGAACAATTCATGGCGGACAAACGCATAGAAATTCTGGAAATGCTGTTTATGCGTGAAATACCGGCCCTTATAGTTACAAGAGGAATACAGATATTCCCTGAAATGCTCACTCTTGCGGAAAAATATTCTATTCCGCTGCTGAGAACGGAAGAAGCAACGTCAAGCTTTTTAAGCACACTGATAAGTTTCCTCAACGTGCAGCTCGCGCCGCGTCTTACGCGTCACGGCGTTCTGGTTGAAGTTTACGGCGAGGGTATACTCATACTCGGCGAAAGCGGAGTCGGTAAAAGCGAAAACGCTATTGAGCTTGTTAAAAGAGGACACCGCCTTGTCGCGGACGATGCCGTTGAGATTAAAAGGGTATCGGACAGAACTCTTGTCGGCAGCGCTCCGGAGATCATACGTCACTTTGTGGAACTGCGCGGAATAGGTATAATCGACGTTAAAAAGATTTTCGGTATAGGCGCGGTAAAGGATACCGAAAGCATAAATATGATTATTCACCTTGAACCGTGGGAGGACGGAAAAGCATATGACAGACTCGGCATTGTGGATGAATTTACAAATATAATGGGAATAAATATACCAAGTCTGACCATTCCGGTAAAACCGGGACGAAATCTGGCGGTTATAGTGGAAGTTGCCGCTATGAACAACCGTCAGAAGAGAATGGGATACAATGCCGCAGTCGAACTTAACAACCGTCTTATGCAGGAAATGCAGAGAAATATTGAAGCGGCGGAAGCATCAGACTGATTTGTCAAGGAGGAACTTATGAATATACTTGCAGACACACACTGCCATACGCTCGCGTCCACGCACGCTTATTCCACACTGCAGGAACTTGCCGCGGAGGCAAAAAGCAAAAATATGGAGGCAATAGCCGTTACAGACCACGGTACAGAACTTCCGGATTCTCCTCATATATGGCATTTCCAGAATCTGAAAACTGTTCCCGACTATATTTACGGAGTGCGGATATTCAAGGGATGCGAAGCGAATATAATGGATGAAACAGGAAGGATAGATATGCCGGAATTTATTCTTTCCGCGCTTGATATAGTAATCGCAAGCATACATCATCCGACATACAAGCCCAAAAAAGGTACGACTGACCATACCGGCACATATCTGAATGTTCTTGACAATCCGGATGTGGATATAATCGGACACAGCGGCTGGGCGGATTTTCAGTATAACCATGAAAAAGTATTAACAAAATCCAAACAGCTGCATAAACTGATAGAAATAAATTCCCACACATTCAGCGCGCGCAGGGACAGCGTGGAAATATGCCGGAAAATCGCTCTTGAGTGCAAGCGGCTCGAAGTACCGATCGTTGTAAATTCCGACGCTCATATATCATTTGACGTAGGAGAGTTTACACAGGCAAAAGAAATGCTCGCGGAAATAGATTTCCCCGAAAGACTGGTTATGAATACATCCGCGGCTAAGCTCACCGATTATTTATCA
>CAZLOX010000025.1:0-14311 GCA_964561265.1 uncultured Lachnospiraceae bacterium
CCCGAAATATTCATATTTCGGGGAGAAAGAGGGAGAATACGATCTTTTACAGGACAATCAGGTTCAGAAAGCAATTGAACTTTTAAATAAGGAGATTTCCGGACAGAAATGAGAAAAACAGAGTACAAAAGCAGATATCTGTGGCTGATTGCGCTGGTTTTCTGGATGGTTCTGATCTTTCATTTTTCCGATCAGAAAGCGGTAGAATCCAGTGAGATCAGCGGTTCTCTGACCTGGCGCATGGCGGAGAACGTCAATGATATGTTTGGGTTTGGATGGAACGAAGAGACGCTTGCGCAGTATGCGGGCGCGTGGGAGCATCCGGTGCGGAAAGCGGCGCATATGACGGAATATGCGATTCTGGCGTGGATTGCCCTGGGCAACTGTATGCAGTATCCGGTTTTAAGGAAAAGGCGTTATCTGTGGGCGGGATGCATTGCTTCTGCTTATGCGGCAACAGACGAGTTTCATCAGTTGTTTGTAACCGGACGTTCCGGAGAGATTCGGGACGTAATAATCGACAGTATGGGAGCAGTTCTTGGATTACTTGTAATCTGGGGCGTTTCTGTTTTGTATAGAAGAAAGAAAAGAAAGAGGTGAAGTTAATGGTAGAATTGGATCAGTTCAAAGCAAAATTGAACTCCTACCGGATGCCGTTAGTGGAAGTGAGGGATTCACTTTGACTTAGCAGTCAAAGAGCAGAAGATTCAGGAATTGGAGCGGGAACTGGAAGCGCCTGATTTTTGGGACAATGTGGAAGTCTCCCAACAGAAAATGAAACAGTTAAAAAGCCTGAAGGATGATGTGGAGACATTTACAAAGTTAAACGGTCAGTTTGAGGATATTGAGACGTTAATCGAAATGGCAAGTGAAGAAAATGACGCTTCCCTGGTGCAGGAAGTGGAAGCGGAGTTACAGGAATTTGAAGAGACGTATGAAAATATCCGGATGAAGACGCTTCTGTCGGGTGAGTATGACAGGGACAATGCAATCCTGTCGCTTCATGCGGGAGCAGGAGGGACGGAGTCCTGCGACTGGGCGTCGATGCTGTACCGGATGTTTACCAGATGGGCGTCGGACAAGGGATTTGGAGTAGAAGTCCTAGATTCTCTGGACGGAGAAGAAGCGGGGATTAAATCGATTACGTTTCAGGTGACGGGAGAGAACGCCTACGGATATTTAAAATCCGAAAAAGGCGTGCATCGCCTTGTGCGTATATCTCCTTTTGACGCGTCGGGCAGACGGCATACTTCCTTTGCATCAATTGAAGTAATGCCGGAAATGGACGACAGTATACAAATAGATATACGAAGCGAAGATCTTCATGTAGACACATACCGTTCAAGCGGAGCGGGCGGACAGCACATCAATAAAACAAGTTCGGCAGTCCGTATCACGCATATACCTACTGGAATCGTGGTTGCGTGTCAGACACAGCGTTCTCAGCATCAGAACCGTGATTACGCAATGAAAATGCTTACCGCAAAACTGCTTGAACTTGCGGAACAGCAGCATAAGGATAAGATCGAAGATATCAAGGGAGTGCAAAAAGAAATCGCATGGGGCAGTCAGATACGCTCTTATGTATTTCATCCCTATAATCTCGTTAAAGACCACCGTTCCGGCTTTGAAATGGGCAACATCGGCGCAGTTATGGACGGTGAGCTGAACGGCTTTATAAACGCGTATTTAAAAGGCGCAAGTCTTGGAAATCTTGAACTTAAATAAAATACTTAAACTTGTTAAGGGAGGGAAGGTCGATTTTCCCTCCCTTAACGCTTATTTGAATTTTTCTGTATGAAAGGGTAATACATATGAAAACAAAAATCTTAACTATAATTTTAACCGCCGCAGTCTTTATGGGAATATTCCCCTCTTTTTCAATCTCCGCCGCCGGAACAGATGAAGTATATCATATTTACAGCATTATTGATATGCTGATGGTCGCAGAACATCCTGACGCAAATTATATCCTTGAAAATGATATAGATATCAGTGAATTTGGCTCAGGTTTAGCAGCTTTAACTATAAGACCCGAAGTGACTGTAGGAACCGCCGAAAAACCGTTCACAGGCAGTTTTGACGGAAACGGCTTTACAATCGTCAGCTATTATGCGCCTTTCAGATATATCGGAGAAAGCGGAATTGTAAAAAATCTTGCGGTAAAATATGTAAGAAACTCTTATCATGAATCCGAGACCGGAGGTATTGCGGATAATAACGCCGGAACAATAAGCGGATGTTTTTCTTTTTCTGATAATACCAATTATAAAACCGAAGGAGGTATTGCCTTTATCAATACAGGACGGATAGTTAATTGTTACAGTAATTGCTACAATCTGCGTTCCTCAATCGCCGTAACCAACAGCGGTACTATTGAAAACTGTTATTCTCCTCAGTCAGATCAGCCATTGGCGGAAAATAATTCCGGAAATATTATAAACTGCTTTGCAAGCAATGCAAACACGTTCGGAGTGAAACAAGGTCCGGACCCCGTAACTCTTTTAAAAGAAGAACAAATGAATCAGGCAAATTCTTTCACCGGCTGGGATTTCGATTCCGTATGGACAACCTGCGGTGACGTCACACAGCCTATGCTCAGAAAAATATCAGGCAGCGGCACAGCCGAAGATCCTTACAAACTCCATAGTCAAAACCTCCTTTCACTCCTTGGCTGCGGAGAATCAGGAAAAGGAAAGTATTTTATCGCTGCACTCGGCGGAACTCATCCGAGTCGTGTAGGCAGCGATGAAAACCCTTTCACAGGAATTTATGATGCTAAAAATATAGGTTACTATAATTCAGCTCCGTTTAACGTAATCGGAAGTGAAGGGATAGTTCAGAATATAGGAGCTGTGTTAACCTTTACCATTATAAAGAATGACAGTCTGGGGGGAATTGCCAATAAAAACTATGGAACAATCCGCAATTGTTACGTAAATATAAATGCAAGCAATGGAAATTATAACGACGTCGGAGGTATTGCGGGCGAGAATATTTACGGCACAATTGAAAACTGTATTGTGCAAGGTTCAATATCGGTCTCAGGCACGGGTATAGGCGGTATTGTCGGTTATAACAAAGGCGGAACTATCCGCTGCTGTGCGGCTCTGCTTAAATCTGTAAAATCGAACAAAAGAACTGTAGGCGGAATTACAGGCGATACCACAGAAGGACTGATAGAAAACTGTTTCTCACAGATAAACGGGGTCAGCAGCACAGTATCTGAAGCCGGAGGCATTACAGGACGGCTCTTCAACGGGACTGTAAAAAACTGCTATTCTGTAGTATCATCCATAAGCGCGCCTGAATATGCCGGAGGCATAGTCGGAAATATTATTGAAAACGGCAGTACTGAGGACTGTTATTTCTATAATGAAAAAATAAAAAACGGCATAGGCTCAGATAGAGGTGAACTTTATTATGCCGAACCGGACGCTATGAAAACCCGTGAATTATTTGCAAACTGGGATTTCAGCAATGTATGGTTTCTTGACGGCGATTATCCGGAGCTGATCGCCGTGAGCGGAAACGGAACAAAAGATTTTCCGTATATTATAAGAGATTCTAAGGATTGGAATGCTAAAGCGCCTAAAAGTCTGCAATCTACCGGAAACCGCCTCTTTTATAAACTATCTCCATTATCCAGTAATTATTTCAATGGTCACAATACTTACGGAACCGAAGCCGATCCGTTTATTGGAAGCATAGACGGTCAGGGAACTATTTTATCTTCACAAGGTCTTATAGATGTTCTCGGTAACGATGGCTATATTTTTAACACGCATTACAAAGCAGCCGATAAATCGTTTATAAAAACAAACTACGGCACATTAGAATCCTGTTTTTCAATAGAATCCAGCCTCACAAATATAAATGACGGCGGTGTTATACAAAATTGTTTTTCTTATCGGAATCATCTTGTTATGACAAACAGAAACGGCGGTATTATACAAAACTGCGCGGCGTTTTATTCTCCGATACTTTTTGCTGATATAAACAACAACGCGGTAATAGAAAATTGTTACGCCTTATCCAATGGGGATAACGGCACATTTTTCTTTGTAAGAAAAAATGACAATAACGGCATAATTAAAAACTCCGTATTGTCAGCATTCACTAACTCCTCTTTCTGCGAGGAAAACTATGCCGGTATTTCAGACTGCGGAATAATATTTAACAATGCTCCATTGTCCGAGGCATTATTCTCTTTTAAAAACAGCGGAACAATAACGAACTGCCGTACAGTGTCTGCGGATACAGAGGAAATTCCGTTTATAAAAGAAGGTTCCGGCGATGTTTCCTTTGCGGACAGCATCGAAATTCCGATGATTCTTACATACAGTTCACCGAATGGCACACAATCCGATTACACGGCAGAACAAAATCCGGCTCCGCTGTATGATATATCGGGGCATTGGGCTGAACAAATAATTTTGGAACTTTACGAAGCTAAAATTATCAGCGGATATGATGACGGAACATTCCGACCGGACAATCCGGTAACAAAAGGCGAATTTTTAAAGCTTATGCTTGAGGCGGCAAATATATCTCCTGACGGTACGGAGTCGCCGTACACAGACGCAAATCAACACTGGGCAGCGCAGTATGTAAATACGGCTTTCAGAAATGAACTTACCCAAAATATAGCTATAAGTGAAACAGAATTTGGCGCAGATATTCCAATAACCCGATTACAGGCGGCTGTTATGGTCGGACGTCTGCTTAAACCGGAGGGCGGAACGGCTGAATTTACAGACAGCGGCAATATTCCTGAATGGGGAAAATCCGCGGTCGGCGCGGCGGCTGAACTCGGCATAATCACAGGTATGCCGGACGGCAGTTTTTTGCCGTATGACAATCTCACAAGAGCGCAGGCGGCTGCAATTGTTTTAAGAATAAAATGGAATTTCTGATTTACTTGAGGGAATAATAAATAAACAACTAAACCGGAGGATTTTCTCTATGTATGGCTTTGATAATATTTTTCACACTGACATAATGAAAAACTTAATCAACAACGTAAAAAAATCAAATATTCATCACGCGTATATTTTTGAAGGCAGCGAAGGGCTTGGCAAAAAAAATGCCGCCGCGCTTTTTGCCTGCGCCGTTATATGCAAAAACAGCAGTTCGGCTCCGTGCGGAATATGCAGCGGCTGTATTCAAGCAAGAGCTGGTTCGTCGCCCGATATAAAAGTTATCAGCAAAGGCGATAAAAAAAGCATAGGCGTAGATAAAATACGTGAAGAAATTATTGAGGATGTGATAATAAAACCATTTTCTTCAATGTATAAGGTGTATATTATAGAGGACGCGCACCTTATGACTGAGGGCGCGCAGAACGCATTTCTGAAAGTGCTGGAGGAACCTCCTTCATATACCGTCTTTATCCTTACTGTATCCGATAGCTCTCTCATGCTGAACACTGTATATTCAAGATGTGTTGCCGTGAGATTTCCTCCGCTCTCCGATTCCGATATGCTCGAATATATAAAAAACAAATATCCTGATGAAACAAGACTTGATTTTCTTGTGAAATATTCAGAAGGAATACCGAAAAATGCGGATGATATCATATCCGATCCGGATTTTGAATTTATACGGCAGAAACTCGCCGATATAACCTCATATCTGTTTTCTCAGAGTAAATATGACGCTTTTAAAATAGCTGAATTTTTTGAGGAATACAAAAGCAGCGCATACGCGGTATTTTCACTCTGGCAGAAAATCATACGCGATATTGTGATTATTCAGGAGGATTCGGATATTATCATAAACAGCGACATGAGGGAAAGTCTGTCAGAACTTGCTCTTTACACCGATGAAAAAAAGGTTATTTACGCAGTGTCACGGCTTACTCTCGCAATGCAGATGCTGAAAAGATATGTGAATTTACGCGCGGTAGTTTTGAATTTAGCTTTATCAGTGAAAAATTATAAATGTTAAAAGGGGGAGAAATCCAGATTCTCCCCCTTTACATATGTACGAAATTTACCATTCAATGCTTTTGCTTTCCGCCAGCGGACGCATCTGAGCCAATGACCTCCAGACAAACACTTCCGCCGCGCCGATTTCCGCCGTCTGCGCCGGTATCTTAAATTCCGCGTTATCCGGCTTAGCCTCATATATGCCAAGCAACGCGCCGCCTTTATCATACAGCGCGGCAAACAAATATTCCTCCGCATTCTCCGATGTATTCTCAGAAACATCAGCTTTTATAATGAATGCCTCATTTACCGGAGGCTCTGATAAAGTTTCACCCGCTGCCGACTGAACTGAAATATTTTCAATTGTATATGAATCAGGATAATTATAATACTTAGCGGCTCCAATAAAGCCGTCATTGTTTAATTCTCCGCTGTTATCCACAGTTACCGCGTCAAATTCCTCTTTTGTCCCCTCATAATACACATTGCTTATATTGGTATTACTGAAAGCACCCTCACTTATATTTTTCAGATTTTTCATAATAAATACATCGGTAAGAGCCGGACAATCATAAAATGTTCCGATAGAAATGCTGTTCGCATATACCGTTGCCGATGTAAGACTGTTACATTCCTGAAACAGACAAATCCCCATATTTGTCACACCCGGCGGAATGGTAATATCTTTAATTGCTGTACAGGAAAACGCATTATCACCTATATCTGTAACAGACTCCGGAATTGACAGTTCGGTAAGCGATTCGCAGTATGCAAACGCAAGTTCTCCTATGGAAGTTAATCCTGACGGAAGAGAAATTTTCTGAAGTTCTTCGCAGTATGCAAACGCCATATCTCCTATCGAAGTTATCCCTTCCGGTAAAGAAATTTCCCGAAGGGATGTACATTCAGTAAATATCCCCTCGCCTATCGCTGTCACTCTGGACGGAATCTCTATACTTTCAATGTTTGCGCCGGCAAATGCGTAATCGCCGATAGTTTCAAGTCTTTCCGGCAGTATTATCTTTGTGATCATATCACAGCCGTCAAACGCGTTAGCGTAAATACCAACTGTCTTTTCGTCCAGTTTTACTTCTCCGACAAGATCCTGATCCACTTCTTTAACAAAAAATACCGTCGCTCCTGTATCATCATGTTTCGTATCATATGTTACCCCGTCTACCACAACAGCAGCTCCCGCGGTAACCACTGTCAGCATAAGCAAAAATATTGTTAATGATATTGCTGAAATAAATTTCTTCATATTATTTCATCTCCTTTAGTTTTCATTAGCTTTAAGCGAAAATACCGTAACCGAATTTTTAGCAAAATTATATTCCCACACCGGCTGCTCACTTGCAAAATCCTTATAAACGGGCTTTATCAGATCAGGCTTGTCAAAACTGTTTTTATCATCAGGCGCATATCCCGACAATTCCTCTGTTTTTCCTGAAACTCCGCCCGATATGCCGTCAAGTTCTATACGGCATACAGTGTCCTCATTCTGCAGATTTACCGCCTTTATTATTATCTCTCCGCTCTCTTCATCGGTGCACGCCGACACATAAAGCTCCTCTATTTCCGCCGCATGGTCATCCGCATACAAATTCTGTACACCGTTTATATATGCCGTTACCTCGCGTCCGTTTATTTTCAGTTCAAACGAATACTCAACTCCGCTGTCAACGGTGAATACCTTGTGGTCAATGCTTGAGCCCCTTCCGTTTATAACAGAGCTTATCTCACTGTCCGAATTTGCCCATCCGCCTATCACCCATCTTATTAGAATATCCGGCGTGTGTCTGATGCACAGCATAAATCCGCGGTTTCCGCTTATTCTCTTTGCTTTGAAACGTATCGTATATTGTTCGGATTCTATATGGTCTATTACATTTTCTCCCGCAGTTTCGGGTATATCATCATATTTTTTTACCTCTCCGCTGATATCGTCGGTTATGCTGATATCCCAGAAATCACATTTGCTGTTATCGGCGCAAAGTACAACGTCACCCGATATACGGCTTTCTCCGCGTATTTTAGTTCTTTCAAATCCGTTCTTGTCCATTTTAAGCGTGTGCGTACCCTGATTTGTCATAAACATTTTCTGCACATAATAGTTCGCTGTGGGATATACACGGCTGTTGTCAAACCATATCATATCCGGCGACCAATTCACATAATCGCTGTTGCACAGAAGCGGCGCATAACACGCAAGTGCGACTGCGTGCGCATTTCTTTCCAGCGCGGTCATAAAGCTCGCCTCTGCAAGCGCATTATAATATGTATTGCCCCATGTCGCATATTCTCCCAGAAATACTTTCGGGTCATCCGCCCTGAAATTATCATATCTTTTATTATTCGCTATAAACCATTCCGGCGACTGATAATAATGCTCATCAACCAGATCTGAGCCGTTCTCCCTTGCCGATGTCCAGCCTCTTTCATATTCCTCTCCGCCCTGAAATGGCCCGCTCGTATTTATAAGCTTGATTTCAGGATATTTTGCCCGAACTGCCTTATGGATAATGCTGTATCGCTCAAAAAATTCACGTCCTATCTCCTCGTTGCCTATACCAAGATATTCAAGACCAAACGGCTCAGGATGTCCCAGTTCCGCGCGTTTTTTACCCCATTCTGTCGATGCATCTCCGTTGGCAAACTCTATCAGGTCAAGCGCATCCTGTATCCATTCTTCCATATCATCCAGCGCCGCCGCCTGTGAACTGTGCGGATTATATCCTGCCGGCAGAATAGGTATCGGCTTTGCTCCTATATCCTCGCAGAATACAAAATATTCATAATAACCTATTCCAAGCGACTGATTATATCCCCAGTTATTGCATCGTGACGCGCGGTCATATAATTCACCTATCGTATTTTTCCAGCGGTACATGGAATCACGGTCATCGGCATTTAATGAGCCGTCATGCGTCAGGCATCCGCCCGGAAAACGCATAAATTTCGGCTTTAACGCGGCAAGCAGTTCCGCAATGTCACGGCGCATACCGTTCGGTCTGTTTCTGAATGTATCCTCCGGAAACAGCGACACCATATCTATATATATCTTGCCGGTAGTTTTTATTATTACTGCAAGTCTGCCGCAGGTCGTTGTTGTATCCGGAGTGATTTCAACTTTATATTTTTTCCATTCTCCGCATACGTTCATACCGCATACCGCGTATATTTCACCATCCGCGCCCTGCAAACGTATTTCAGTATTGATATTTTTATAAGTTTTTGCATAAAATGAAAACCTGTATTTTTTCCCTTTTTCAAAATAAAAACCGGTATTATATCCCAGATTCATAATACCCGCGCTTTCGCCGGTATTTCTTACATCCATCATCAGATAATGCGGATTTTTCTCACTCAGCGGATATTTATTTTCAACCGCGACTGATATATCCGCGCCGCCCTTTTCGATTTTCTTCCATGCCGTAAGCGGACGATAGGACGGATTATCTACCGACGAAAACTCAAACGCGCGGTTACGCACCATTTCAGCGTAAAGACCGCCGTCCGCCGCATGGTTTAAATCCTCAAAAAATATTCCGTATAAATCCCCAAGAGAATTTTGCTTCTCTTTTGTATATATTTTTAACTCATTCATAGAATTCCTCCAATTTAAACTATCTGCTGATGTTATTATATCACAGCAGGATGAATATTTCAAGCAAAAAATAAGGAACGGAAAAATCCGTTCCTTATATAAAATCTGTAATTTTTAACTGAAATTATTATTCAGCCGGTGTTTCCGGTTCTGTTGTTTCTTCCGTCTTGGTAAGATCGCCGTTTTTCTGATCTTTATTTACTGTAACAGTAACATATGCTTCACTGTCATTAAACGTATATGTTGCATCAGCATCAACAACCGCTCTTGTATCTTCATCAGCATACAAACCGCCGGCAATTATAGCTGCCCAGCATTTAGCCGCATTATATGTTGAGTGAAGTCCCTTATCGCCGCCAAGTTCGATAGTGCCGTCGTCTTTTTCAGTTATTGTAGCGTTATTATAAGCCTTAAGCAATCTGCGTGTTCTTGCAGTTCCGTCTAACTCACCGTATTTCGACTGGAAGAAATCATAACTCATCTTTGACAAGTCAATCAGTTCTACACCCAGCTCTGTTGCGAGGTTACGCACATCATTAGATAATACAACATTTTGTGTATAGTCATGCACTGAAGCATTCGGTGTTACAAAGAACAGTTTAAGGTTCTTTTCTTTACATTTTTCAGCAACAGTAGTCATAGCCTCAATCATAGGACCTGCACCGCCATGGTTTCTGTCGTTATATCCGCTTTCCCAGATAACGATATCGTTTTCCTGCGCACTGCCAAGAACATTAGTGAATGCATCGCCTACCATACCGGCAGCCCATGCTCCTGAGTTACCAAGATTTGTAACTCTTGCGCCGCTGATATAATCCTGCAATACCTGACCCCAGCCGGTTCTTACAAGACCCACTTTGTCTGCAGGCGCATCTCCGTGATAATTAGCAACAAGCGAATCACCTATTACATAAATTCTTCTTGCTCTTGTAACAATTGACGGAGCTTTTACAAACTTAACTTTCTTAATCAGACTGCCGCTGCTCTGATCATCCATATATCTGAATGTAGCGTAACCCTCATTGATGCATACATCTTCGGCGGTATAATCCTGTGATTCTCTTATAGCTCTTATAGCGTCTACCCAGTTATCGCCGCCCTGATTGATGTTATTGAACATCATCTGATCATTTACATATACGTCCGATCTTCTGCCGTTACCAGCAGTAACAGTTACATTATATCTGTCAGCCGGAACATTGATTTTTTCGTTCATGTTCAGCTCATAGACCGGAGCAACTTCAACATTCGCAGCACCTGTTGTGTCAACAGTTATCTTATTATCTGTAACAGCATCTTTTTCAACAGTTTCTGATTTAACCTGAACGCCGTCAGCAGTAGCTGTTGTTACCTGATAGCCTGTGATTTTGTCGTTTGCCGGAATAGAAGCTACAGATACCTCTGTTGAATCGCCTGCTGCATCAGCTGTAACATAATATGATGCAACCGTTACCGGTACCAATGTTTCTTTCTTTTTGCCGTCGTTGCCTATGCTTATTTTGATGTTGGCTGTTCCGTCAGCGACTGCTGTAGCCACACCGGTTTCAGCGTCAATTGTAATAACGTCTGTATTATCCGATTCAAATGACGGTTCGAATAAATCATATACATTGTCGCCATATTCATCAACAAGCGCAGTTACTTTATAAGTACCATTCTGAGCTTTTTCAAATGCTGCCGGTCCGTCAACTGTCGGTACAACATTTGCAAAGTCTTCGATCTTTATATTAATTTCAGCTTTTTTGCCTGTTGAGCCTGTCGCTGTCAGTTTGTATGTGTCAGGTATAGCTGTGTCTTCTATAGATACTACACCATCATCTGAAACTGTTACACCTACTATTTCAAGAGGTGTCGGAGGTGTTGTTGGTGCTTCTGTAGGAGCTTCCGTCGGTGCTTCTGTAGGAGCTTCCGTTGGTGCTTCCGTTGGTGCTTCTGTCGGCTCCGCCGCAGCCTTATACTGATATGCAGCAAGCAGCGGGTTCTGATTTTCCATACTGTCCCAAACCATTACTCTGGTTCCGTCAGGAAGAATTACATTAACTGTTCCTTTGCCGTTTTCAAAAGTAATATCATTGATTTTGACATCATCCAGAGAACCGTCATCAGCATATTGTGCTGAAATAACCTTTGCGCTGGTCTTATCACCGTCATAGTTTACAGTAAGCTGACCGTCAGCGTATGAATATGCGTCATCTGCCGAGTCAGATGTTTCATCATCCATCAATTTTGCTGTTCCCGCACCTGTTCTTTCTATAGTCCACTCAAAGGTTTCATCCGGAGTGATAACTGTTTCTGTCTTTGTATATGCACGCGTTACAGTTTTTCCCTTTACTTTTGCAACCTGTGTATCGCCTGACAATGACATAAATGTGGCATCCGGCTGTGAAACTGATACTTCATTAACGGTTACAGCACCGTTATTTCTGTACAGTCCGAATGTAATTCCGGTAATTGTCGCTGCATCTATAGTATAATCAAGTGCTACAGACGCATCTCCGCATGAAACTGTAATGGATTTATTTACTTTATCAATTACAAAACTTACTTCAAGATCGCCTGTAGCGGCTGTTGCAAGCACTTCTCCTTTAGTGAATTTACCACGATCATCGGATTGATTATACGCAGAGTTTCCTGTCCATCCGGTCCACGCTGTCAAAGCACCACCGTTTATCCACTGCAAACCTACGAGAGCGCCGGCATTAGTATTGATAGCCATAGTCTTATGTTCGTCAGGCAAAGAGTCAACGTTCATTTTTAATTTCAATTCTACAATATCATCAAGTTCAATTGAACCCAGATTTAAAGTATCGTTTCTTGAACCTGCACCCGATACATATGTACCGTTATCGTTTCCGAAATCTGTTTCATGGTAAATATAATCCGCATAATCTTCCTTTACCGTCAATGCTGCATCTTCCGTAACATCGTCATCTACAACACTAATGTTTCCGGTTTTATCATTATAACCTGTTTTCGATATTGTATATGAAAATTCGGTTCCCGGTGTCTGAAGCGGAATTTCGATTTTACCGTTCACATCTGAATGATATACTTTACCATCCGATGTTGTCATTTTTGCATAGCGTGTTGTATTGATTACAACGTTGTAGAATACCGTATCAGGAATTTCATCTTTGTTTGGATTACGGAGCACTATATTATCAATCTGCATATGCGCCGAATATCTGCCGGCTTTAAAATATAAGCCTGTTATTCCGCCATTGCCATTTACGTTTATAACTTCCTTGTCAAGCACTTTTTCACTGCCGTTTTCAACTGTTAAATATGTAGTTTTTCCATCTACCAAAACAGTATAATGATACATAGTATCAATGCCTACAGGAATAGTTTTTGATGAATTGGAAATAGACCATGCCGAACCGTTTGCCGGTAAATTCATGTGGAATGTATAACCGCTTGAAACTCCGTTATTTGCCACATAGCTGGCATCTGAACCCAACACAGCAAAAGAAGATTCCTGACTGGAATTGCCACCGTTTTCATAAGCCATATCAAATTCAACAGCATATTTTGAACCTGCCGGTAAATTTCCGAACGTAAGAGTACTGCCTCTGGAACCGCTGGATCCGTCATGCGCTATATTTATCATTTTACCGGTGCCGCTTTTATCTGCAACCAACGTAATACCAGCCTGCAAATTCGGAGACACCCAGTCAACTGCCGCATCATCTGCATCGTAATTCTGACTGAACAAAACTTTACCCCATTCAATTTCTTCTGCATCGCCGTCTTCCTGAACCACAGGTTCGCCGTCAGTTTCCATAAGCTTTACCGATGTATCCACATCATCAGCGAAAACTGCCGCCGGAGCTGCCAGCATAGATGCGGCAAGCAAAAGCGCAATTAATTTTCTTTTTTCTTTCATAAGAAAATCTCTCTCCTCTCTCATTTTAAAATACATAGGCTACATATTTTATTATACTACATATAATTATACACCAAATACGCATTTAACGCAATTTAAAAAGCAGAGGTAAATACCTCTGCTTTTTTAACAAAACCGTATGGTTTATTATTCTGATGCGCCGTCAGCAATTTTTGCTTCGCAAAGCGGAGCAAGTTTGCCAAATCCGCTCAGGAGAATATACTTATCGCCTTTCTGTACATCTTCAATATCATTAACATCAGCTCTTCCGCTTTCATTGATCGATACAGGATGTATCTGAACGATTTTTGTCAAAGAGCCATCCTCAGCATATCTTGCTCTTACAAGCACAGCATTTGCCGCACCTGATGCGCCCTGAATATTTACCTTTGTACCGCCGCCGTTAAGAGTCATATTAACGCCTGTAACAACCGGAGCAGATACTGCGTATGCAACAACATTGTCAATCTGTACGTTACTGTTGTGTACAATACCGCCGTCACCTTCTTTTTCGTCATTGAACGCAAGCATCGGAATACCGCTTATTTTAGCATCAAAATCACCGCTGTACTGGAATCTGCCTGCTTCTGTAGAATCTGTTGACATATCAACACCATTTACAGTGATCTTTATCGGATATGAATTGTCAGTTCCGTCTGCCTTCTTCATTTTCTTTGTAACTTCCATTTTTACAGTTACCCATGTATTCGGCTCAACTGTTGCGATCTTATAGTCATAACCAGGTGCGTTATCCGCTCCCTTATGTCCTGTTGTTACAACAACGCCGTTTTCAGTACCTTCAGGAACCTCGCCTGCCTGAATCTTAGCTGCAACATAGTTATAATAACCTGCGCTGCTCTTTGCTTCGTCAGGAATGATCAGCATTTC
>CAZLOX010000025.1:14321-17024 GCA_964561265.1 uncultured Lachnospiraceae bacterium
TAACTGCAAATTCAACTACTGCTGTATCGCCGTCATCAAGATCCATAGCAGTAGGTGCGCCTGTCAGAGTAACAACAGGAGCTCTTCCGCCTGTTGAGAATCTGCCCGGATGTACATTCAGCACATTATCGCCGTCAGCAAATTTTACAATTGACGCATATGTTTCATTAGTTGCGCCGCTGCTTCTGCCGGAAAGTGTCATGTGCATTCCCGGAACTGCATCTGATGTTGATGCTTCTGTGCCGATAGAAATAAGTCTTTCTACTTTAAGATCATTGAAATCCTGTTCATATTTCTTTGATACGCCAGCCGGAACTTCTGGCTTCGGAGCCGGAGGAACAGGTGTAGCTGTCGGAGCAGGTGTAGCTACTGCCGCACCTTCTGATACATATACTTTAAGATTGTCTATTGCTATTTTGTTGTATGAATTTTCAGCGTCAGTTATAGCCCGCAGTTCAGGAAGTCTTGCGCTTCCGGCAGGGCTTGTCAGAGTTCCTGATGCAACTTCTTTGCCGTCTGCTTTTATTGAATATGTATTGTCAGCTTTAACCTGAACATCATATACAAGCCATTTATCGTTTTCTACAACCAATATATTTTTCCCTGCAGTATCTTCCTTTGTTGTAGCTTCATCTGTTGTAGCTGTAAGAAGAACTGTTGTAGGACCTGTATTGCTGTTGTCTGCGCTTGCATTAGACATGAAAGCGAGTTTTGTCGCTTCTTTGAACGCTTCAGCATCAGTATTCTTTGCTGCAAAAGTCACACCAAATACCTGATCTCCTTCAAGAATTACAGAGTCTGTAAATCTGAGGATAGGAGTTCTTCCGCCGTGTGCGAATCTTCCTGTGTTTATTTCAAGATATTTATCACTGCTGTCATTTGCATTAAGTTCTGCTATAGAAAAGTTTGTTGCTGTTGACGCATCTCTTTCGCCGCCGAAACCGAGCGAAAGACCTTTGATAGAAGCAGAATCAAATGTAGTAGCGTCAGAATCAAGACCCTTTACCATACCTTTATCCATAGCGTCAAATTTATTTGACATGATTTCTGTTGTTCCGACCGGAATTTCTGTATCCGGCGCAGCGTCTTTAATTACAACGGTAGAACCTTTAAGTCCAACAGCTGTAAGAACCGGAGCTGTATCGCCGTTTGAAAGATCATAGATATTTACGTTATCAAGTGCTACATCCGAATATTCTGTAGGAATAAATAATGTAGTATCAGTTCTTCCGCCTGTTACAAATATCTTTGTAATTTTAGCCGCATCAGCATCAAATTCCTGAGCGTCAAGCAATTTATTGCCGTCTGTATCAAGAACAGTCACTTTAGCCTTGCCGCCGGAAACCTCAGCTCTTACGCGAACCCATTTATATTCCCATCCGCCTACTACCGGTTTTCCATCTTCATTTAATGTAACATCATCTATCTGAATAATGCCATCGTCCATAGTCGGAATTGTAACATCAGATGAATTGATGTGATTTATTTCCCATTTGCCGAGAAGCTCAATTCTTGAATTGATCGCAACCGCTATATCAGAGCCTTTTGCCAATACATCGTTATTGTTGCTGGTATTCCATCCATGCTCTGAATCGGGATTAACCGCAGCAGCAGCAGTAGTATAATCAGTATTATAGAAATCTCTCGAATCTATAACAGCGTTATCTCCCACAAAAGCAAGCTGCATAAACTGTGCAAGTCTGCCCATACCATTACCTGTTCTTATTCTTGTGTCAAAGTCAATCACGTAATTGTCTGCAAGCTGTGCTGCCTCCGGTAAAGCAAGTTCAGCCGTCTCTTGCGAACCCTTAGAGCCGCAGAGAAGCAAATACGGATCATCCGGATCATCCGTATTTATATTTACTGTACCCGTCCATCCTGTGTTGCTGCTACCGTCAAGTGTAAATACCGGCGCCGCATCAGCTGCATACGATGTAACGCACAAGCCCGAAAATGCCGAAGCCGCCATACTTGCCGCGCATATAAGCGACAAAATCTTTCTTTTTTTTGCCATTTCAATATCCCTCTCTCTTAATAAATTTTTACCTGTGTCTGATTTTTGCACATCATACACAAATATTTTAATTTAATTATAATATAATTTTATAATTATTACAATTTAAAAATCAGTGTTTCATAACTGCGGATTTTTAAACATTTTTGAATCCGCATTATCATCAGCCGTATAAAAAAGCGGCGTAATGCCCAACACCACAGGCTTTACACCGCTTTATATTATATTTTGTTTATCCTGCTTCCTGACTTAGATCCGCGTAATCTTATATTCAAGCGCTATCTGCTGCATTTCCAGATCATTTATTCTGCCCTGCATAGCGCGGATATCCATGCTGTCAGCGTCTATACGCTTTCTGTTATCTGCGCAGCCGTCTGAATAAAGCTTAAAACATAGCTTTAATATTGTTTCAGTAGATATTGCATTAAGTTTAACTTCCTTTTCAAGATTGTCAAATCTGTTCTCAAGATTGTCAAGTTTCGCATGAATGACTTTGTTGCCCTCTTTAATTTCCCTGACTTCCTTCTTAATGCCTTTAATCTCGTCAAGAATTGCCTGAAGCATTTCAAAATCAGTCATATCAATTCCTCCTTTCATTTATTACCAGTCCGCCTGTATAGATATTATTGACATTATATTGATCCCACAATTAAATCTTGAAGAATTTGTGCGAAGAACAAACTGCGAAA
>CAZLOX010000026.1:0-6484 GCA_964561265.1 uncultured Lachnospiraceae bacterium
AAACGGATATAAGTGCAATATAAGCCCGTCTTATGGAATTAAGGAGAAAGCAAACGGATTTTCCGTGGCTTCTCTTGAGGATGGAGCATCTGTTAATATAAGCTCTTATATTTCGGGAACCTATACGGTCACTTTTAAAGGAAAAGGTGAAAGCATAAAAATTGCGTGCGGTGAAAGATCCTATGAATACGCTCTGACAGGTACAGAACAATCGGAAAAAATATATATATCGTCGGAGGAAAATGAAATCAGGCTATCCGGACGCGGAACACTGTCTGATTTTAACATTGAACTTGATCAGACAATATATGAAGCTGAAGGAGCCCGTCTCGGCGGTTATGCTGTAAGACAGTC
Organism: uncultured Lachnospiraceae bacterium; assembly: GCA_964561265.1. GTDB lineage: Bacteria > Bacillota > Clostridia > UBA1381 > UBA1381 > JAFLUR01. The sequence continues at coordinate 355 of CAZLOX010000026.1, forward strand.
AAAGGACGGAGCATCAGGCGGAGCGGTAGTTTCAAATATAGGCGCATACAAGACCGATTTCGGTAACCTTATGTTTGATATTTACGCGCCGGAGGACGGCGATTACGGTTTCATAATCGACCATATTCCGTCAGGAAATACAGAAGGATATATACAGACAGGCGATGTAACAAAGGAATTTACAAAGGCGGAATCGGAGTTTGCCTCAGACGGCAGAAGATATGTTGAACTTCCGTTAAAGAAAGGGCAGAACGATGTAAAAATATACAGCGACAAGGGAAATATCGGTTCTTTAGACTGTATGACGGTTTTTGCACCGCAGAAAATCATTGAAAACTGTTATGAGGAAAGTTCAGCAAAACTTACCGGAAGCGCAGCTGTACGAAATGACCTTTACAGAGCAGGTAACGGCAAAGGTATAACAGGTATAGGCAAAAACGGCAGCGCTGAGTTTGATATAAGCACAGACTCGGGAGCGTATGAACTCACAATATGGTACTGTTCGCCGGAATACCGCGGAATGGAAATATATGTTGACGGTAAATATGCGGATACGCTGTACTGCCCGATAACAGCGGAAACCTACAATGTGGACACTGTTACGGCTAAACTGAATCTGACAGGCGGCAGACATAAAATCAAGATTACAAACCGTTACGCGGACGCGCCGGATATCGACAAAATCGTCCTCGAAAAAACTCAGCAGAAGGCGGCTTCGTATAAATCGGCAGGCATAAAAGAGTTTTCAAATGACAGGGTAAAGGTAAAATACGATATGTCCAAAGGCAGCGCGGATTTTTACAGCGGCGATACGCTTCGTGTGAAGGGTATTGAAGCAGTGGCAAAAATTGAGGGCGCGGATAAAAACACCTCTGTTAAGTCCTCAGATTATTCATACAGAAAAGTCGACAGTGAGGACGTAACCGACGGTTACGGAAAAGGTGTAAAATATACCGTGACTTCCTATGGAGTTGAACTGCCGAAAATGCGGCAGATGTATTGGATTTATGATAATCTTGATTACATATTGGCAAGCGTTGAAATAGAAGACGAGAAAGGGCTTTCCTCCAATTTCCTTGCGCCGATAACGGCAATGGGCGACGGAGCGGTGAATATCGGGAATATAAATGACGGAAGATCGTTGTTTGTACCCTATGACAACGATGCATGGGTGCGTTACCGCGCGGATGAAATAAACGGATACAATATAAGCTACTGGACTACCGCGCTGTACGATAATACGTCAAGAGCGTCGGTTGTGACCGGTTCGGTTGACCATGATACATTCAAAACCGGCACAAGCGAATATTCCGACGGAAACAGCATAAATTTCCTCGGCGCTTTCGGCGGAATATGGTCGGCAAAGGACACATACGATTATGTGCCGCATGGAAGTATTGACGGAAAGGTGCTTGCATCACCGCGGTTCTTTTTAGGATATTTTGATGACTGGCGTGACGGCATGGAAACATACGGGGCGGCAAATACGAAAAATGTTCCGATGCTGGAATGGAAGGACGGTGTGCCGTTCGGATATAACAGCTGGTACGGACAGGGTTCGGGCGTAAATTACAAAGATTCAATTGGTGTTTCCGATTTTATAAAAGAACTTACAGAGAAAAATGATTTCAAGGGAGAAAATGATGTAGTTTATATAAATCTTGACTCCTACTGGGATTCTTTCTCTGATGAACAGTTAAAAGCATTTGTGGAATACTGCCATGCAAACGGTCAGCGTGCCGGAATTTACTGGTCGCACTTTGTGTTCTGGGCAACGGAAACTGACTGGAAAATAGGTATTCCCGATACGGAATACACTTACCGTGACGCGGTGCTTGAAGAGCCGAACGGCGGAGTTGCCGCGATACAGAAGGATTCTTCATCACTGCCGATGGATCCGACAAGTGACGCGATGAAAGCAAGACTTGATATGTTCATGACAAAATTCACCGATCTGGGATTTGAATTTTTAAAGATAGACTTTCTGAATTATGCCGCTTTGGAGGGTGTGCACCGTGACCCCAATGTAAAGACAGGTATGCAGGCATATAATCAGGCGCTTAAAATGTTTACGGATTATGTGGATACGGACAAATTTTTCCTGAGTTATTCAATTGCGCCTCTGTTCCCTTATCAGTATGCTCATTCACGCAGAATTTCCTGTGATACGGCGGACGATATAGGAGAAACAGCATATATGCTTAATTCTCTGAATTACGGCTGGTGGGAGGATAATACTCTTTATCCGTTTACAGACCCCGACCATATCAGCTTCGCGGCATCTTCAACAGAAGCGCGGACGAGATATAATTCCGCGGTAATATGCGGAACGCTCATGCTCTTGAGCGATTCTTACAAGCAGCCCGCTATGAAGGAACTTACGAAAGAACTTACTTCAAACAAGGAGATAAACGCTCTGGCAAGAAAGGGACGCGCATTCCGGCCGGTTGAGGGAAATACAGGTCAGTGGGCGACTGAAATATTTACTCTTGATGACGGCGGTGAATTTTATCTTGCGGTATTCAATTATGAACGCTCAATGAATAAAACATATGATATCAGTTTTGAACGTATCGGACTTGACAAGGATACAGAATATGTCGTTACCGATATGTGGAGTAAGAAAAGTTTCAGGGCAAAGGGCAGTATGCTGACAGAGCTTATGCCTGAGGAATCCTGCATATATAAAATAACAAAGGGGGAATAATAGATGAAAGCTAATATAAACACGGTATCCTCACCCGCAGTAAAACAGAAGAAAAGCCTGAAAAACAGGTTATACAGACAGCGTTATCTTTATATTATGCTTATTCCGGCGGTAATATGGGTAGCTCTTATGTGTTATATGCCGATGTTCGGACTGTATATGGCATTTATCAACTATGTTCCGGACGGAACGCCGTTTTTCCAGTCATTTTTCGGAAGTGAATTTGTTGGACTGCAATGGATAAAGTATTTTATCTTTTCAAGCGGAGATTTCTACAAGGTTATGAGAAACACTCTCGCAACGAGTTTTCTTACTATAATCTTTTCGATACCGGCGCCTATAATTATAGCGTTGGCGCTGAATGAAATAAAAATGCGGAATTTCAAGCGTGTAGTACAGACGGTATCATACCTGCCGTACTTCATTTCATGGGTTGTGGTAGCTAATATTTTTATAACCCTGCTGTCGCAGGAAGGAGTTATAAATGCGCTGTGCATGAAACTTCATCTTATAGATGAGCCGATACGGTATTTTCAGGACGGCAAATATTTCTGGTGGATTATAGCCATTGCTAATACATGGAAAGGAATGGGTTACAATTCAATTATCTATCTGTCAGCAATATCGGGAATTGATACTGCAATATATGAGGCGTCAAGTGTGGACGGAGCCGGCAGACTGCAGAAAATATGGTACATAACACTGCCATGTCTTAAAGATACAATAGTTATTATGCTTATTCTTGCGGTAGGCGGAATACTGAACGCGGGATTTGAACAGCAGCTGCTTATGCAGAATAATCAGATTATGGATTATGCTCTGGTAATTGATTTATACTCATACAAATTCGGTATTCAGCAGTCGATGTATTCATACGGCGCGGCAGTCGGACTGTTTAAATCTGTCATATCATTTGTTCTGCTTGTAATTGTGAATAATATATCGCGTAAATTCGACAGCGCGCACATAATGTAGGAGGTGAGGAATATGAAAAAAAGAATCAGAAACAAAATTCACAGAACAGCATCTGATATATCAATGGATACTGTATGCGTTATATTTCTTGTTATATTATTCATAATCACCTTTTATCCGTTCTGGAATGTGTTTATCCAGTCAATAAATGACCCGATGGACACAATGCGCGGCGGACTTACTTTCCTGCCGAGAAAACTCAATTTCAGCGCGTACGGAGTTATTATGAAGGATAAAGAGTTTTTAAGCTCTATGGGAATAAGTGTGCTGAGGGTAATAATAGGCACGCCGCTTTCGGTTCTGTTTACATCAATGCTTGCATTTGTCCTGACCAAAAAGGAACTTGTGGGATATAAATTCTGGAGGAAAGTATTTGTTTTTACAATGTACTTCGGAGGCGGTATCATACCAACATATATGATCTATAAAAGTCTTGGTCTTATAGATAATTTCGCGGTGTATATCGTACCGTCGATTATAAGCGTGTATTATATGATACTCATAAACAGCTATATGTCGTCTGTACCGAAAGAACTTGAAGAATCGGCGCTTATAGACGGCGCGAATGACATAATAATATTTTTCAGGATCATTCTGCCGGTGTCAACACCGATTATAGCGACAATTGCACTGTTTGTTGCCATCAATCACTGGAATTCGTTCTTTGACTCATATCTTTACACAAGCAAGCAGAGTCTGAAAACTTTGCAGGCGGTTATGATGAATATTCTGAACCAGTATCAGACGGCGAGTCTGACTGATACTGCCGGAGCGGCTGCAAACGCGGCAAGGCGGCAGGCAACTTCATCAGACAGTATCAGAATGACGGCGACAATTGTGTCGACGATTCCTATTATTATGGTTTATCCGTTTGTACAGAAATACTTTGTTTCCGGAATTATGATGGGAGCAGTTAAAGGTTAATAAAAAGAAAGGAATGACAAAAATGAAAACAAAAAAGATTATTGCGTCGGTTGCGGCGCTTGCAATGACAGCGGCTATGCTTACAGGCTGCGGCGGAGGAAATAACGGAGATGACAGCGGTGCGATTACGCTTACAGCGTATGATCAGAATGTGACGACTTCTTTCGGCAATGACGATGTGTCAAAAACAATTATAGAAGAAACAGGCGTTACGCTTGATTATAATCAGGCGTCAGGCGATACGAAGGAAAAGCTGAATCTGATGCTTGCGTCAAACAGTTATCCGGATCTTATTCTCATAAGCAGAAGCTCCGGAATGATTGACAAGTTTATTTCAGCAAAGGCGCTTATTCCGCTTGATGATTTAATAGAGGAACACGCTCCGAATATCAAGGAGCAGTACGGCGAGTACCTGAGCCGCGCAAAAAGTGAGGACGGTCATGTATACGGACTGCCGAACTGGTACAGCATTGACGAAGACCCTGTACTTGCATTTATGATAAGAAAAGATTATCTTGCGGAAGTTGCTCCGGAAGAAGTAGTAAACGGCGACAGACCTATTACACAGTCGGAATTTATCGAGTATCTGAAGGCATTCAAGGAAAAGCATCCGGATATTGACGGCAAAACAAGTATTCCTCTTACAATGTGGGCGGAAAACTGGGGAAGCGCGATCGGAGCGTTCAAGGGTATGTTCGGTATAAAGACATACGCGGAAGTTGACGGCAAACTTCAGCTTGATTTCAGAGATGAAAATTACAAACCGATGATGAAATATATAAATGAAATTCAGCGCGCGGGACTTCTTGACGGCGAATGGGCTACAAATAAGGAACAGCTCTGGAAACAGAAACTGACTTCCGGTGCTGTATTTGCAACGCCTGAAGCATACTGGAATACTGCCGAGGCAAGCACGATTCTCAGCGAAACCAATCCGGACGCGGTATATCTGCCGTACAAGGTTGTCGCAGACGGCATTGATCCTACTAAGACAACATACAGTTCAAGAAATCCGATGGGCTGGGATATTGTCGGCATAAGTTCGACAAATCCGCATCCTGAAAGAACAATAGAATTTTTAGATTTTATTGCGAGTGATGAGGGACAGAAACTTATCATGAGCGGAGTTGAAGGCGTACACTACACGGTAGAGGACGGAAAGAGAGTTATTCCGGAGGATGTTCTTGAAAAAATGGATAAGGATTTCAGTTCATTCTCAAAGGAAACAGGCGTAAGATACTGGACGATCTGCGTAAAGAACGGACTTGCAAACGACGGCATGCCGTATATGCTCTATAATGAGTACAATAAGGACGAAACAAAGCAGTTTGCTTACAAGACGCTTGGTGACACTGTATGGGACTGCTCGCCGTATGAAGATCTGACACCTATGGGCGGAAGCATCGAATCGCTGAATTATAAAAAACTGAGCGATTTGATCCTTGAGTATGACACAAAACTTATCAACGCGTCAAGTGAGAGTGATTTTGAAAGTATCTGGAAAAACTTTGAATCAGATGCGGA
>CAZLOX010000026.1:6494-17016 GCA_964561265.1 uncultured Lachnospiraceae bacterium
ATATTTCTTATATAACAGTTACAACTATTATGCAAGAAAATGTGGAAAATATTATTACAGAGAATTATAAAAAGAAAATAAATCTGTGGGGAATCGGTGAATAAGGAGCAGACTATGTCAGTAGAGTTTAAAAATAATATATTTCATTTGTTTAACAGTGATATAAGTTATTGCATAGAACTGTCGGAATACGGAGATCTGCTGCATCTTTATTACGGAAAAAGAATAGACAGTGACGGAATTTATCTTTTAAAACGGGACAGAGCATCATTTTCGGCATATGAGCCGGGCGATTATAAATATTCGCTTGATGTGCTGCCGCAGGAATATCCGATGTTCGGGGCGCAGGATATGCGCTCCGAGGCACTGTCCTTTGAATATGCGGACGGCAGACAGGATTTCTGCAATTTACGGTATAAATCACATCAGATATATGAAAGCAAAGTAAGTCCGGATGGACTGCCGCATATTTATGAAAATGACGCGGGCGAACTTACAACGCTTAAAATAACGATAGGCGATGAAATAAGCGGAGTGTATGCGGATCTGTATTATTCAATAAGCGGAACACTGCCGGTAATATGCCGTCACAGTGTTATAAGAAGCGAAAAGAATACGGTGTATATAACCAATGCCGCCAGTATGTGCATTGACTTCCATGATTACTATTTTAAGTATATGCATCTGCACGGCGCATGGATAAGAGAAAAACATATAGAAACGGCAGATGTGAAAAAAGGTTTTCAGGGAATTGAAAGCCGCCGCGGTTCGAGCGGTTCGTGTGAAAATCCGTTCCTTGCGCTTATGCGTAAAAATGCGGACGAGGATACAGGGGAAGTATACGGTTTTTCACTTGTGTACAGCGGAAATTTCCGTATGATGATGGAGGTTGAACAGTACGGCACTATGCGTGTTTCCGCCGGTATAAATCCTCATAATTTCAAATGGAAACTGGGTAAAGACGAAGTATTTTATACACCTGAGGCTGTTATGGTATATTCCGATGAAGGACTGGGAAAAATGTCGCGTACATATCACAGGCTTTACAGGAGAAATCTCTGCCGCGGAATCTGGCGCGACAAAGAACGTCCGATACTTATAAATAACTGGGAAGCAACATATTTCGATTTTAATGAAGAAAAACTTCTGGACATAGCAAACCGCGCGTCAAAGCTGGGTATAGAGCTGTTTGTTCTGGATGACGGCTGGTTCGGACGGCGCAATGATGACAGGTCATCGCTTGGCGACTGGTTTGTTAATACGGAAAAACTGCCTCATTCGCTTTCCGGACTTGCGGATTCTGTAAACGGAGCGGGTATTGATTTTGGTTTATGGATTGAACCGGAAATGATTTCCCGTGACAGTGAACTGTTCCGCGCCCATCCGGACTGGGCTCTGCAGGTATCCGGCAGAGATATCCATGAGGGACGCAATCAGTATGTGCTGGATATGAGCAGGGAGGACATTGTTGAATATCTGACAAAAACTCTTACAGAAATACTGAGCAGTGCAAATATAAAGTATATCAAGTGGGATATGAACCGTAATATTACCGATGCCAATTCCGCTAAACTTCCTCCGAACAGACAGGGAGAGGTTATGCACCGTTATATACTCGGCGTGTATAAGCTTATGGAAAATCTTACAGGTGCTTTTCCGGATATCCTGTTTGAAGGATGCAGCGGAGGAGCCGGCAGAAATGACCCCGGTATTTTGTACTATATGCCGCAGAACTGGGGAAGCGACGATACCGACGCTGTTGAAAGAATGTACATACAGTATGGAGCAAGTATGGTGTATCCGTCAAGCAGTGTATGCGCTCATGTATCTGCCGTGCCTAATCATCAGGTAGACAGAACAACGCCGATGAAGCTGCGCGCTGATGTTGCAATGAGCGGTGTTATGGGATATGAGTTTGATCTGTCTAAGCTGGACAGCGCTGAGGCGGATGCAATATCAGAACAGGTAAAGCAGTATAAGCGTATACGCTCTGTGGTCTGCTTCGGCGATATGTACCGTCTTATAAGTCCATTTGAGGACAGGAGCGCATCATATATGTATGTGTCTGATGACAAGGAAAAAGCTGTTGTATTTTATTTTAATAAACTTGCAAAGCCAAATTCAGAGATAAGACGGCTTAAACTGAAAGGTCTGAATCCTGACAAAGTTTACGAGGTTGAAGGTAAAGAATACAGCGGAAGAACTCTTATGAATTTCGGATTATATCTGCCCGAATATGAAAAAGACTTTGAAAGCATAGTCTGGGAAATTTCAGCAAAATAAATATATTTTAAAATATAAGGAGCCGTGCATTATGCAGACTCCTTATATTTTTCTGTTTTGTTTTACAATAGGTCTATTATGAGGAGGAAAAATAAATGTATCCAAGAGAAAATAGTATAAGAGAGAAGAAAGATCTGTCCGGCATATGGAGATTTCGCATGGAAAAACCGGCAGAGGAAGGTTCTCAGTGGTTCTCTGAACCGCTCAGGGAAACTATCGCCATGCCTGTTCCGGCAAGTTATAACGATGTGACGCAGGATATGTCTTTGCGGGATCATGTAGGCAGCGTATGGTATGAAACTACCTTCTACATTCCGCGCAGCTGGAAAGGGAAGAGAGTTTCGGTTCGGTTTGGAAGTGTGACACACAGAGGCACCGTCTGGGTAAATGGTCAGTATATAACTGAGCATACAGGAGGTTATATGCCGTTTGAGGGAGATATAAGCAAGGCTGTGGATTACGGAAAAGAGAATCGTATCACAGTCCGTGTTGATAACCGCCTTGACTACCGGATTATGCCTCCGGGTGAAATAGAGAATTTCTCAGGAGATATGTACCCTGAGGGCTATCATCGCCAGCTTATAAGACATGATTTTTTTAATTATGCCGGTATTCACAGACCTGTTATAATATACTGTACTGAACAGGATTATATAGAGGATATTACTGTACATACAGATATTGACAATGGTGATGGAATTGTGAGATATAGTATTGATATCTGCGGCGCGGGTGAAGTGAAGGTCGAGCTAAAAGATAAGGAGGGAGCGGTCAGGGCAGCGGCGGAAGGCGCAGACGGAGAACTCAGAGTCTGTAATCCGCATTTGTGGGATATTGGATATGGTTATCTCTATCAGCTGCATGTAATGCTTATAAAGAACGGTGAGCTTACTGACGAATATCATCAGCCGGTTGGAATACGGACATTTAAGGTTGACGGCAAACAACTGCTGTTAAATGGCAGACCAATATATCTTACCGGTTTCGGACGCCATGAGGACAGCGATATACGCGGTAAGGGGCTTGATAATGTGCTCAATGTTAAAGACTCAAATCTGATGGAATGGATAGGGGCAAATTCTTTCCGTACAAGTCATTATCCTTATTCAGAGGAGATTATGGATCTTGCAGATCAGCAGGGGGTTCTGGTTATTGATGAATGTACAGCTGTGGGGATTAACAGCTGGAATGCAAATGAAATTATATTTTGTCCTGAGCGCGTGGATAAAGATGCTCTCAAACATCACAAGCAGGTACTGTCAGAGCTTATAGCAAGAGATAAAAACCGTCCGGGCGTTGTAATATACAGTGTCGCAAATGAAGCGGCGACCCATGAGGAAGGCGCTGTGCCGTATTTTGAAGAAATTATAGCTCATACAAGAAAGCTGGACCCGACGCGTCCGGTTATGATTGTACAGTCAAGTACTCCTGAAGAGTGCCGTGTATCTCATTTGGCGGATATAATCGGTGTAAATCGTTATTACAGTTGGTACAGTGATTCCGGAGAATTAGATCTTATAGAAAGACAGACAGAGCGGGATCTGAGAATATGGCATGAAAGATTTAACAAGCCGGTCATGATGACGGAATTCGGGGCGGATACAACAGCGGGATTTCACAGCGATCCGCCGCAGATGTTTTCAGAAGAATATCAGGCAGAGTTTGTGAAGCGTTATTTTAACGTATTTGACAGACTGGATTTTGTGGTAGGCGAGCATATATGGAACTTTGCTGATTTTAACACAAAGCAGGGAACAACACGAGTTATGGGAAATAAAAAGGGAATTTTCACGCGGCAGCGTCAGCCTAAGCTTGCAGCGCAGATTGTGCGGGAGAGATGGAAGAAAATCAATCAGCGAAATAAATAGGATTTCATAATATTAAGGAGCCATGCATTATGCAGACTCCTTATATTGTTTTTTTAGTTTTCCTATAATTATGAAATACGCAGCGATAAGCCATACCGCCGCGCCTATCCATGCTGCCGGCGAAGCAATACATATAGCGGCGAAATTCAGATAAGGTACAAGGCATAATGCTACAATAAAGCGCATTACAAGTTCCCATACGCCGCCAAAGAATGTTATCATTCCTCTGCCTAAACCCTGCAAAGCGTTTCTGTATATGAACAGAAGTCCCAGAACAGTGTAGAATACCGCGTTTATGATAAGGTATTCTCTTGACAGTGACATTACAGTATCCTGTCCGTTTCCGACAAATAAACTTATAAGGGGTTTTGCGAATACAGTGACTATTATTCCGCCCGTGATACTGAACAGTGTTCCTATAAGCACGGCTTTGTTCACACCGTATTTTATCCTGTCAATTTTATTTGCGCCGTAGTTCTGTGCACAGTAGGTTGCAACGGCAACGCCAAGCGATACAAGGGGCAGAGTTGCAAACTGATCTATCTTTGAACCGGCGGTGAATGCAGCAACGGCTGTTGAACCAAGCACATTAAGAGCAGATTGTATAAGCATGGTACCTATTGCCGTTATAGAAAACTGAAAAGCCATCGGCAGTCCGACAGAAAGGTGCAGCCACGCAAATCTGTATGAAAATTTCCAGTCCTTTTTTGTAAGACGCAGTACGGGAAATTTTTTCAGACTGTATGTAAAGCACAGTACTGCTGATAAAAACTGTGCTGTGACAGTAGCCCAGCCGGCGCCGGCAACTCCCATTTTAAAAACAAGTATAAACACAAAGTCAAGCACAATATTTATAATACTTGCTATAATTAAAAATACAAGCGGTGTTTTGCTGTCGCCGAGCGAGCGCAGTATACTTGAAAACAGGTTGAAAAATACCGATGCGGCGGTACCTGTGAAAATTACTATAATATATTCATACGACATATCTATTATATCTGACGGAGTTTTCATCAGCACAAGCAGCGGCCGCGCTGTCAATACGCTGATGAATGTCACAACAACGGTTACGCCGGTACTTAAGATAATGCTTGTGGCGGCGGAACGTTTTACACCGCTGTTATCTCCCGCGCCGAAACGCTGAGCTGTTATAACGGCAAATCCGCTGGTAATGCCCTGCGCGAATCCGATTATAAGAAATGAAACAGAGCCTGTCGCTCCGACAGCCGCAAGCGCTTCCACTCCGATAGTGCGTCCTACTATAACTGTGTCAGCCATATTGTAAAGCTGCTGAAATATATTGCCGATCAAAAGAGGTATCATAAAAAACAGAATCAGCTTTACAGGATTTCCCTTTGTCATATCATTAGTCATAAAATCATCCTTCCGAAAAAATGTATAGAATTTATTTTATAATCTGATACCGCCTGCAGGTCTGATGGAAAGTATATGGCACATATCTTTTCCAAGAACTTTTTCTGTATCAGCCTTAAAAGAATCAATCATTTCAAGCGGTACAAATGCCTGAACAGTTCCTGCAAAGCCTCCGCCGTGTACGCGGTATGCGCCTGTATCTCCTAGCAGCTCTCCGCAAAGCGCAAGCGTGAGCGCAACTGCCTGTGATTTTGGATCAGAGGAAGAATATATATTTTGCAGATACATATAAGATGACTGTCCGGAACTGCGTACCAGCGATAAAAAAGCGCAAAAATCATTGCGGCGCAGTGCTTCGGCTTCTGAAACGGCAGTTTCATTTTCATTAAAGAAATGAAGTGCCCGCAAAACGGCTCTGTCATTTTTAACAGCCGATCTTACTTTGGGCAGGTTATTAAGAAGATCTTTTTTATTCACATCCCGAAGATATTCCTTACCGAAGAAAGCAGCAACAGATTTCATTTCCGACGGAATTGCCGCATAATCGTTTGTAAGATCTGCATGATCGGCACCGGAATCTATTATACATAATCCATATCCGTACTTTGCCAGATCTAAATCTATTTTTTCTACAACAGGATTATCGGTATCCATAAAGTCTATAAACATAGCCGAACCGACCGCTGAAGCTGTCTGATCAAGAAGACCGCTTGGCTTGCCGAAGTATACATTTTCAGAATATTTGCATATTTTAGCGATTTCCACAGGTGTTAATTCACCGCCGGCAAAAAGATTGTTTATAATAGTTGCTATAAGAACCTCAAATGCAGCTGATGAGGAAATTCCCGAGCCTTTAAGAACATTGGACACTGCGTAAGCGTCAAAACCGCCGACTTTATAGTTTAAATCGGTAAAACGCTTTACAATGCCGCGTATAAGTGATATGGATTTATCAAATTCTTCCTCTTTGATTTCTAAATCATTTATATTCATAGTGTTAAGAGGATAACCTTCGGACTGTATACAAATTATATCGGTGTTATTTTTTGCGGCTGCCGCGATTATGTCAAGATTTACACTTGCCGCTATAACACAGCCATGCTGGTGGTCAGTGTGATTTCCGCCGATTTCCGTCCGGCCGGGGGCGGAAAACAGCTCCGCGTCATTTTTTTTGAAACATTTTTCAAATCCGTCTATAACTTTTATATAGCGCTCTGCGTAGTATGACGGTTCAGAGCAGGAGTATATGTACGACAGCTGTTTATCATAATCACCTTTTTTTAGTTTTTTTCTTAAAATTTCTGTGTTCATAATCATAATTCCTTTCCTTTTGTTCTTATTATATTATACTATCAATTTTTTATTAAATCAATATAAAGACAAAATACTCATAAGCAAGATGAAAAATTTCAATGAAAAAATGTGATGATAGAATTTTATATGTTAATGATACAATATCATTGACAATTTCATTTATAATATGATATAATAAATTTCTGAAAAATAACTGAGATTATTTTATTTGAGGAGATAAACGGAGAAGTGAGCAAGCGGAGTGATAGGCTCTGAACACAATAAAAATTTTACGGGAGGATTACTATGAGGTTGCATAAAATTCTGGCAGGAGTATTGGCGGTAGTGATGATGTGCGGAGTTTTCACAATTCCGGCAGGCGCTGATGAAACGGATAAACTTTTAGCATTTCCGGGTGCTGAGGGCGGCGGAAAGTACACAACAGGCGCAAGAGGCAATTCCAAGATAGAGGTATATCATGTGACAAGTCTGGAGGATGACAAAGATAAAAAAGGCACGCTGCGCAATGCAGTCAGAAGCAATGGACGCATTATTGTTTTTGATGTGGGCGGTATTATAAATCTTAAAAGTCAGCTTAAGATAGAAAAGTCAAATCTTACAATACTTGGTCAGACAGCTCCCGGTGACGGCATTACACTGACAGGCAATGATGTTGTGCTGAACAACTCTGATAATCTGATAATACGATATCTGCGTGTACGTCCCACCGATTCGCAGGGCGGGGAGCCTGACGGGCTTGGAGGGCGCTGGGTAAAGAATGTTATTCTTGACCACTGCTCTGTAACATGGGGCGTTGATGAACTTCTGACCCTGTATGCCGGTTCTCTCGAAGAGCAGCTTAAAAATCCGGAAACCAAACCATCCACTAACATCACTGTACAGAACTGCATAAGCGCGGAAAGTCTGAGAATGTCAAATCACTTCAAGGGCGCTCACGGCTACGGCGGTATTATAGGCGCTTCAAACGGTACATATCATCATAACCTGTTTGCGCACCACGACAGCCGTAATCCGCGTATTGACAGAAATATAAATAAAACGGATATGGTGAATAATGTTATATATAACTGGGGAAATAACAGTACATATGGAGCGGAACCGTATTCGTATAATTCCAGACCTGAGTTTTCCAAGGCTGAATATGCGTCAAAAGTTAATATACGGAATAATTATTACAAATACGGCCCTTCTACAAAGGTGAGCATACGCTCAAAAATATTTGAAGCCACAAACAATGGCACTACAAAAGATACCGATACGGGAGAAATTCTCAAATCAGATTTATATATAAACGGAAATTTTGTATACGGAAACGATGCGGCAACTCAAGAAAATACGGCGAGCGAAAATTATGTTAAAAACCGGAGTCTGATAAATCTGCTCAGCAGACCTATCGACATGGGCGAATATGAAATTCCGGAGCAGACGGCAGAGGAGGCATTTGATGAAGTCACAGCAAATGCAGGAGCGACACTTCCGCGCCGTGACAGTATTGACGCAAGAATTATTGCGGATGTGAAAAACGGAACCGGCAGAATTATAAACAGTATTGAAGAAGTGGGCGGTTTCAGCGGAATAACCGAATCAAAGCGTACTTTTGAAATCCCGTCAGACTGGAAAGCGACAAACAAAATGGGCAGCGCAAAGGAAACTGATATTGTTGCGGAAGGCAAATGGAAAGGCTATACATGGATAGAGGCATATGTAAACGACTGGACAGAACAGCAAAGCGCGCCGTCAAATCCTGATATCAGTGTTATATCACCCGCTGTTGCAGACCTTACGAAAACCTATGACCAAACCAAGACCACAGGTTTCTGGAAAGTTGCAAAGGAAGGCGAAAATGTGACATACACCGCCGAAGCGGCCGCAAAAACCGGAACAGCTGTTTTAAAAATAGAACTTTATGACGGAAGTAAACTTTTGGAAACGGTAAGCGCGCCGAAAATTGATACAGAGGTCACTCTTGAAGCAGGTATACATTATCTGACCTCCAAGGCATATAACAATAAAGGAGAATCAACAACTTCTCCGACTGCAGTTGTATATGTAACAAAGGATGATAATTCCATAGGCAGTTCGACGATTGATGAAATAGGCACTACGTCGTTTCAGGGAAAAAACAATGTATGGACTAAGAACGGAATTACATATATCGGCGGAAGCGGACTTATAAACGGCAAGTCTGATTCATTCAGCTACTGGAAACACAGCGTAACCGGTGATTTCGAGTTTTCAGCAAAAATAGAAAGCGTTCCCAAATATGAAAACGGCGTTTACTGCGGAATTATGTTCCGTGAAAGCCTTGCGCCGGATTCAAGAATGGTAATGATTTCAGACGGCTGGAGAAAATACGGCGAAAATATAATGGTTCCATCACGGGTCGAAACCGGCGCTGATATTAAGGTCGGCTGGCTTAAAAACAGCAGCGGAAAAGATGTGGCAAACGATACAAGTTATGACACATACGACACAAGCAAGAACCTCGCTTTGCCTGAATATATGAAAATAGCGCGCACAGGCGACACATTAACGCTTTCAGTTTCAAACGACGGCATTAACTGGACAAATAATATACGTCAGCCTCTTAAGATAGATATAAGCGGATGGAGCAAAAACGCGTATATCGGATTGGCAGTAGACAGCGTAAACGGAGCCGGCGTTGAAGCGACTCCACTGCTGCCATGGTATTCAATAGGCGCATTTTCAGATATAAAAATGATTGGTGTAACTCCGTATACTGTCACATTTGATACAGACGGCGGTACGATACAGAGCGGTAACTTCAGTTCATATTCATACGGAGATGCAAAAGCACTGCCGGCGAATGTTACAAAAACAGATTATTATTTTGGCGGATGGTATGACAATAAAGAATTTAAAGGAACGGCATTGACTGCTATGCCGGTGACAGCGGCAGGAAATCTTACATACTATGCTAAGTGGAATGATACAAAGCCAGATCCTACGCCTGCACAGACTGCACTTCCGCCAACTCCTGCCCCGACAAGCACTCCTGCCCCGACGCAAACTCCGAATCCGACAAACACTCCGGATCCGACAAACACTCCAATTCCGACAAATGCTCCGGATCCGACAAACACTCCAATTCCGACAAACACTCCGGTTCCGACACAAACTCCTGTCCCGACAGATATTACGCAGCCTGTACCGACCCCGACAGCTACGCAGCAGCCCGCTCCGGAACATACAGTTACACCGCAGCCTATACCGGATATATTCAGTATTGAATACTCAGACGGCAGCGCGATAGTTACATCGTCAAAGACCGGTATATATACAGTGATTTTTGCTGTGTATGATTCGGCAGGTGCGCTTATAAGCGTTGAATTTAAACCGGTCATATTCAATGAGGCCGGTGAAAATACAGTTGTTCCGGATGCCTTTGATACTAGGGAAGCGGACAGCGTAAAAGTAATGCTTTGGAATAATATGGGTGATATGAAACCGCTTTGTGTATCAAAGATGATGAAGTGATGTTACAGTTCCTGACAAACCGCATATTTTTCTGATTGCACAGACTGTGATACTCTGCGTTTCCATTATTCATTATAGTAAAAAAGTTTTATACTCTGTATAAAAAAAGATTCACATTGCCATAAAATGTGAATCTTTTTTCTGTATTAAGGAAACGCTGAATAAATCAAGATAAAAAAATAGTT
>CAZLOX010000027.1:0-9315 GCA_964561265.1 uncultured Lachnospiraceae bacterium
CGGCAGCATACCCTGCGCCAGCGGACAGAATGAAATTGAGCCTCTTCCGCAATAATCAAGCACATCCTGCAAGCCGTTTTCTATCCAGCGTTCAAACATATTGTATATTGGCTGATGAATCAGCAAAGGCGTCCCGAGCGATTCCAGAATTGCAGCCATTTGCTTTGTCTGTTCCGGATTATAGTTTGATACGCCGACATACAGCGCCTTGCCGCTTCTTACGATCTGATCAAGCGCGGCGGCGGTTTCTTCCATAGGCGTTTCCGGATCGGGACTGTGGTGATAGAAAATATCCACATATTCAAGTCCCATACGCTTCAAACTCTGATCAAGACTTGCAATCAGATATTTTCTCGAACCGTGGTCACCGTAAGGCCCTGCCCACATTCCATAGCCTGCTTTAGTCGAAATTATCAGTTCATCACGATAAGGTGCAAGTTCATTTTTCATAACTTTTCCGAAATTTTCTTCGGCGCTGCCCGGATACGGCCCGTAGTTATTGGCAAGGTCAAAGTGCGTGATACCGAGGTCAAACGCCGTTGTGAGCATAGCGACCATATTATCATAATTATCACCGCTGCCGAAATTGTGCCAGAGTCCGAGCGAGAATGCCGGAAGCAAAAGTCCGCTTCGTCCGCATCTGTTGTACTTCATAGTTTCATATCTGTTTTCATTTGCAATATACATTTTGTTTTCCTCCTGATGATGTTATTTATATACAGTATATCATAGATTCATTGTTTTTTTCAATAAAGTTTTTCACTTACGCAGTCTGAATACCATACTGCCGTCATAATCCAGTATTTTATTAAATTTTAAAGAAAAACATATTTCAGAATAAACAGTACCGCAAGAACATACATAATAGGATTGATGTTTTTGCGTTTACCGCAGATCAGGTTCAGAATTACATATGAAATAACTCCGAAAGAGATACCTTCTGAAATGCTGTAGAACAACGGCATTGCTACAATGCAGAGATAAGCCGGAATAGCCGATGTGTAGTTGTCGCCTGTGAACTTTATCTCTGTGATCGCGCTGAACATCAGAAATCCTACGAAAATAAGTGCCGGCGCTGTTGCAAATGAAGGAATTGCTGTAAATATAGGCGCGAACAGCATTGAAAGCAAAAACAGAACTGCCGTTACCATTGCAGTAAGACCGGTTCTTCCGCCTTCCGCAACACCTGCAGAGGATTCAACAAAGGTAGTTGTTGTTGAAGTACCGAGTACAGCTCCCGCCGATGTGGCAATCGAATCTGCAAGCAGAGCAGGTCTGATCTTGGCAAGTTTGCCGTCTTTGTCAAGCATTCCGGCTTTTGAACTTACGCCGATAAGTGTTCCGAGCGTATCGAAAAGGTCAACAAACAGGAATGAGAATATAACCACAATGAAATTGAATATGCCGACATTGCTCATATTAACATTAAAGCACTGACCGAATGTTTCGCCGAGTTTGGTAAAATCAGTCATAGCCAGTGTCGGGAATACCGAATAATATCCGGCTTCAGCATCAGGAACATAGATTCCGGCAAGCTGACAGAGCATACCTAATACCCATGTCCCCAAAATTCCTATAAGAATTGCACCCTTGACTTTTTTAACATAAAGAATAGCTGTCAGTATAATACCGATTACCGCAAGCAGAGCGCATATACCGGCTGTGCTGAAACTATCTGTAAAGCTTACAAGGGAAACAAGTGTTGATGAATTTGCGACTGAAAGTCCGGCATTCTGCAGACCTATAAAAGCTATAAACAATCCTATTCCGACAGAAACGGCTTTTTTAAGCGACAAAGGAATAGAATCAAATATAGCTTCCCTCACCTTTGTAAGAGAAAGAACCAAAAAGATAAGACCTTCTATAAATACGGCAAACAGGGCAACCTGCCACGGATATCCGTATCCCATTACGACTGTATAGGCAAAATACGCGTTAAGTCCCATTCCGGCAGAAAGCGCGAAGGGCAGATTTGCCATAAGAGCCATGCAGGCTGTGCCGACAAACGATGCAAGGCATGTCGCAAGAAGAACCGCAGTGCTGTCCATTCCGGCATCTGAAAGAATGCTCGGATTGACAGCGAGAATATATGCCATTGTCATAAATATCGTAATACCGGCAGTAACTTCGGTTTTTACGTTTGTTTTATTTTCTTTTAATTTGAAGATTTTTTCAAGCATTTTGTTCACTCCTTAAATTCAGCTATGTATGGAAGATTTCTGTAATATTCGCCGCAGTCAAGACCGTAACCTATTACGAACAGGTCGGGGATTGTAAAAAGCGAGTAGTCGGATTTAAAATCCACAATCCGTCTGTCCGGCTTGTCCAGCAGAGTCACCACTCTAAGAGATACGGGATTTCTTGAGTTAAGAAGTTTGGTCACATCTTTAAGAGTTCTTCCGGTATCAATAATGTCCTCAACAATTATCACATGATATTTGCTGATATCCTGCTTTAAATCCATGGTAATCTTCACAATTCCCGAGGACTGCGTTTCTTCATAGTAGCTTTTTGCCACCATAAAGCCGATTTCGCACGGCACGCTGATTTCACGGCACAGGTCAGCAAGAAAAACGAATGAGCCCTTCAATATGCTCACAAGCAGTATCGGCGTTTCGTCGTACCATGAATCAATGAGTTTACCCGCTTTTTTTACGGCTGCTTTGATTTCGTCTTCAGGAATTACAACGCGTTTTATTCTTTCCTGAAATTCATTTGTGTTTTTAAATTCCATAATTCACTCTCCGTTCATGCCCGCAGGCTGTTATATTTTGTCTGAAACAGACAATTTCCGTACCTATATCATAGCATAATCCGTCATAATTGTCAACACAATTTCCCTGCATCGACAATCATTTTCATATTATTTCAGTATTGCAAATGAGGTAATTATGTGATATAATACCAGATATAGAAATAAAAAATGCGGAGGTAATATAATAATGTACGGTGATTTACTTATATTTATTTATATCGGCGTTGTTTTGTGCGCTGCCATAGGTCTGACAATTTGGTTATTTCTAAAAGCAAAACGAATCGCGCACGACAGAAAAATAAGTATGAAGATACCTGTTCTTGTATCTTTGGTTGTTATATTGGTTGCCGCGGTTTCATGGATATTAAATTTTGGCTGGTTCAGAGTTTTTTTGACAATATGGATGATACCGCTCATTCATGCTGTGATTTTTTTCATTACAAATCTGTTTGCAGTATGCTATACCGACAAAAGCAAAACGCTTAAGTTACTTAACCGGCTTTTTATACTGACATATATACTCGCATATGTCTTTTTTCCGGACGGCGGGGACATAGGAGAAGCGTATTTCTTTTTCGGTCTGATACACAATGATAAACTTTCCTATATTGCATACGCTGTTTCGCATATAATCTTTCTGGCGCATATTGTATTATTGATTCTGCAGATCATACAAATGGTAAAAATAAGGAAAGCAGACAGAAAAGTACCGGAAAAATAACAAGTGATTCAGGAGTGGGTGTTTTTTCGTTTGTTTTGCAGGAAAGCTGTAAAGCTTGTCAGAGAGGAGGGCAAGTATGAAAAATATTATTAAACTGTTTATTTTATCACTTGTTTTATCAGTTATTTTATCTGGTATATGCAGTATATTATCTATAGCGTTATCGCATATCTGTGCAATATCCATAGAATATATTGCTGTTATGGATTTAATAGTACAGATTGGTATATTTATTATAGGTAAAAAATTTATAACGTTAAATGTAAAACGGTTATCTGATATTATTATACGAATAATATGTACAGTGATATCAGCTGCCGCATTTTTGCTTGTGTATGAAGTAGTGTGTTTATTCTGCCTTGCAGTCATATATGGAATGATTATGAAAAATTTTCATTAAGCAATAAAAGGGGTATTTATACATAAATGCTGTTGCCCTGAATAAAACTGATTTTTATATTGACAATTCTTTATAATAATGATATAATAAATTAAACTGAATTGAGAGGGGTGGGAAGATGCGTAATTTTTCTTGCAGATAAGACAAAACAGCGGAAATATTGTCGGACAGACGGTATTTTTGCGCCTATTTTGCAGGAAAGTTGCACATCTTCTCATAATATAATCTTGCTTTGCAGTCCGGCAGAGTGGGATTTATTTGCGATGAGAAACCGCAGGAAGTGACTTTCCTGCGGTTATTTGATTTTAGAGCCTGTTTAGTATCTGGGTGTGCGCAGATTGCGTAGTCAGATTTTTTGTCAGATTTTCAGGCAAGATGACGGAAAATATGCAGGCAAGATGCGTACAAATAGATGCTAAATAGGCTCTTAGGGAGGTTTTATTATGTCGATGATTAAGATAGAAAATCTTACTTTTGCTTACCCCTCGGGCTATGATAATATTTTTGAGGATGTCAGTTTCACGATAGATACGGACTGGAAACTTGGATTTGTCGGCAGAAACGGCAGAGGGAAAACAACTTTCCTCAGTCTTTTGCTCGGAAAATATGAGTACAGCGGAAAAATCATATCTTCTGTACCGTTTGATTATTTTCCGTATCCTGTCAGGGATAAAAGCAGGATGACAGAAGATATTTTAATGGAAATCTGCCCATCTGCTGAGGAATGGGAGATTATAAGAGAAATGTCATATCTTAATATGAACGCTGATATTCTTTACAGACCATTCGGAACACTTTCCAACGGTGAACAGACAAAAGTACTGCTTACTGCAATGTTTCTGAATGAAGGGCATTTTTTGCTTATAGACGAGCCGACAAATCATCTGGACGCGGATGCGAGGAATCTGCTGGCGGAGTATCTGAGCAGGAAAAAGGGATTTATTCTTGTGTCGCATGACCGCTGTTTTTTAGACAGATGCGTTGACCACATTCTTTCACTGAACAGAGCAGATATCGAAGTACAGAGCGGTAATTTTTCATCATGGCTGCAAAATTTTGAGTACCGTCAGGAATCTGAGAAGGCTCAGAATGAACATTTAAAAAAAGAAATCAGACGTCTGAATCAGGCCGCAAAGCGAACTGCTGTGTGGTCTGACAAAATTGAAGCGTCAAAAAGCGGAGCATTAGACAAGGGATATGTGGGACATAAATCCGCCAAAATGATGAAACGCGCAAAATCTGTTGAAAACAGACAGCAGCGCGCGGTTGAAATGAAGTCGGCTCTTTTAAAAAACGCGGAAAGCGCCGAATCACTAAAACTGTCGCCTCTCATATATCATTCCGACACTCTTGTTTCCTTTTCGGACGCAGCGGTAATATATGATGAAAATACTGTTTGTGAGCCTGTTTCATTTTCGGTCAGACAGGGGGAGAGAGTTATCCTTGACGGCGGAAACGGAAGCGGAAAAAGCAGTCTTATGAAGATTTTACTGGGAGAAGATATCAGACATAGCGGAAAAATAACAGTAGGTTCAGGAATTGTTATTTCCTATGTTCCGCAGGATACGTCCTATATAAGAGGAACTCTGTCTGAATTTGCATATATAAAAGGAATTGATGAAAGCCTGTTCAAGGCTATTCTGCGCAAGATGGATTTTGAGAGAGTGCAGTTTGAGAAAGATATGTCTGATTTTTCCGAAGGACAGAAGAAAAAGGTGCTGATTGCCGGAAGTCTGTGCGAAAGGGCACATCTGTATATATGGGATGAACCGCTGAATTTTATTGATATCTATTCAAGAATACAGATAGAGCGGCTTATACGGGAGTTTTCACCGGCAATGATACTGGCGGAGCATGATAAGGTTTTCAGGGACAATATCAACGCGAAAGTTGTCGCAATACAAAAATATAAATTGCAATAAAATTTTTATTGCAATTTATAAAAATTTCCTGTATAATATATTTATGTGCGCTTATATATGATAAAAAAATGCACGGCATAAATAAAAGAGGAGGTGTTCTGCAAAAAAACACTCTGGGCAGTATTATTTTGTCTGCATGGAAATTTATTAAATAATATGAGAAAGGAAACTTTATTATGACAACTTCCAATATTTTCATTATGGTTTCTATTATACTCTATCTGCTGATAGTGGTATATATAGGAATATCTCTTTCAAAACGCAACAAAACAACCGATGATTTTTATCTGGGCGGAAGAAAACTCGGGCCGTTTGTTACGGCAATGAGTGCGGAGGCGTCGGATATGAGCAGCTATCTGCTTATGGGTCTGCCGGGACTTGCATATTTTTCAGGACTTTGCGATGTTACATGGACTATTATAGGTCTTGCTGCCGGCACATATCTCAACTGGCTTATCACGGCAAAACGTCTGCGTACCTATTCGCACGTATGCGGAAACGCTACAACAGTACCGGCATTTTTCTCAAACCGCTACCGTGATGACAAAAAAATCCTTTCAGCAATTGCCGCTGTGGTTATTATCATATTCTTTGTTCCTTATACAGCGTCCGGTTTTTCTGCCTGCGGTAAACTTTTTGCATCGCTGTTCGGAGCAGAATATCACACAGCGATGATAATCAGCGCCGTTATAATCGCGGCATATACGACATTGGGCGGATTTCTGGCGGCGAGTGTTTCGGACTTTATTCAGAGTATCGTTATGACTGTCGCATTGATAATCGTGGTTGTATTCGGAGTAGTATCAGCCGGCGGATTATCAAGCGTTATAAGCAACGCGCAGGCTCTGCCGGGATATCTGAGCCTTAACAATACTTTCAATGTGGCTGCTCATTCAGCTGAGTCATATGGATTATGGACAAAACTGTCAACTCTTGCATGGGGACTGGGATATTTCGGAATGCCTCATATCCTGCTCAGATTTATGGCAATTGAAAATCCAAGTAAATTAAAGCTTTCACGCCGTATCGCATCGGTATGGGTTGTTATTTCAATGGGCGTTGCCGTTTTGATAGGTATTATCGGATTAAGCATGACCAAAGCAGGTGTTATAGGTGATTTGTCAGAATCAAGCTCTGTGGCTGAAACAATTATCATTGAAATTGCAAAGGTAATAAGCTCGCACGGATGGTTCGCCGCAATTATTGCCGGAATTATTCTTGCCGGTATTCTTGCCGCTACCATGTCAACAGCCGATTCTCAGCTCTTAGCGGCATCATCAAGTGTTTCACAGAATTTGATGAAAGAGATGCTGTTCAAGGGAATAAGCGATAAAATGATGATGGTTATTGCAAGACTTACTGTTGTTGTGATTTCGCTTGTCGCAATAGTTATTGCATGGAATCCGGAAAGTTCGGTATTTTCAATTGTATCTTTTGCATGGGCAGGATTCGGAGCGGCATTCGGCCCGACTATGCTGTTTGCGCTGTTCTGGAAACGCTCGAATAAATGGGGCGCTCTTGCAGGCATGGTTGCCGGAGGGGTTATGGTGTTTGTATGGAAATACTTAATCGCGCCTATGGGCGGTTTCTGGAATGTATACGAACTGCTGCCGGCATTTATTATAGCAAGTATAGCAATTGTTGTTGTCAGCCTGCTTACACCGGAACCGGACAAGAAAATCGTGAAGGAATTTGAATCGATAAAAAATAAAGCATAATCTGCCGGACTGTATATTTTATGTTATGTTACATAAAAATAGGAATATATTGAATTTGAAAGGAAGCGGTTTTATGACGTCACAGAAGCAGTCGGTTAAAATATTGGCTCAGAACAGAAAGGCGCGCCATGACTATTTTATAATAGAAACAATTGAGGCGGGCATAGAACTTTTCGGCACAGAGGTAAAGTCTATGCGTCAAGGCAGAGTTAATATGACCGACGCATACGCCTCCATAACAGACGGAGAGGTTTATATTAAAGCTATGCATATAAGTCCGTATGAAGAGGGAAACAGATTTAACTGCGATCCTGTCCGCGAAAGAAAACTGCTCCTTCATAAAAATGAAATAAGAAAGCTGATAGGTCAGATACAGCAGGCGGGATATGCGCTTATTCCTCTTTCGGTATATCTTAAGGGTTCGCTTGTAAAGGTTTCGCTGGCGGTGGCAAAGGGCAAAAAGCTTTATGATAAGCGAGAAGATATGGCGAAGCGTGACGCTGACAGGAATACGCGCCGCGCAGTTAAGGAATTTAACAGATAATATTAAAGGAGGAATCTGTATTTTATGGTACAGCAGGATAAAATAAGGAATTTCTGCATAATAGCACATATAGATCACGGAAAATCAACTCTTGCGGACAGACTGCTTGAATTGACGGGCGAAGTTCAGCAGAGGGATATGGAGGATCAGCTTTTAGATAATATGGATCTGGAGCGCGAGCGCGGTATAACAATAAAGGCTCACGCTGTAAAACTGCAGTACAAGGCGGAGGACGGAGAAACTTATATATTGAATCTTATAGACACACCGGGGCACGTTGACTTTAATTATGAAGTGTCAAGAAGCCTTGCCGCCTGCGAGGGCGCAGTTCTGGTGGTTGACGCGTCGCAGGGAATAGAGGCGCAGACTCTGGCAAACACATATCTCGCGATAGACCATGATCTTGAGGTTATACCGGTTGTGAATAAAATAGATCTGCCGAGCGCAAGACCTGAATTTGTGAAAAAGGAAATTGAGGATGTAATCGGAATAAGCGCGGAGGATGCGCCGCTTATATCGGCAAAAACCGGATTGAACGCGGAACAGGTTCTGGAATATATAGTGAAAAATGTACCGCCGCCGAAAGGTGACAAGGATGCTCAATTGCAGGCTTTGATTTTTGATTCATACTATGACAGCTACCGCGGCGTTATAGTTTATGTGCGTGTCAAAGAGGGAACGCTCAGAGCCGGTGACAGAATACGCCTTATGCAGACGGGAGCGGAATTTGACGTTGTGGAAGTAGGTTCTCTGCAGACATTCGGACTTCTTCCGGCAGAATCCCTTTCAGCGGGCGAAGTAGGCTATATTGCCGCAAGCATTAAAAACATACGCGACACACAGGTCGGCGATACCGTTACACTGGTCAGCAATCCGGCGGAAAAACCTCTGCCGGGATATAAGAAAGTCAATCCTATGGTATACTGCGGAATATATCCGGCGGACGGAGCGCAGTATGAGGATCTGCAGGAGGCGCTGCTGAAACTTCAGCTTAACGACGCGTCGCTTTTATTCGAGCCTGAAACATCAATAGCGCTTGGATTTGGATTCAGATGCGGATTTCTCGGACTTCTGCATATGGAAATCATACAGGAACGTCTTGAACGGGAATATAACCTTGACCTTGTAACCACAGCGCCGAGCGTTATATATAAAGTAATAAAAACCAACGGCGAGACCGTTATGATAGATAATCCGACAAATCTGCCGCAGGGTTCTGAAATTGCGTATATGGAGGAGCCGGTTGTAAATGCTG
>CAZLOX010000027.1:9325-13750 GCA_964561265.1 uncultured Lachnospiraceae bacterium
ACATAATGGCGCCGAAGGAATATATAGGCAGCATTATGGAGCTGTGTCAGGAAAGACGCGGAACATATAAGCATATGCAGTATATGGACGAATCAAGGGCGCAGATATTTTATGAACTTCCGCTCAATGAAATAGTGTATGACTTTTTTGACGCGCTGAAATCACGTACAAAGGGATATGCTTCATTTGACTATGAAGTCAGCGGATATAAGCGTTCTGACCTTGTAAAACTTGATATACTGCTCAACGGAGATTTAGTTGACGCGTTAAGTTTTATTGTGCATAAGGACAGCGCGTATGCAAGAGGACGGAAAATGACGGAGAAATTGAAGGAATCAATTCCGCGTCAGCTTTTTGAAGTTCCGATACAGGCGGCAGTCGGAAATAAAATTATTGCGCGCGAAACAGTCAAGGCAATGCGCAAGGATGTGCTTGCAAAGTGCTACGGCGGTGATATCACGCGTAAAAAGAAACTTCTTGAAAAACAGAAGGAAGGTAAAAAACGTATGCGTCAGGTGGGCAGCGTTGAAGTGCCGCAGGAGGCATTTATGTCTGTTCTTAAACTGGACTGATGATTTGTTGTTGTTTTCTGAAAATCAGAACTGTGATGCGGTTCTGATTTTCAGAAATAATTATGGAAACACTGATTTTAGGTAATAAAAAAATAGTTTTGCGGAAAATGTACGCTCTTCATAAGTATCGGAAAGATGTCCGACACTTACGAAGTAAGTGGTTTTGCGTAGCAAAACTACTGAATGAATTTCCTACGGAAATTCATCACTTCCGAGCTATTTTCCGTAGGTATCGGAAAGAAGTCCGACGCTTACATAGTAAGCGGTTTTGCGTAGCAAAACTACTGACGCCGGGGGGCTAAAACTATTTTTTTATCTTGATTTATTCAGTGTTTCCTTATGCCGGAGGGATCAGAATGAAAAAGGAAATATCCGTTTCCAACGTATGGATGTGCATGGTTGTAATATTTATACATGTTGTGTCCTATTCAATACCCAAGATGGATATAAAAAACAATTTTGATATATTTCTGCTTTCAGTATGGTCGCTTTCCTTGTTTGTAGTGCCGGGATTTATTTTTTTCAGCGGTCTGAAATCATTTCTGAAAGAAGATTTCAGCTACCCGAAATTTCTGCTGAAACGTCTGATGACGATAGTTATTCCGTATATGGTATGGGTCGGAATATATTTTTTGTATTTTAAGTTTTATTCTGATTATGATGATTATAAAAGTATGACGGCGGGCAGGCTGTTTCTGGGTATAACATTCGGCAATGTCACAAGTCATTTTTATTTTGTTGTTGCGATAGTGCAGTTTTATCTGCTTATGCCGTTGTGGCGGGTAATAGTCAAGCATATTGAGCCTGTTATAGGGATTCCGCTTTTCTTTGTGATAATGATACTTGCAAAACAATATCTGCTGTGGTTTACCGCTAATTTTCATCCGGATTTTTTTGATTATACCGACCGGATATTTCTGACATATATTGCTTTCTGGATTGCTGGATGTTATGCCGGAAGGTATTATGATTCCTTTTCGCGGATAATCAGCAAAAATTGTATAGCGATATGTATTATCTTTGCAGTTTCGGCTTCTGTTATGGTGGTATTGAATTTTGAAAAATATTTCCTGTGCAGGGATCTGCCTTTTATGGAAAATATGTATGTGCTGTATCAGACAGCGGCAATATTATTTTTATGCTTTGTATCAGACCGTCTTAAAAGTGCGGCGGACTGGTTTTTGGCAGAGGCGGTTAATGCCGAGAGTTATAATATATACCTGTCGCACTGTCTTATTCTGCTGGTTACATATAATACAACAAATTTTTTTACCGATAATGCAGATTTTTTGCTGAGATTTGTATTGACATATTTTATTTCAATAGCGTTCTGGAGTTTATGCTATGTCATAAAATATCTTCTTGTCAATTTAAAAAAGAACAGGAAGCCTAAAAGAAAGCCAAAACACTGACAGTTTTTGCGGAAAATTTTAATGGGGCTGCAAGTGATTGTGCAATCTGCTGCAGTCCCATTTTTTTAATCTTTCTTTAATATTCTCATAGAATTTAAAACCGCTATTATCATAACTCCGACATCTCCGAATACCGCTACCCACATACCGGCTATTCCCAATGCGCCGAGAATAAGAAAAATTCCTTTTATTCCAAGCGCAAAGACTATATTCTGTACAACAATTCTTTTTGTTGCCCTTGCGATTTTCAATGCGTCTATGATTCCGGACGGTTCGTCTGTTATAAGAACAACATCAGCCGCCTCAACCGCCGCATCCGAACCGACTCCGCCCATTGCAACGCCTATATCGGCGCGCGCAAGCACCGGCGCGTCATTTATACCGTCACCCACAAAAGCAATTTTTCCGCCGTCATTATTTTTGCTTATATTCTCGAGTGCCGCAACTTTATCCTCCGGCAGCAATTCGGCAAAATACTCGCTTATTCCCAGTTCGTCCGCAACCGCCTTTGCTGTGTCCCTATTATCTCCGGTAAGCATAACGGCTTTTTTTATACCGATTTTATTCAGTTCTGATATCAGCGTCCTGCCGCCCGATTTTATTTCATCGGATATAACAATACAGCCGGCAAATTTTCCGTCATATGCAATATAAACCTTTGTACCGCTCTCCTTGCATAGCGTAAATTCAATGCCGGAATGTTCCATAGCCTTATCATTTCCGGCTATTATATTCCTGCCGTTTTCTTCAACGCTTACTCCAAGTCCGGCAATCTCTCTGTAATTTTCAAGAGCAGATGTGTCAGTTTCGTTTTCATACGCATTTTTTATTGATACCGCAATCGGGTGATTGGAAAAACTTTCGGCTTTTGCCGCGTATTCTATCACCTGTTCCTCTGAAAATCCTTCAGACGGAATGATTTTATTTACATTAAACACGCCTTTTGTAAGCGTGCCTGTTTTATCAAACACAACAGTATCAACCTTGTTAAGTGCTTCAAGGTAATTTCCGCCTTTAACAAGAACACCCTTTCTTGATGCCGCGCCTATACCGCCGAAAAATGTAAGCGGAATAGAGATAACAAGAGCGCACGGACAGGAAATTACAAGAAATACAAATCCTCGTCTTATCCATTCGCTCCATGCAAAACCGAACATCAGCGGGGGAATTACTGCAAGCAAAACCGCAAGAATAACCACAACCGGCGTGTAGTAACGCGAAAATACAGTTATGAAATTTTCCGTAGGAGCTTTTCTTCCTGCCGCGTTTTCGACCAGATCTATAATTTTTGACGCTGTTGATTCTGAAAATTCCTTTGTAACTTCAATTGTCAGCACACCACTCTGATTGATACATCCGGACAAAACTTCATCGCCCGCCCGAACTGTGCGCGGAACAGATTCACCTGTCAGCGCTCTTGTATCAAGCATAGATTCCCCTTCTGTGACAATACCGTCAAGAGGGATTTTTTCGCCGGGCTTGACTATGATTTTTTCGCCAATCTTTACATCTTCGGGGGATACCGTTTTTATATGTCCGTTTCTTTCCGCGTTTGCGTAATCCGGACGTATATCCATCAGATCGGATATGGATTTTCTTGAACGTCTGACAGCCGCATCCTGAAAAAATTCTCCTATCTGATAAAAAAGCATAACGGCAACGGCTTCATGATAACTTCCTATTATAAACGCGCCGACTGACGAAACAGTCATCAAGAAATTCTCGTCAAACACGCGTCCTTTCAATATGTTCTTTACCGCCTGCAAAACGACATTTCCGCCGAGTATTATATATGCGGCTATCAGAATTGCAAGTTCGGCATACAGCGGAAGTTTTATCATATACGGCAGCGCAAGACCTATGGCATAAACCGCCGCCCCGATGCCTATTCTGATAATGTCCTTCTTATCAGAATCTTCCTCTTTATCATGTACGTCACCTTTTTCAGTAACGGTAACATCCGGTTCGTGGTTATGTACCACGCCTGCGATATCATTGAATATATTTCCCTTGTATGAATTGTCGAGGGAGATTGTGAGCGTTTGTTTTATCAGATTAACGCTTGATGATGTTATTCCGTCAAGCGCGCCGACATCACGTTCTATTTCTGCCGAACAATGCGGACAGTCCAGACCTTTTAATATAAAGGTTTTAGTCATAAAATATCAGTCCTTTCATAAAATCAGTTTTTCCATAATATTCAAATGATTATTTTATCATTTGAACAATTATTCAATAATTGCATTATAGCATACTCTCATACATATGTCAATACCTTTTTTGAAATTTATACTGAAATAAAAATTACGGAACAACACGAAATGATGAAACTATCTTTTTATTTTTATTGTTTCTTAAAAAAACTATTGAAATCTTTGCTTTCATGTGATAAAATAGAATAGGAAATATTATCTGCAACGGAAAGGAGTGTTTTTTGTGAG
>CAZLOX010000027.1:13760-16718 GCA_964561265.1 uncultured Lachnospiraceae bacterium
AAGTGTAAGCATGAATTTATCTTTATATAACGGATACGGAAGTTTCGGCGGCGGAAGAAGAAAAATAAATGCCAACGGTGAGGAGGAACGGATAAACCGTCTGACCGGTCAGAAGGAAACAGTGGATCCATTAACCGGCAGAAAAGAATGTCAGTCCTGCAAAAACCGCAAATATCAGGACGGCTCCGATGATCCCGGCGTATCGTTCAAAACAGCGCAGAGCGTATCTCCTGAAAGGGCGGCAAGCGCAGTCCGCGGTCATGAGGCCGAACATGTAAGACGCAACCGCGCAGATGCCGACAGAAACGGCGATGAAATAATAAGTCAGAATGTGCAGATACACACAAGCGTATGTCCCGAATGCGGAAGAACATACGTATCCGGCGGAACGACTACAACCACTGTGGCAAAAGCGGCAGACGAATATAAAAAAGCGGCTTCTTTCAATACGGACAGTAATGCAGGTAAAAATATTGACCTGGCGGCATAAACTCTGAACACTACCCGATTTTTGCTCCGGCATCAATCGGGTATTTATTGGGATTTGCCGGCAGGGCAGGATTTTAAACGGAGGAATTTATGGATAATAAATCTATTGAAAGAATAAATTTTCTTGCAAAAAAATCTAAAACCGAAGGTCTGAACGACGCGGAAAAAGAAGAACAGCAGAAACTGAGGCAGGAATATCTCGCCGCGATACGTGCAAACTTCAAACAAACGCTTGAAACTATTAAAATAGTCGAAAAATAAATTCTAAAAATAAATTTTACAGAAAGAGTGATTTTTTATGTCATTGATTTTACCAACCGGTTACAAATCTTCTCTCGGGGTGAGAGAAACAGAATCGGCAATTAAATATATAAAGGATGTTTTTGAGCAAAAACTGGCGGCAGCGCTTAATTTGCAGAGAATATCCGCCCCGCTTTTCGTACATCCAGAAACGGGACTGAACGATAACCTTAACGGCGTTGAGCGTCCGGTAAGTTTTGACGCGCCGTCTATCGGAGAGGGCGTGCTGGAAATTGTACATTCTCTCGCAAAATGGAAGAGAAATGCCCTCGGAAGATACGGATTTGTTCCCGGCGAAGGCCTGTATACTGATATGAACGCTATAAGACGCGATGAAGAGCTTGATAATCTTCATTCAATGTATGTTGACCAGTGGGACTGGGAAAAAGTAATTGAAAAAAAGGACAGAAATATTGATACGCTTGAAAATACAGTCAGAACGATATACGGCGTTATAAAGGAAACACAGAAAGCTGTCAGCGAAAAATTCAATATTCCGGACAATAATCTTCCTGATGACATATTCTTTGTGACAACTCAGGAACTTGAGGATATGTACCCGAATCTTTCGCCGAAAGAGAGAGAAAATGCCGCCGCAAAAGAGCATAAAGCCATTTTCCTTATGCAGATAGGCGGAAAGCTGAAATCGGGACAGATACATGACGGACGCGCACCGGATTATGACGACTGGGCTCTCAACGGCGATATTATCCTTTATTATCCGGTGCTTGATATCGCTTTTGAAGTTTCAAGCATGGGAATACGCGTTGACGAGGATTCGCTTGTCAGTCAGCTTAAAGAAAAAGGCTGCGAGGACAGACTCAAATATGAATTCCATAAAAATATCATAGACTGTAGACTTCCGTATACTATCGGCGGCGGAATCGGACAGTCAAGAATATGTATGTATATGCTTGGAAAGAGCCACATAGGCGAAGTGCAGGCATCGGTATGGAATGACGATATGTACATTCAGTGCGAAAAGGACAACATTTATTTATTGTAATTCGGAAAGGATAAAATGATGGTTAAGACAACTGTTAAAAAATTATACAGAAATACTGATGATTTCAAAGAAACACAACTGCAGGTATCGGGCTGGGTCAGAACGATCCGTGTGTCAAAAAATTTCGGATTTATAGAGCTTAACGACGGAACTTTTTTCAAAAACCTGCAGATTGTAATAGAACAGGACAAACTTGAAAATTTTGCTGAAATATCAAAACTGAATGTAGGCGCGGCAATCACGGTATGCGGAGATTTTGTAATCACTCCCGATGCAAAACAGCCCTTTGAATTAAAGGCGGAAAATATTCTGGTGGACGGCGATTCAACTCCGGATTATCCATTGCAGAAAAAACGCCACAGTTTTGAATTTCTGCGCACACAGGCGCATCTCAGACCGAGAACAAACACTTTCTCCGCCGTATTCCGCATCCGCTCTCTTATAGCGTATGCCATTCACCAATTCTTTCAGGAGAGAGGATTTGTATATGTTCATACTCCGATAATCACAGCGAGTGACTGTGAGGGCGCGGGAGAAATGTTTAAGGTAACAACAATGGATATGGATAATCTGCCGAAAACAGAGGACGGAAAAGTTGATTATTCAAAAGACTTTTTCTCAAAGCCTGCAAATCTGACGGTAAGCGGACAGCTCAACGGCGAAACTTACTGCATGGCATTCAGAAACATCTACACATTCGGCCCGACATTCCGCGCGGAAAATTCAAATACAACCCGTCATGCGGCAGAATTCTGGATGATAGAGCCGGAAATAGCTTTTTCAGACCTGAAAGACGATATGTGCCTTGCGGAGGATATGCTTAAATATATCATAAATTACTGCCTTGAAAACGCACCGGAAGAGATGGATTTTTTCAATAAATTCGTTGACAAAGGACTTATGGAACGTCTTAACAATGTGGTAAACAACGACTTTGCCCATGTGACCTATACAGAGGCTATTGAAATTCTGAAAAAGGAAAAAGACCGCTTTGAATATCCGGTAGACTGGGGATGCGACCTTCAGACAGAGCATGAAAGATATCTGACCGAGGAATATTTCAAGCGTCCGGTATTGGTAACGGATTATCCGAAAGAAATAAAGGCAGTGTAGATGAACCTCACTGAGGACGGCAAATCTGTCGCGGCAATGGACTTGCGTGT
>CAZLOX010000028.1:0-8611 GCA_964561265.1 uncultured Lachnospiraceae bacterium
GTACTGTATCTGTGACAACCTCGCCAAGGGTTCCATATTCCCATAAATATACCTCTCGTTTTATCTTTTCCGCGTTCTTTGCTGTCCTCGGAGCAATAATAATATCAATATGTATTTTATCGTTTGTCTTTTTCTTCGTCGCTGTCAATAGGAGAAATTGCCGAAAGCATCGACTGCATCGAACTGTCATAGAAACAATATTTTCCGCGTCCCGACTCTTTCACTGTATACAGCGCCTGATCAGCTTTATGGAAGAGATCTTCATAGTCCACATCTCCGCTTTCCACCTTGGAAACTCCCATACTTACCGAAAATGTAAAATCTTCATATTTGCTGCCTGAAAGCGATCTGAATATTCGCCCGATGATAGTTTCCAGATCAGACGTGTATTCAAGGAATATAAGATATTCATCTCCGCCTATTCTTGCCACGATATCGCTGCTTCTTATACTGTGATGAAGCATTTCCGCAAACCGTTTCAGAATTTTATCCCCGAACATATGTCCGTAAGTATCATTTGCGGATTTGAAGTAATCCAGATCAATGATAGCCAGCGCAAACTGCCTGTCAGTCTCGCCTTCCATCAGTTCCTTGATCAGCTTTTTAGCGTGCGCATGATTTATAAGACCTGTCAGCGGATCGTGCGTTGCCATTCTTTCAAGATTATCCATATGCATACGCGAATCATGTATATCAATTGCCTTTCCGATAGAACCGATATAGCTCGGAGAATCGTCATTCGACCACAGCGCCATTACGGCTATTTTAAACCAGCGGTGTTCTCCTCCGCAGCACAGCTGGCACTCGCGCGTTACAACAGCATTATCCTTATCCGTACTTCTCAGAGCCTCCGACATCTTCCGTCCGAAATCCTTATCAGCTATATCCATTATTCTCTTATCATTAAGAGGATCCATTATAATTTCATCAATCCCAAGTTTTTCCGCGCCGTAACCCGACACAGTAAGCATAGGCGGCGAATCTGTGTATTCAAACTGTATCTCATGCGTGAGAGCGGCATAAAAACTGTTTTTTATACGCTCCTGCTCAAGCAGATACAGCGTTCTTTCCGACACGGTAAGTTCCTTATTATGCAGCATGCCCTTTGCCATATAATGGGTTTCAATCTGATCTGCATGGAACAGACTGTGATTTTCTATCTGGCTCTGCATTGAGTCCGCTATATCTGAAAGGCACTCCAGCAGTATAGGATTAAAAACGCCGCATTCACCGTTTAATATCATACTTATCGCCTTTTCATGTGAATGAGGCGGCTTATATACGCGTTCCTGCGTCAGCGCGTCATACACGTCCGCCAGCGCGACAATCTGAGCGGCAATCGGTATTTCATCGCCTTTCAGACCATCCGGATATCCGCGCCCGTCATAGCGTTCATGATGCCATCGGCATATCTCATAACCGATTTTAACCAGCGGTTCATCCTGATGAATAGGCAGATCCTTCAATATCTGCGCGCCTATCTCGGAATGCTTTTTCATAACCGCAAACTCTTCATCGGTAAATCTGCCCGGCTTGTTCAGAACCTCGTCCGGAATACCGATTTTACCGATATCATGAAGCGCTGACGCTATACTGATACTGTATATGTCATCTTCTGTCAAATTATAAACATCTGTTTTTTCCACCAACGCTTTGAGAAGCACGTCGGTAATAACCCTGACTTTAAGTATATGCTGCGCGCTTTCACCGTTTTTAAAACCCATAACGTGGCTGAGAATATCAATCATCAGATTGCTCTGCTGCTGTTTCTCATAAATCTGATCCGCAACAAGCATCGTAAGTTTTTTCTGTTTCGCATACAGTAAAATAGTATTGACAACACGCCGGCGTACAACCATAGCGTCAAACGGACGCGATATAAAATCAGATACGCCGAGTTCATAAGCGCGTTCTATGACCGATGTTTCTGTTTCAGAAGAAATGATAATAACAGGGATATCGTCGATCCAATGATTATCATTCATTATATTCAGAACCTCAAATCCATCCATTTCCGGCATTACAATATCCAGAAGTATAAGCGACAGATCAACAGTATATTTCTGAATATCCGCCACTGCCTGCACTCCGTTTTCTGCTTCTATAATTTCATACTCATCACCAAGCATATCTGCAAGAATAGCGCGATTCATCTCTGAATCATCGGTAATCAAAATTTTCTGTTTTCTATTTTGTTCCATAATAACAGGAAACACCTCCTTCGCTATATAATCGTATCACAAACAATAAGATTTTTCAATAAAAAAAATTTATTTGCCGTAAAAATTTTTTATCATAAAATATATTGACCGGATATTGTATGTGTGATAAAATATAAGCAAATAATATAAACACAGCAGGGAGATATTATGCCGGACAGAACAATCAGACACACAGTCAAAGACAGTGTATTTACCAATCTTTTTAAAGATCCGAAATATACAGTACAGCTTTATAAGGCTTTGCATCCGGAAGACAAGGACGTTTCGGAAAATATGATAGAAATCATCTCCATCCGGAATATTCTTGTAAACGGACAGTACAACGATCTCGGCTTTATGGTCGGCGGCAGACTTATAATATTAGCCGAAGCGCAGACCACCTGGTCGGAAAATATACTGATACGGATGCTTTTGTATATTGCCAAAACTTACAATGAATATATCGACAGCAGAAATATCTATCTTTACGGAAGTAAAAAAGCAGATATTCCCAGACCGGAGCTTTTTGTAATTTACACCGGCTCCAAAAAAATCAGCAGGGATTATATTTCACTGTCCGAGGACTTTTTCGGTGCTCAAACGGATGTTGATATAAAAATACGCATTATTTCCGACAGTGAAAAGGATGATATTATTTATCAGTATATTTCATTTACAAAAGTTCTTGATGAAAAGATCAGAACACATGGCCGTACAAAAGAAGCCATTATCGAAACAATAAAAATCTGCAAAGATAAAAATATTCTCAGGGAATACTTATCCAAAAGAGAACGGGAGGTGCATGATATTATGTTTACTTTATTTGACGAGGAACGCATTATTGACCTGGCTATTCAGGATGCTGTTCAGGACACAGAGAAAAGAAGCAGAGCTGAAGGCAAGGCCGAAGGCAGAGCCGAGGGATTGGCGGAGGCTTTAAAAATCAATGTATTCAATATGCTCAGAAGAAACAAATCCGATGAGTTCATTATTGATGCTCTGGAAATATCCTCCGATAAACTTCAAAGCCTGAAAAAGGAATTTGCTCAGGCTTAATCTTTATAAAGCTTTCTCAGCCGTTATGATAGTTTTATCATAACGGCTGTTTTTTATCACCTACCGAAAAATTTAAAAATTTTAAAAAAAACATTAAAGTTTTCTTTAAAATTTACGATATATATATCGTAAGCTTTATTTAAGCAGTCTGCATTATGTACATAAAGGGTCCTATGGATATAATACTTAATGCTTAAATCGGGTTTATAGGCAAGATGCCGGAAAAATAAATTTTTTACAATTCTATGGAGGGAATTATCATGCGTATAAATAATAACATTATGTCATTGAATGCTCAGAGACATCTGGGCAGAAACACTAACGCTCAGAGCAAAGTTCTTGAGAAACTTTCTTCTGGTCTGGCTATCAACAGAGCTGCTGACGATGCTGCTGGTCTTTCTATTTCTCAGAAAATGAGACACAACATCGCTGCTTTGGAACGTTCTTCAAAGAACGCTCAGGACGGTATATCTTTCATTCAGGCGGCTGAAGGTGCTCTCGACGAAGTAAGCAATATGCTCACAAAAATCACAGAGCTCGCTGAACAGCTTCACGATGGTATCTTAACATCAGCTAACGGTACTTCTACTACGGCCGGAACAGGCGATAAGGACGCTATCAACAATGAAATAAAGCAATTGTACACACAGATCAACTGCATCATAACAGATACAACATTCAACGGTATCCATATCAATAAAAACGGTATTGAATTTGGTATTAACGGTACTGATTCCTTGCTTGCAGTTGGTACAACAATGACTACCTTTACTGATACTCTTGCTGAAACACTCGCAGTAACAACAGTTAAAGGTAATATTGACAGTGTTGACAGCTGGCGTTCATTGCTCGGTGCTCAGCAGAACAGACTTGAGTATGCTAAGAACAACGTTGATACAAACGTTGAGAACCTCACAGCTGCTGAAGCTCGTATCCGTGATGCTGATATGGCTAAGATGATGTCAGAGTTCACGAAGTATAACATCCTTACTCAGGCTGCTACTTCAATGCTCGCTCAGGCTAACTCTGTTCCTCAGTCTGTACTTACATTGCTTCAATAATTTTAATGTATGAAATAATACTTAACGCTTAATTTGATTTACAGGCAAGATGCCAAATAAAAAATAAATTTTTACAATTCTATGGAGGGAATTATCATGCGTATAAATAATAACATTATGTCATTGAATGCTCAGAGACATCTGGGCAGAAACACTAACGCTCAGAGCAAAGTTCTTGAGAAACTTTCTTCTGGTCTGGCTATCAACAGAGCTGCTGACGATGCTGCTGGTCTTTCTATTTCTCAGAAAATGAGACACAACATCGCTGCTTTGGAACGTTCTTCAAAGAACGCTCAGGACGGTATATCTTTCATTCAGGCGGCTGAAGGTGCTCTCGACGAAGTAAGCAATATGCTCACAAAAATCACAGAGCTCGCTGAACAGCTTCACGATGGTATCTTAACATCAGCTAACGGTACTTCTACTACGGCCGGAACAGGCGATAAGGACGCTATCAACAATGAAATAAAGCAATTGTACACACAGATCAACTGCATCATAACAGATACAACATTCAACGGTATCCATATCAATAAAAACGGTATTGAATTTGGTATTAACGGTACTGATTCCTTGCTTGCAGTTGGTACAACAATGACTACCTTTACTGATACTCTTGCTGAAACACTCGCAGTAACAACAGTTAAAGGTAATATTGACAGTGTTGACAGCTGGCGTTCATTGCTCGGTGCTCAGCAGAACAGACTTGAGTATGCTAAGAACAACGTTGATACAAACGTTGAGAACCTCACAGCTGCTGAAGCTCGTATCCGTGATGCTGATATGGCTAAGATGATGTCAGAGTTCACGAAGTATAACATCCTTACTCAGGCTGCTACTTCAATGCTCGCTCAGGCTAACTCTGTTCCTCAGTCTGTACTTACATTGCTTCAATAATTTTAATGTATGAAATAATACTTAACGCTTAATTTGATTTACAGGCAAGATGCCAAATAAAAAATAAATTTTTACAATTCTATGGAGGGAATTATCATGCGTATAAATAATAACATTATGTCATTGAATGCTCAGAGACATCTGGGCAGAAACACTAACGCTCAGAGCAAAGTTCTTGAGAAACTTTCTTCTGGTCTGGCTATCAACAGAGCTGCTGACGATGCTGCTGGTCTTTCTATTTCTCAGAAAATGAGACACAACATCGCTGCTTTGGAACGTTCTTCAAAGAACGCTCAGGACGGTATATCTTTCATTCAGGCGGCTGAAGGTGCTCTCGACGAAGTAAGCAATATGCTCACAAAAATCACAGAGCTCGCTGAACAGCTTCACGATGGTATCTTAACATCAGCTAACGGTACTTCTACTACGGCCGGAACAG
This sequence comes from uncultured Lachnospiraceae bacterium, assembly GCA_964561265.1. GTDB lineage: Bacteria > Bacillota > Clostridia > UBA1381 > UBA1381 > JAFLUR01. The sequence continues at coordinate 5,655 of CAZLOX010000028.1, forward strand.
GCGATAAGGACGCTATCAACAATGAAATAAAGCAATTGTACACACAGATCAACTGCATCATAACAGATACAACATTCAACGGTATCCATATCAATAAAAACGGTATTGAATTTGGTATTAACGGTACTGATTCCTTGCTTGCAGTTGGTACAACAATGACTACCTTTACTGATACTCTTGCTGAAACACTCGCAGTAACAACAGTTAAAGGTAATATTGACAGTGTTGACAGCTGGCGTTCATTGCTCGGTGCTCAGCAGAACAGACTTGAGTATGCTAAGAACAACGTTGATACAAACGTTGAGAACCTTACAGCTGCTGAAGCTCGTATCCGTGACGCTGATATGGCTAAGATGATGTCAGAGTTCACGAAGTACAACATCCTTACTCAGGCTGCTACTTCAATGCTCGCTCAGGCAAACTCTGTTCCTCAGTCTGTACTTACATTACTTCAGTAATAAATTTCGTTTTAAAAATAAAATATTTTTGCCGGAGAGATTTTTCTCTCCGGTTTTTTCATACGCAACTATTTCCGGCATTTTCTTAAGAAAATTTGTTTTAAAAAAACATTAAAGTTTTTTTAAATATTTACGATATATATACTGTAAGCTTTTTTTAAGCTGTTGAAGTTATGTACATAAAGGACCCTATGAATATGATACTCAGGGCTTAAATTGGTTTATAGGCAAGATGCCGGATAAAAAATAAATTTTTTACAATTCTATGGAGGGAATTATCATGCGTATAAATAATAACATTATGTCATTGAATGCTCAGAGACATCTGGGCAGAAACACTAACGCTCAGAGCAAAGTTCTTGAGAAACTTTCTTCTGGTCTGGCTATCAACAGAGCTGCTGACGATGCTGCTGGTCTTTCTATTTCTCAGAAAATGAGACACAACATCGCTGCTTTGGAACGTTCTTCAAAGAACGCTCAGGACGGTATATCTTTCATTCAGGCGGCTGAAGGTGCTCTCGACGAAGTAAGCAATATGCTCACAAAAATCACAGAGCTCGCTGAACAGCTTCACGATGGTATCTTAACATCAGCTAACGGTACTTCTACTACGGCCGGAACAGGCGATAAGGACGCTATCAACAATGAAATAAAGCAATTGTACACACAGATCAACTGCATCATAACAGATACAACATTCAACGGTATCCATATCAATAAAAACGGTATTGAATTTGGTATTAACGGTACTGATTCCTTGCTTGCAGTTGGTACAACAATGACTACCTTTACTGATACTCTTGCTGAAACACTCGCAGTAACAACAGTTAAAGGTAATATTGACAGTGTTGACAGCTGGCGTTCATTGCTCGGTGCTCAGCAGAACAGACTTGAGTATGCTAAGAACAACGTTGATACAAACGTTGAGAACCTCACAGCTGCTGAAGCTCGTATCCGTGATGCTGATATGGCTAAGATGATGTCAGAGTTCACGAAGTATAACATCCTTACTCAGGCTGCTACTTCAATGCTTGCTCAGGCAAACTCTGTTCCTCAGTCAGTACTTACATTGCTGCAATAATAAAATTCCCTTTGAAGCTTGTCTTCGGAGAAAATTTGCCGGAGAGATTTTTCTCTCCGGTTTTGCATATTTATAAGTTTATTATATAAACCAAAAAGGAGGATTTATTATGGCAGATTCAACATCAACAGTAACAAGTGCAAGCACATCATCTTCCGGAACAACCAGATTTGCCGGTCTGTTCTCTTCCACCGATGTAGACGGATTGGTTAAAGCAGGTCTGACAAACGAACAGAAGAAGATCGAAAATCAAAATAAAAAGATACAGAAGCAGGAATGGATAAATGAGGCTTATGCAGATATAAACTCAAAGATAGCAGCTTTTCAGGATGCGTATCTTTCCGTTTCAGGCAGCAATTCCATGGCCCTTGGCTCGGCTCTCAGTTCGAGAAAGGTGACAATGTCCGCTCAGAAGGGATTAACAGTCACAGCAAACGCAAATGTGACCGTTGACAATTTGTCAGTAGAAGGCTACACAAAGGCAACATCCAAAAGCATATCGCAGAAATTAGGTCTGGGATATACTCAGGGCAGCAGCGTTGCCAATATGCAAATCAAAGACCTTGTAGCTAAAATGCAGGCAAACGGCAATACCGCTGCAGAGTTCAAAGAGGGAGAGGAATATACATTCTCAATAAACGGTACAGAATTTACCGTCAGCGAAGATGATAAACTTTCTGATTTGCTCGCAAAAATAAATAATTCCGATATCGGAGTAAAGGCAAGCTACAATACCTTCACCGACTCTATATCACTTGAAACCGCTGCAACAGGAAGCAATGCAAAGCTTGATATAGAAGATGATCAGGGTATTCTTGCACAGATTTTCGGTACAAATGTTACCGGCGGCGAAAATGCTAAAATCAAATTTGCAGGCAACGATGAAGTTTTTGAATTTTCAGGCAATCAATTCACTATTGACGGCTATACATTCAATATTTCCGAAAGCTACAATATGAACAGCGACGGAACTATACAGGACGGTGAAGCAGTCAATGTTTCATCAGAAGTAGACGTTGACGCAATAGCTGACAAAATCACAACCTTTGTAAACGCGTACAACGATCTTATGTCAGCTCTCCAGAAGTATGCTTATACAAGACCTGACAAAGATTATCCGCAGCTTTCGGATTCTGACAAGGAAAAAATGACAACAGCCCAGATAGAGGAATGGGAAGCAAAAGCTAAGCAAGGCGTGCTTTACGGCGACCGCAACGTGCAGAATCTTATGAAGAATCTCCGTTCGCTCTTTACCTCGACAAAATCCGAATCAGGTACAAGATTCTGGAATATCGGTATTCAGACAGAGTCCTATTCTTCAAATTCAACATGGGGCAAGGTGCAGATAGATACCGATAAACTCAAGAACTATCTGAAAACAAATGCCGGTGACGTTGTTTCAATGTTCACTTCCCTGA
>CAZLOX010000028.1:8621-10606 GCA_964561265.1 uncultured Lachnospiraceae bacterium
ACTTCAACAAAAGGTATCGCTGTAAAGATGAAGGAATTTACTCAGGCATACCAGAATAATTACAGATTTAAAATGTCAGACAGACTCAACATGACACTTTCAAATCTGAAAACCACGCTTGAAACATTGAAGAAAAAGCTGGCTGACAAGGAAGATAGACTCTATAAAAAATACTCGGCAATGGAAACTACCATAGCAAAATTGTCGGGACAGTCAGGATTCCTTTTCTCATAATTTATTAAAATAAAATTCAGCCGTTCATTTTTTATAAAATGAACGGTTTTTTGTTCCCCGCGTTTTCCGCGGTATATCTTTCCTTGCGAAAAATACTAAAGTTTTTGCTCAAAGCGCCGATATATATTATATCGGTCCTTTTTGCTGCGCCATAACATATATCCCGCAATGCAGTAATAAAATAAATAAAGTTTATATGAAAATACCCGATACACCAGCATCATTGTTTTCATATATATTTTGTATAAGGGAAACGCTGAATAAATCAGGATAAAAAAATAGTTTTAGTCCACTGACGTCGTAAGTGTCGGATATCTTTCCGATACTTATGAAGAGCGTACATTTTCCGCAAAACTATTTTTTTTATTACTTTAAGTCGGCCTTTCCATAAGAAAATAAAAAAAAGGCTTTTAATAAAAAAAATTTATAAAAAGACTTGAAATTTTTCCGCATTTATTATACAATAGAAATATACATATAAAAACAGGCTGTTTCAGATAGTAATTATATGCAGATTTGATAATGATAATCCATATGACAGATTATATGGTATGAAATTCCTTTTAGTACCTGTATAACAGCCGGCGGAAAGACCGACATCCCTAAGGCTTTCACTAAAAATAAAAGGAGGTTTCTTATGAGTCCCGAAAATAATCCGTATAACGGCGGAACATATAATAATCCATTCGGAACATCACAGAAAATAAACACAAACCTCGGGAGAAACCCGTATGCGGCAAGCGCTGAAAAGAAAACTCCCAATAAGGGAACTGATTCAGCCGCTGACTCAAACAGCCAGCATTCAGATATAAAAATAAATGTAAATAATACAAATCCCTATGCAGCCAAACCTCAGAATCAGTATCTCAGACAAAAGGTGGAAACTGCAACCCAAGGTGAACTTACTCTGATGCTTTTTGAAGGCTGCTGCAAATTTTTAGGCCGCGTTAAAGACGCATTTGAACTCAGGGCAAACTCGCCCGATCCAAAGGTCAGAATAGCTCAGATAAATGAGATAAACACAAATATAATCAAATCTCAGAATATCATAATGGAGCTTATGACTTCGCTTAATTTTGACTATGATATCTCTCATAAACTCTATCCGGTATACAACTATCTCTACCGCGAGCTTGTGAGAATAAATTTCGCAAAAGATCCGAAAGGACTTGACGCTGTTATAGATATAATGCAAGATTATTATGAAACATGGAAAGAAGTAGTGAAAATAGACCGTCAGAATAAATATTCCGGCGGACAGGACGGGAGTTTTGCTTAATGAATATCAGCTTTGATGCCTATGAAGGACTTCTTATCGAAAAACTTGACAGAATTAAAGAAATGCATCTTTCCACATCATCAATGTATGATTTACTGGAAAAGGACGAAGTTGAGCTTGTTGCGAAAAAAGTCGATGAACGCGCCGATGAAATTGAAAAAATAAATCATATTGATGACACTCTTAAAAGTTTCTCATCGCTTTCGCTTTCCGCGGCTGAAAAAGAAACGGTCAGCAGAATAAACGCTGAAATACGCACACTGAAAGATGAAATGATACGATACGATGAAAAACTCAGGGAACTTTTTGAAATAAAAATGGAAGAATGCAAAAAGGAACTACGTGAAGTCAAAATGCAGAAAAAACGTACATCGGCTTACGGAGGTCTGGACTTCGCGGCTGAAAGTATGTATTTTAATAAAACGAATTAAAGAGGCGTGAGCTTATGAAAATCAGAAACGCAGCAAATGCA
>CAZLOX010000028.1:10616-16644 GCA_964561265.1 uncultured Lachnospiraceae bacterium
TCTGCCAAGCGAAAAAAGCGTGCACCGCAACGTGAAAAGAAACGGCTTCGCCGGAGAATTTGACAAGGCGGTAAGCGAAAATAAAAGACAGAACCTTCTGGAAATAACCAAAGAAATATTTGAACAGGGCGAACTGGTAGCAAGCCGCTGCGATATTTCGGAGCTTGAAAAATATAAGGATCTGTTATCCTCCTTCTTTAATGAACTGATGGAAGATTCCTATCAGGTGAACCACGAAACCGACAGTTCAATGTCAAGAAGGAAAATTTATTCAAATGTAAAAAAAATAAATACAGACATAGAAAAAATCGCGTCGGAATTACTCAGAGGTCAGAAAAATCAGGTGGAAATTCTTGCGTGCGTTGAAGATATAAGAGGTCTTATCTTAGACATATTCTTATAATTTGTTTGTGTTGAGTAATATATATTATTTTTTTGGAGAGTGATATTTGTGAAGAAAATACTTATTGTTGACGACGCGGCATTTATGCGTGTTACGTTAAAAACAATGCTGGAGAAAAACGGTTTTGAGGTCGTCGGCGATGCGCCGAACGGTCTTGAAGGTGTGAAAAAATACGCCGAATTGTCACCGGATGTCGTGACTATGGACATTACTATGCCTGAACTCGACGGTCTTGGTGCGCTTAAGGAAATCAAAAAAATGGATCCTAAAGCAAAAGTGGTAATGATTTCCGCAATGGGACAGGAAAGCATGGTTAAAGAATCTATTTTGTCCGGCGCTTCGGGATTTCTGGTAAAACCGTTTAAAGAAGAAGCGGTTATAAAGGCAATAAGCAATTTATAATCCTTCTTACATAATACGCATCATAACACTGATGTATACCCTCCGCAAAACGGAGGCTGCATATAAGAATCAGAGCCTATTAAAAATCTGCCTGTATAATCGGATGCAAACAGGCTCTGAAACTTTCAGCTATTAAGAAACTTTTGCCCCTGCAGAAGTTTCATTAAAATCTTGTTATAAAAGAAGGTGGAAATTTTGAGCGAATTTACAGGCGACAGGGATCCTATTTTAGATATGTTTATCTTTGAAACCAACCAGCTTATCGAACAGCTTGAGGATATAATGATGGAGGTTGAAAACGAAGGTGACATACCAACGGAGCATATAAATGAAATATTCAGAATAATGCACACAATCAAAGGCTCTTCGGCTATGATGTCATTTGATAATATTTCGGTTGTTGCTCATAAAATTGAAGACCTTTTCTTTAAAATCAGAGATAACAACTCGGTTGGAGACGGATTTCAGGAAGTCTGCGACGTTGTGTTTGAAGGCACTGATTTTATCAAAGCTCAGATGGAAAAGGTTGAGGCGGGAGAAGACGTTACCGAAACAGCGGATGAACTCCTCTCAAAAATTTCAGACGTTCTTGTTATTGTTGACGGCGGAAGTCCGGCTCCGGCAAAACCAGCCGAAACACCGGCTCCTAAAGAAACAGCCGGCGACAGCCTGAATGTCGAGGCAAAAAAAGACGATATTGCAATAGAAGAAGAATCAGACACCAAAGCCGGAAACAACAAATTCTGGGCAAAGGTTGTTTTTGAACCCGACTGCAAAATGGAACACGTCCGCGCGTTCAGCGTTATAAACGAACTTGACAAATACTGCAGAGAGGTTATTTCAAAACCAAAGGAACTCTTTGAAGATCCGACAAGCGGCGAGTATATTGCCGCAAACGGACTGGAAGTATGGTTCTCAACCGGTATCAATCAGAGCAAAGCCGAAGACATACTCAATGAACAGATGTGCGTTAAAAGCATAGAAGTCAAACCTATAGACGAATTTCCGGCGGAAGTCAAAGCCGCTCTTCCGGAAACAGAAGAACCGGAAAAACCGGCTGCTGGACCCGAAGCAAAACCGGAAGCGGAAGCGGAAGTCAAAAAGGAAGAACCTGAGGCAAAACCGAAAAAAACTCCGGCTCCGGCTGCACCTAAAAAAACCGGCGCAAAATCACAGAGTACCTCAAAGCAGAATCTCATCAATGTAAATGTCGATAAACTTGACACGCTGCTTGATTTTGTCGGAGAAATAGTTATAGCGCAGTCTATGGTTGTTCAGAGTCCGGAAATCAAGGGACGTAACCTCCCTACGTTCACCAAGAACGCCGAACAGCTTGAAAAACTTACAAAAGACCTGCAGGACGTTGTCATGTCTATACGAATGGTTCCGATAGCGGCTGTATTCCATAAAATGAACAGAATTGTAAGAGATATGAGCAAAACTCTTAACAAGGATGTTGAGCTTATTATACGCGGCGAGGAAACCGAAGTTGACAAGACAATTGTTGACAGTCTGTCTGATCCTCTTATGCATATGGTGAGAAACTCTATGGATCACGGTCTTGAAACAAAAGAGGAACGCGCCCAGACTAACAAACCCGCAAAGGGCAAAGTTATGCTCACGGCATTTAACGACGGCAGCAATGTCGTAGTTACAATATCCGATGACGGAAGAGGTCTTGCAAGGGATAAAATTCTTAAAAAGGCTATTAACAACGGTCTTATCGCCCCTGAGGAAGCGGATACCATTCCGGACAATAAAGTCTTTGAATGTATACTTCTCCCCGGCTTTTCTACAAAGGAAAAAGTTACGGAATTTTCCGGCAGAGGCGTTGGTATGGACGTTGTTGTGAAGAATATAGAGTCCATCGGCGGCAGCGTAAGCATAGACTCCAAGCAAGGCTCAGGCACTGTCTTTACAATAAAAATCCCGCTGACACTCGCTATTATAGACGGCATGAAGGTGGAAGTCGGCGACAACTGCTTTATCATTCCGCTTAAGACAATATCCGATGTCTTTATCGGTAATCCAAAGGATATCACGCGGGATCCGTACGGAAATGAAAGAATACATACATTCGGAAAATTCTCAGACATCATACGTCTGAACGAAAAATACAATATAGAAAACGGCGTTACAGATATAAACGACGGCGTTATGATTCTTGTAAAACAGGACGGCAAGGATGTGTGCCTTTTCGTTGATTCTATCATAGGTGAACAGCAGATTGTTATTAAGGCTCTGCCGAAATATTTAAGCAATGTCATGACCGACAGAAGCGGTATATCCGGATGTACAATTCTCGGCGACGGAAGTATCGGATTTATCCTTGATATAAATGAATTGAAATAAACTCAGATTTTAAGGAGAGGCGGAGCAGATATGAGTACAGACAATAATGTTGACACTTTGACAAACAGATACCTTACCTTCCCTTTAGGCGAGGATACTCTGGCTATTGAAATAAAAAATATCATCGAAATAACCGGTCTTCAGAATATAACAAAAGTTCCTGAAGTACCCGATTATATAGAAGGCGTTATAAATATGAGAGGACGCCCTATTCCTGTGGTTAATGTGAAAAAGAAATTCAATCTCTATCAGAGTGAAGACAATAACTACAGAACAAATATTATCGTCCTTGATATAGACGATGTTACCGTAGGTCTTACGGTCGACGCCGTCAAGGATGTTATAACTGTTGAGGGCAGCGAAATGTTCCCGTATACAAAAAAGGGACTGTACGATGACTGCGATTACATACAGTCAATCGCCAAAGTTGACGGGGAAACAATTTTGTTCCTTAACTGCAACAAACTTTTGGGTATAGAAAATAATCAAAAGGAGATGTTGTAAGTGCTTAAAATAACTGATAGTGAATTTGATAAGATGTGGCATTTTATCTATGATAATTTCGGCATAGATCTGAGCAAAAAAAAGCATCTTGTTCAGGGCAGACTGGCATTGATAGTTGAAAAAAAGGGATTTTCCAGTTTCGGAGATTATTTTGAAAGTATATATTCAGACACATCAGGCGATGAACTGTCGCAGCTTCTGAGTAAAGTTACAACAAACCATACATATTTTATGAGGGAACCGGCTCACTTTGAAATGTTTCAGAAAACCCTTCTCCCCCATTTCGCAAAGACTGTTAAAAACAGATCTCTCGGAATATGGAGCGCGGGCTGTTCATCGGGCGAAGAACCATATACCCTCGCAATGCTTACCGAAGAAGTTTTCGGAAATCAGGCGGGCTGGGATACAAGAATACTCGCAACCGATCTCTCGGACAGAGTACTCAGTCTGGCAAGAAGCGGTATGTATCCGAAAGAATCAATGGACACAATCCCTCCGGAACTCCGCAGAAAATATGTTGTTCCGGCAGCAGACGGAATGTGTTCCTTTAACAATAAGATAAAACAGAATATTATATTTAAAAAATTCAATCTTATGGATGATTTCAAATTCAAAAGAAAATTCCATATTATATTCTGCCGTAATGTAATGATATATTTTGACGCGGAAACAAAATTAAGACTTGTTAATAAATTTTACGAATTTACCGAACCCGGCGGTTACTTATTTATAGGACATTCGGAACATCTGGATAAGGATTCGATCAAATATAAATATGTTGCTCCCGCGGTTTATAAGAAGGAGTGAGTTTATGACAAGCAGAAAAGTTAAGGTTTTAGTTGTCGATGACTCTATGGTCTTCAGAGAACAGATAGCAAGACTTATAGGGCGCGACAGCGGTATTGAAGTTGTCGGAACAGCTGCCGACGCAGAGGACGCCAAAGCGAAAATTCAAACGCTCAGACCCGATGTCATAACACTTGACGTGCAGATGCCGAAAATAAGCGGTATAGATTTTCTGAAATATTTAATGCAGAAAAATCCTCTTCCGGTTGTTGTAGTAAGTTCTGTATCATCAAACGTGTTCGACGCGCTCAACGCCGGTGCGGTTGATTTTGTTACAAAACCGAAAAGCGGAGAACTTGAGATATTTTCAAAAGAGCTTATCGTAAAAATAAAAATCGCGTCTATTGCGAAACTTAAAACAGCTTTGAATGCTCCCAATTATACGTCTCCTTCAGCGGCTGTCCGTGAAAATATTCCGGCAAAAACTCCCGTCAGATTTTCACCGATTCTGGCTAAGGGCAAGGTCGTTGCAATCGGCGCTTCTACCGGCGGCACTGAAGCAACTTTGGCGGTAATTTCACATCTGCCGAAAGATATGCCCGGTGTGGTTATAGTACAGCATATGCCTCCCGGATTTACAAGAATGTATGCCGAACGCGCTGACAGACTGTGTAAAATGTCGGTGAAAGAAGCAAGCGACGGTGACAGAGTTGAGGACGGACGCATCCTTATCGCCCCCGGCGGTTTTCAGATGACTCTGAAAAAAGATATGTCCGGTTATTACGTTTCTGTAAAACCGGGCGAAAAAGTAAGCGGTCATATGCCGTCAGTCAATGTCCTTTTCAATTCTGTGGCGGAAACTGCCGGAAGAATGGCAGTCGGCGTTATTCTCACAGGAATGGGGCAGGACGGCGCCGAAGGGCTTCTGAAAATGCACAAAGCCGGCGCAAGAACAATCGGACAGGATGAAAAAAGCTGCGTTGTCTATGGAATGCCGCGCGTTGCCTTTAATATAGGCGCGGTTGACGTGCAGGCGGATATTAACGATATATCCGACACTATTTTGAAATTTTTAAAATAAAGTTTTAGCGAGGTGAAAACTATGGCTTCTGAGATGGATATTTTCGGTACGGCCGATAATGAAACGGAATACGAAGAAAAAGACAAATACCTTGTCTTTGAAATTGACAACGAACTCTACGGTTTTAACATTACCTATGTAATTCAGATCGTTGGAGTCGGCAATGTGACTTCTGTTCCGGATTATCCTGATTTCGCTCCCGGAGTTATGCAGCTGCGCGGAGAGGTGATCCCTATTATCGATCCGAGAATTATTTTTAAAAAGCCAAAACAGGAATTCGGAGAACGTATTTGCTGCGTTATTATCGAATATAATGAAAGCAAATATGCCTATGTTGTGGATAAGGTGTCAGAAATTACGGATTTTGGTGATAACGAAATTACAAATCCTCCTAAAATTTATGATGATTATCTCCATAGATTTATAATCGGCGTATCAAAACTTAACGATAATATCGTTATGCTTCTTGATCCGGGTAAAATGTTCAATTCAGATGAATT
>CAZLOX010000029.1:0-16475 GCA_964561265.1 uncultured Lachnospiraceae bacterium
TGATCCATAGGCATTATTTTAAGATTACCGGTTGTTTCAAATGTAAGTGTCAGCTTATTGCCGTTTACTTCCATTGATTTATAGACAGGTCCGGTGAATGCTATGTCTGACTTACCATAGATTTCATGTTCTGCAATCAGCGCAAAACGCTCGCCTACCGTTTTCTTGTCGTACGGGTGAATATCGTGGCGCGCATTGCCGGATGTATTGCCCGGTGCGCCGAAGTTTCCTACTATATCAAGATTTGATACCATTCTTATATTATTCTTATTCTTCACTTTGTCAAGCGCCCACACCTGCGCAGCTCTGATATTTTCAAAATTCTGATTTGTATATCTTGCAAGCTGTGCATAATAGAACGGCAGATCATCATCATTAAACAATTCTCTGTAATTGTCTATAAGAGCCGCCATAATTTTGCTGTATTCGTCAGCCTGCATACCCTGAGTGCTGTCCTGTCCGTTCGGGCCTTCCGCTTCTCCCTGATAGTACAGTACACCCGACAGTTTAAGATTTCTTACAGGATATACACGGTTATTGTACAGCGACCACTGCGATGAAACACCTTCAACATAATCATTTGCGATCCATCTGCTGATACCTGTTCCGCCTACTGCCGCATGGATATATCCGATCGGTCTGCCTGTATCCTTATTAAGCTTCTGAGCAAAATAGTAACCGACTGCCGATGTTGTCTGCGCGTTTGCATATGTCATAGGTTTCCACTGTGTACCGTCTGCTTTCGGCAGATTCTCCGACGGCTCTGCCGAACCGTCAGTACCCTTGCTTAAAAGGTCAACCGTTCTTATATTCGGATTTTCCGCGTTCTGCTCCTCAGATGCTATATTATTCCCGTCAATCCAGCTCATCCATGCTTCCATATTAGACTGACCTGCAAGCAGATAAACATCTCCAAAGATTATGTTTTTATATGTTTTTGTTTCCTCGCCGCATTTTACATTGAGCGTATAGCTTTCGCCGTTTGTTGATGCTTCCTGCGCCGGAAGAGTAAGTATCCAGTTTCCGTCTGCATCAGCCGTTGTGTCAGCCTGTTCGTCAGTTTCTGGTATCGTTACCGTTACAGTATCACCGGCTTTCGCCTTACCCCATACCGCAATCTCTTCATCTGCCTGAATTATCATATTGTCTGAGAATACATTTGGCACTGTAAATTCACTTTCAGCGCTTAAAAATGTCTCATATGCACTGCCTACAGGATTCATGTTGTTGTCCCACAGGAATACCTTCGCTGTGTAATCGCCGCCCATTTTTGGTACATCAAATACTACAGTATCTTCATATACACCGCGCGCATCGAAAGAAATATCCTTCTTTATGTCTACCGCAACAAGCGCTCCGTCCTTATAAAGAGCTGCGTAAATTACTCCGTTTGTTACAGGAGAATTTTCTACAACAGTAAGATTCATTGTGTTTTTCTCGCCGTATTGCAGAGTTCCGCCGGCAGGAACAAATGATTCTGTGATCCAGCCGTTTCCTTCAGGCTGATTATATGTTCCGAGTTTAAGACCGCTTACCCATAAAGATGAAGGAGCACCAGCCCATTTATGACCTATTTCTATAGCCGAAACACTGCTGATATTTAATCTTGTATCATTTCCCGGATAACCTTCCGTACAGCCCTGTGTTGCCGCAAACCAGATATCCTTTCCGTCTTTTGTGACAAACTGGTCATTCACTTTGACAGCAAAACTGTTCTTGTCTGTATCAACAAAGAATTTAAGGTTGAACCATTTGCCGTGAGTTTCATCATCGCCCAACGCGATATTGTAATTCTTTCTGTAATCGCCGTTTGAATCAACCGACATAATATCAAGACGGTTGCTGAAGAGTCTTACTGCCGCAAATTCCTTGTCGCCGTCCTTCAGGGCAATATACATTCTGCTTTCTCTGTCATAATTATTAGGCGTTTCAAACAAAGCGTCAAACTCAACATATGCTTTGCCAGTAAGAGCGCTGTATTCATTGCTTGAATTTGTCAGATCGAGCTTGATATTTGAATTTTTAAACCAGTTGTTCGCTTTGATGCTCAGACAGTTTTCCTTGTCGAGTTTATCTGCTACTGTTATTTCATATTCTGTTTGCGCATCACCTTTATCGTGTGACCAGCCGTTTTGCTTACCGTTTATTTCGTCCGCATCAAAAGAAACTTCTTTCTGAACAGTTCCCGAAAGTCCCTTATCATCCGCCGTTACAGGCTGAATATATCTGTAGAAAGTTCCGCCGGTCTTGCCTGATGATGCCGGTGTTACAGCTATGATAATACTCTTTTCTGTGCTGTAATCCGAAGGTACTGTAAATGAAAATCCTTTGTCTGCGGAAGCTGTTCCTTCTGCTATTGTATTTTCACCATCTGCATCAAAGAGTGTTACTCCCGATGAAACAGTGTAAACTCTGTATGAAGTTCCGTTTTCAGCATCATTGCCGCCGTATTTATATGAAACATTGATTTTTTCGCCCACCGAAACTTTTCCGTCTGTTGTTATATCATATACATACGGAGCTGCTTTTGCTGCAGAAGCTGCCTTCATTCCCCACTTATCACCATCAATATTAAGCTTGCTGCCGTCTGCTGCATTTGTGAATATGCTGTAAAGCGTACCATTCTGTCTTGCCTGTTCAAGCGTCCATTTTGCATTATCCGCATTGGCATTATCTGAAAGTGTCAGCTTTTCGTCAATCTTAGATGCATACTTGCCGCTTTCTGCATTCTTTAATGTGTACTTTCCGTCGCCGACAAACTCAATTGTCCATACTTGATTACTGCCGCTGCGTTTTGCGTATGTTGCAATACTTGCTCCGGAATTATCCGCACTATTCGGGTTAACTGCCATATATGCCTCAGGATTCTTATTCTTAGCGCTCTTTAAAAATACAGTTCCGTCGCCTGCATCCTCTATGCTCCAGAAATTATTTTCTCCCGCATCCGGCACACCGCCGTTTGACCACATTCCTATATTATCGCCGTCGTTACAATTTCCGCCGTAAACATTTGTATATGACTTATTTGCCTCACTGTACAGCCAGAAATTGCCGTTTACCAGATTATAGTCTACTTTTTCCCAAATCTGATTTGCAGCAGTCGGGCTTGAAGGTCTCTGAACAAGCATACTGCTTTCAACTGCAACAGCCATACCGCTCTGAGCATTTATCATTCTGAATTGTCTGTCATTTATATAACTTATAATCCATTTCTGGTAATCCGCACCGCTAAGATTGGAAGAAGCAGTTACTTTATCACCATCAGCAGTAAGTATCTTGCTGTTATCCATATTAGTCAGTTCATATGTACCTGTTGTAATTACCGCTCCGCCGCCGTTCAGGATGATAAATCCATCAATTGCGCACCAGTTCCATGTGCCTTCTTTGCCAAGGTGAGTAACTTTAAGAGTATGTTTGCCGTTAGGCAGACCCGAAATAGGATTAACAATATGACTTCCCTTGCCGTTGCTCGTATCGGCTTTGCCGTAATCCATTCCGTCAACTTCAAAGGCAAGCTCGCCGAATATGCCGTCCTTTTCAACTATGGTTTCTATTCCTGTTCCTTCAAACTCAACTGTAAGGCTCTTGCCTATCGCACTGTCATCAGCAAAATGAATATCCGCCATGTAATCGCCGTTGGTGCGGTCTGTACTTCTCTGCCAGCCGTCCTCATAACTGATTCTTGGATCGTCATCATTTATCTGTTCAAAATATTCTCCCTTTACCGCGAAAGCGTCAAGTTCAAAATATCCGCCGTCCTCGATCTGCTCTATTTTTATCGTATGAGTGCCTGCTTCAAGACCGTCTACGCTGTAAACAATACCATGAGCCTGATAGTTCTCTTCAGATGTATCCGGAAGGCTGTTTGCATACTCTCCCTTATCCTGACCGTCTATTGTTATTTTTACTTTTTTACCGCCGCCCTTGTGCATTTCCGCAAGAACATCAATGCCTGTTCCGTTAAAGGTAAATTCTGCTGATGCGCCTGTTCTCTCGGAATAATGAACATCATTTCCAATATCGTTCAGACCTTCTCTGCCGCTGTTGTAGCCAAAATCATTGTAAACTATTCCCGGATAGTCGTTGTTGATAATTCTGCCTGTTCTGAGTTCTTCGCCATTGGATGTCTTTAATGTATATGTCTTTCCTGCTTTTGCTTCAAATGTAAGCAGTTTGTCGTTGCCTGTTGTTGCAACTTTATTGCCTTCATTATCATATACTGCCACGTCATCCCAGCGTACCTTTGCGTTTTTCAGTATATTTACTGTTCTGTCGTATTTAGGAGTTATGCTTGCAGAAGTAAGCATATAATTCTTCCATGAGAAGTCTACAGTCATTGCGCCCTCTGCTGACATTCCCTCTATCTTTCCTTCGCTCCACACCTTAGGAAGTGCCGGAAGGAACTCAAGTCTGTCACTGTGTGACTGCATAAGCATTTCAGCTGTTGCCTGACCTACACCGAATGTACCGTCTATACAGTATACATCACACGGTGCAAGCGCAATTCCTTCAGGTGAAATGCTGAGAAGATTAGGCCATGTGAATGTGTTGCCCTCAAGTTTGAGATATTTGTACGCGTTTTCTCCGTCTTTCAGTCTTGCATACTGTCCCTGAGCGTTGACTGCCGTCCACTCTGTATGTTCAAAATCCTCTCTGTCAAATCGTCTTTGCATTGATATAAGAGCCGCTCCTGCAAGTTCCGGTGTTTTGTCCGGAGTTATCTGAGCATACGGGAAGAGTCCCAAGAGATGCGATGTATGACGATGATTGGTATTACCGTCATCCGTACCGTTTTTAAACGGCCATTCTGCAAGATTGCCGGTTGCCGCAATTTTGTACGGCGGAATCTTTCCAAGTTTTGTCTGTACGCTGTTATAAAAATCATCCTTAGTCTTGCCAAGTATATCATAGCATTTAAGCGTCTGCTCAAATATATCTCTGACAATGGTTATATCCATTGTGGACATCATTTCTGCATCTCCATTTTCAGGAGAAGAACTTGGAATTGTTACCCAATATGTATTGCCGCTGCCGTCTGTGTACTCCGTCATAAATTCATTATAAAATGCAGCAGTACTCTTAAGCATTTCAAAGCCTTCGTTTTCAAGAAATTCCTTGTCGCCTGTATGGCTGTAATAGTTCATAATTTCCTGCGCCAGCCATGCTCCGCATGTCGTTCCTGTGAAAGCCTGCCATGTATCCTTTTGTATTCCGGTATAACCCCACGCATTGGTAGCTACGCCCGCAAGCCAGCCGTTTTCTGAACCATACTGCTTCTGTGCGGTTATCTTTCCGCTCGGAATAAGTATATTTTTCATAAAATCAAATATAGGCTTTTCTGCTTCTGAAAGATTTGCAGAATTTGCCATCCACTGATTCATCTGAGTGTTTATATCCAGATGATAATCGCACGTCCAAGCCATATTACATGCCACATTGTCATTCCATATGCCCAGCAAATTCATAGGCAGCGGAGAATCCTCGCGTGAACCTGCTATCATAAGATATCTTGCATACTGATACCAGAGCGACATGAAACTTCCGTCAATTTCTCCGCCGCTGCGGATTTTATCAAGACGCACATCTGTCGGATCTGACGATTTCAGTTCGCTTTCAGGGCCGATTTCAACCGTCATTCTGTTAAACAGTTCGCTTACGTCCTTTATGTGGTCTTCTTTGATTTTATCATAGCCTTTTGTCACTGCCGCGTCAAGCTGAGCCTTGCAATTCTCTTTTGTATTCTGCTCAAAATTTTTGCCTGCTGTAAAATCTGTTCCGAGAGAAACGATAAGGACAACACTGTCAGCATCTTTAACGTGCATTCCGTCATTGCCGTATGTAACTGTGCCTCCTGACGGAATTGCCTTCATATACGCAAATGTTTTAACACCATTTTTAACATTATCATAGTTAAAGACAGCTCCGTTCCATTCAAGGTTATCCGCATTCGCCGTAACCGTACCGGTTCCGCCGTTTGTTTCCTCTGTCGCAAAAGTAACGTCAAATGAAATCTTTCCGTTCTTATCCGCGTCATATTTCAATGCAATAACCTGATCAGGATTACTTACAACCGCTTCACGGGTATATTTCGTACCGCCTGCTGTAAATTCAACAGTTGAAACGGCATCTTCCAGATCCAGTGAACGTCTGTAACCCGAAATAGCAGAATCCATACCGCTGAAACTGAATTCGAGCTTGCCAAACGGTCTGTGAGTACCCGTTGCCGGATTGCCTTCTCCGCCCATTGCCGTCAGATACTCTGATACCTTATTTCTGTCCGGAGCAGGTTTTTTCATCTCATCACGAAGTGCGTTAAGCGCCGCGTAATTATCCGCGCTGCCGTCATGATCAAGATTTTTGCCTGTATGATCCTCGCCTGACCATGCCGTAACATCATTAAGAGAAAGTGTATCTGATGTGATTCCGCCCCAGACCATCGCACCGATGCGTCCGTTGCCCAGCGGCAGGGACTGCGCCCATTTTTCCGCCGGCTTTCTGTACCACATAGACATCGCCTTATCCGGTGCGGATGCCGGATTTGTGAACTCAATTATGTCCCAGTTGGCAAGTTCTATATCATCCAAAACAATACCTCCATACCAGCTTGAATGAACATTTTTGATTTTAACCGAGCCGATTTTAATATCTGATGCCGGTGACGCCGCACCTACATCATCACTTGTGCTCATAGGTATCCATTCACCGAAATTTCCTATACTAAGCGGCTGTGTGCCTACTTTTATCTGATATGTATCGTCTTCATTATTCATATATACCGTTACGTTACGCAGTACGTCAAATACATTTGACGCGCCTTTTGCAAGTTCATAGCGTACATTTGCTGTTTTTTCATCATTCATGGCTATAAGATTAAGCGTAATGTCATCATTTGCCTTATCCTTAGTATACGCTTCAAATGCCATAAACGGCTTTCCGTCATCTGCAACAAGTTCAATCATGTTGCGGCTTCCATCCTGCTTGTTTCCTATGCTCGCATCCGCGGTAGGAGAATAACTGAAACTTACTGCCACATTATCCTCAAGGTAGGAATCGTACTCAGCCGCCTCCATGCCCTTAGCCTGTGCTGACTCTTTTAAATTGAGTTCAAGAGAACTGTCATCCCACTGTACACCGCAGAAACGTATCATGTTAGAGCCTGTCTGGACATTGTTAAAATTGTTTCCTCTGCCAAAGTCAACTCCATTTCCCGGTTGATATGTCCAACCGGCCTGATTTGCTTTTGCTGTTTCCAACACTTTTTCATCTTCGAAAGTTTCTTTGTAAAACGGAGTTCCTACAATAAGAGAATAATCTGCTTCATTGTTATCCGTCCTTCCGTCCGGTGCAGCATAAGCTGCCGGAAAAGCGCCTGCTCCAATTGATAGAGCTACCAGCGCCGCCATTATTTTTTTCTTCATAATGTTCCGCCCTTTCTTTATATATTTTATATTATAATTTTACCACACTAAAATATATTTTTACAGTGGAAAATTTTCATCTTATACATGAATTTTTTGATAAAAATTATCTGCATAAGATGAAAATAAGCTGTCTGCTTCACAGCAGACAGCCAATTTTCTTTATTTAATAGAGAGAGAATTATTCATATACCTTTGTTATTGGCATCATATTTTCATCCCATATAAATACCTTGCATGAAACTCCCGACATATCCTCCGGCAGTTCCAGCTTACCGCTTCCTCTGTATTCGGAATCACTGTCAAATACAGGATTTTTAATCAGATGAATTGATTTAAGTTCTCCGTTCTTATACAGCGCCGTATAAATAGTTACTTCATCATAGCGCTCTTTTCCGGCTGTAACCGTTACGCTGAATTTACCGGTTGCCTTATCAAAATCAAGTGATTTCACTTCCCATTTTGTTTCTTTCGGTGCCTTATACGTATATACTGCGCTGTTTACCGTTTCACTGTCACGATATTGAATGCCGTCGCCTATTGCCTGAACCGTATAATAATAGTCACCGTCCTGCTTGATATTTGCAGTAAAGTCGTAAATTACACTATCTGTTTCAACTCTTTTCTGCGCTGAACCGTCACGATACAGTACTAATACATACTTTGACGCGTTTGCTGTGCCATTCCATGACGCAATACCATTGTCAAAAGCAGGATTCTGCGGATCTGCCAGTTTTTCCGTCTTATAGCTGCCGCTCACTGCAGTTTCACTGCTATCGTAATACACACCGTCTCCTACAGCTTTTACTCTGTAAGTATATGTGCCTACTTCTTTGTTATCTTTAATAATACCGCTAAAATCATAGCTGTTAGAATCAGCATTTACACTTACAGCCACACCGCATTCAACGTTATCCTTATAAAGCTGTATGCTGTATCCTGAAGCGTTATCCACTTTGTTCCATGATGCAACACCATTATTAAATGTCAGCCCCTGCGGTGTCTGAAGTTTTTCTATCAGCTGTCCCGGTATATATGTGTAACTGACGCTTGATGCTGTTTCACTGTCATTGTAGTATGTGCCGTCACCAATCGCCTTTATCTGATAAGTATATACGCCCTCGCCGCCGGCTTTAATTGCAGCGGTAAAATCATAATTATCAGCGTCAGCTCCGACATTTACAATATCTCCGAATACAGCATTATCCTTGTAAAGCTGTATACTGTATCCTGCGGCATTATCCACTTTGCTCCACGATGCAACACCATCTTCAAAAGTAATATCCGCCGGTGCAGACAATGCAGCAGAATGTGTGTATTCATTACTTGTTGCAATATCGCTGTTATCATAATATATACTCTCATTTACTGCTCTGACATTACATGTATACGTACCTGCTTCCATTCCGCTCATGTCAAATGTGTATGTTGTTCCGCCATTTACGCGGACTGCATCGTCAACTGCTTTGCCGTCCTTATAAAGACGCACATCATAGCCTGCCGCGTTTTCCACCGCATCCCATGTAAGAGTTGCATTTGCAAATGAAACATTCTGCGGTTTTGCCAGTTTGACTGTCTTTATAAATTCTTTGCTTTCAGCTTCGTCACTCTCAGGATAAAATTCACTGTCACTTACTGCCTGAACGGTAAATGTATATCTGCCTATTTCGCTGATATCGAAATTATACGAATTTGTAACAACAGTCTGCGGCTCACCTGATTTTATACTATTCTTATAAAGCTGAACAATATATTTGTCCGCATTAGTAACTTCATCCCATGACGCTGTGCCGTTATTGAATGTCAGATTCTGCGGTGCTGACAAGCGAACTTTACGCACATATTCCTCACTTGCGGAAGATTCGTCACTGTCAGTATAAACCTCACTGTCATTGCTGTGTGCCTTAACCGTAAATGTATATCTGCCCGCCTGATTTATTGTAAATTTATGCTCTGTGTCTGTAACATTCACCGGTTCGCCCTCCGGCTCTCCATTCTTGTAAAGCTGTACACTGTAGCTGTCGGCATTTCTGACCCTGTTCCATGACGCTTCACCGTCCGCAAAGCCTGCCGGCACCGGAGCTGCCAGTTTAGCAGATACTATATATTCATCACTTCGTACTTCATCACTGTCCTCATAGTACAATCCTTCGTCACCCAATACAGTAAGTCCGAATGTGTAACGTCCGGCAGTTCTTTCGATTCCGTCAAAGGTATAGGACAGTGTTTCACCATCTGCCGTGTCATTATCCACTGTTTCAGGATCTCCTACAGCTGTTCCATTCCTGTAAAGCTGTATGCTGTATGCTGTCGCACCTTCTACCGCAGACCATTCCGCCCTGCCGTTTGTAAATGTTATATTTTCCGGTGCCTCCAGTTTCTCAGGCACAGGATTATGTTCATATTCTTTACTGAGTACAGGTTCACTGTTACTGCTGTTTTCGCCGTTTCCGAGAGCAATGATCTGAACATAATATGTTCCTCTCGCAGTCAGATTGAATTCACATTCTGTTGTCGATGAGTCACCTATGTCTATGCTGTCTACCATCTCATCTTCGGCTTCTTCACCTTCTTCTGACTCTGCTTTCTTATAAAGCTGCAGAGTATAACCCTCAGAATCCTCTACGGCATTCCATGCAACATTGAGAGTGCGGATATCATCTCCTGTATCTACCGACAGATTTGACGGAGTACCTACAGCCGGTTTTGCCACGTAATCACATGTATTACTTGTTGTCACTTCATCACCTGCGATATAATAATCATTGCCTACAGGTTTAACTGTAAAGTAATACGTTCCGTCTTCTCCGAAATTAAACGTAGTTGAAGTGGCATTGACACGGCGCGCGCTGCCTACAGGAACATCATCACCGCCGTCAGCCTGCCTGTAAAGCTGAACAGAATAACCGACCGCATTTGGTACAGCATCCCAGCGGCCAGTACCGTTTTTGGAAATAGTTGCTGAAGCCGGTTTGCCCAGAGGAACAGTATATGTATATGTTATATCCGCATTTTCACTGGATGCAACAGCACTCTGTGTATAGTATGTTTCATCGCCTTCCGCTCTGACATGAATACTGTATCTGCCTACAGAAGTAATCTTACAATCATATTCTGTTTCTGTAATATCCTCTGCAAGAGAACCTATTGCCACATATTTTTTTGAATCATTGTCATACCTATATACGCGTATGCTGTAACTCTTAGCATTTTCCACCGGCGACCATTTTGCAATTCCGTTTTCAAACGAAAGTATAGTCGGAGTTGTCAACTGCATTGAATGTGTATATTCTGCTTTTGCTGATACAGCGCTGTCTTTATAATACTTGCCGTCGCCTACAGCCTTAACCGTTACATAGTAGTCTCCGACTGCTTTATCAGTAAAATCAAGTTCTTTTTCCAACGCTGTCACATTCTCAAAAGTATCTGCAAGAGTATCCTGTTCTGATTCTCCGCCTTTTTTATACAGCTGAACAGTGTAACTTTTGGCATTAGTTACCGTATTCCATAATACTTTTCCGTCGGTTATCCTAACATTTCCGGGAGCTCTCAGAGTAACCGAATGTATATATGTTGTACTTTCCTCAGATTCATTACTGTTTTTATAGTAACCTTCGCCTAATGCGGTTACTTTAAAGGTATAATCACCTGCCACTGCTTCTGTAAACTCAAATTTATACGAGGCAGCTGCAGCTGTTGCTGTTTTCGGGTCGCCATATGCCACGCCCGACTTGTAAAGCTGCACGCTGTAAGATGAGGCATTTTCTACCTTACCCCACGACGCTTTTCCGTCTGTAAATGTCAGACCTGTCGGTGTTTCAAGCTGTTTTGTATAAGTATATACGCCGCTCTCTTCCGATAAATCACTGTTCGTGTAGAAACCATCTGCGTTACCGCGTGCTCTTACAGCAAATGTATAAAGTCCTACGTCTTTAATAATCGTACTGAAATCATATGATGTTCCCGACTTTACTTCTATAATATCACCGGAGGCGGCACTTTCGCCCTCAAGGCTTTTTTTGAAGTAAAGCTGTACAGTGTAGTAATCCGCGTTGGTTACTTCCGTCCATGAGGCAATACCATCTTCAAATTTAAGTTCCGTTGGAACAGCAAGTTTTTCCTTTTGTCTGTAATTTGCGCTCTGAGTTTCGTCACTGTCGCTGAATTTATCATCACCGTCACCCAGCGCTTTAACTTTAAAGATATAATCGCCCGCGGTCAGTCCCTCAAAAGTATACGATACTCCCGATGTTACAGTTACCGGACTGCCCTCCGCTTTATATTCTTCACCTGATTTTTTATAAAGCTGCACGCTGTATCCGTTCGCATTTGTAACTGCTTTCCATGACGCCGTTCCGTTTGTAAATGTCAATCCTGACGGTGCTGCAAGCTTTTTCGCCGCTTCTTTGAACGCGCCTGTAATAACAGCCTTTGCTTTAGGCATAATAAACATACCGTCGCTGCCGATTTCCGTGCCGTTCATTTTCAGCGGTTCAATAATTTCATTTTTGTAGCCTTCTTTCGGAGTCGCCTTTACAAATACACGGTTGCCCGCCTCCGCGGAATCCGCGCTTTGTCTTGAACGCACAACCTCAACTATACCTCCGACAACTTCTGACGTGTCAATATCATACATAATAGGCTCAACTTTAAGATCGTCAAACCAGATAGTCTGATACCATGCTGTCCAGTACTCGCCCAGAGTCAGCTTAGCAACTCCTCCGATGTTCTTCTGTGATGCTTCGCCTGTGCCGTCCTTGCTTGATGCCGGAATCCAGTCTGCACCGAAATCAGTCTTTGTAAACTGTTCTCCGTTAATATACAGCTTATACGCATTGCCGGCTTCGTTAGTCACAAATTCAAAATCATACAGCACCATATCCCCGTTTGAATTTGTTGCTATTTCATACATCTTGTTTTCGGTTTTCGCCGCATTAAGAGCAATTAAAGATAAAGTATTTTTACCGCCGTTGTTTACGCCGTATTCATCATGAATTTCAGCAAAGGTATGACCGTCTGTTCCCCGCAGTCTTATATGTGACCGATTCGGATTGCCTGTATCATTGTCGCCGTCAAACTGGAATCCTGCCTTAAAGGATACCGACACCGCTCCGCTGAGATTACTGTTAGCCTTTGCAGCAGCAGCGCTGTCAGACCATCCGTCAGCGATATACTTATTCTTAACATCTGCCGCTATATCTTTGTCAAGCCAAATCTGATTCCACCAAGTTGTTGAAACCAATCTCAATGTACCGTTGATATTATTGATTGCATCCCACTTGTGCGCAAGAGCGTTGTCATCGCCAGACAAACTCCAGCCGTTTTTACTGTTCAGCATATCTTCATATACGGATTTACTGTCAAAGTCTTCAGTGCTATATGCTCTCTCATACGGTTCTACATCAGCATAAACCACTTTGGTCGCTGTTTTACCGTCCGTACTTTCAGCAGAAACGATCATCATAACTCTGTCCGCGTCTTCCGGAACTGTTGTGCCTGTCATAGGCTGATAGCCGCTCTGTCCTGCGGGACGGTAAGCAAAATCAATTTCCGTCTTAGCGTTATCAATCGTTCCGCCGGATGCCGATATGCTGCCTGCAATCGTATCGCCCGGATATATTTCATCCCTGCCCGATGCCGTTGTTTTAATATCAGCATTTACAATAAATTCAATATCATTTGTAGATGTTGACGTTATTTTAATATCATCCATGAACAGACTCTGATACCATGAACCGCTGTATACTTCTAAATACAAACCGCTGATTGAATTACCGTCAAGAGATACACCGCTGTCAATCCATTCGCCGTAATCAGGGCAATTAAATACATTATTATCAACCGTAATTCTGTATTTGCTGTTTTTCATATCAAAGTTTACACTGATATCATACCATTCTGAATTACCTGACTCTGCATTATTTATTGGGTTTTTCAAAATATAGGAAAGATTATCGCCGCCGCTTGGATTTTTCACATTTTGCAGAACTAATTTATCTGTTACACCACTTGGATTGCCATCACCACGCCATGGCGTTGAAAAATCTACTATTACATTGCCGTCTTTATCCTTTATACGAATTGATGCGGGTCCTGCCTGTTCCGGATTTGGTATTGTGTAATGAGCTTTGAAGGATAATGTAATATCCTCCGACAATTTCTTTCTCATCTCATCTTCAGAAATACCGTTTTTAACCGCTCCGAATTTCACGAAGTTAAAGTTTACATATCCCGCATTCCACCATGAGTCTCCTAAGGTTAGTCTCAGCGCGTTTCCTGTGCTTCCGTTAGTACTTCCTACCTGCACTTCAGGCGCTGTGTCACCCCATGTTGCAAATTCCCAGCCGTCTGAACCATTTTTAACCGTATCAACTGTTGTACCTGTCGTGTCAAAATCCTCGTACAGCAGAACATTGTTTTCCTGCGCATCTGCGCCTGATGCAATTTTATACAGATTAGCGCTGCGGGCCGCAATATTGCCTGATGTGGTAAATGAGTTTCCGCTCATTGTCGCTGTTGTATTGTCCCAAAGCTCCGTTGCTGTATAAGTCTTGCTTGGGTCTAAGCCGACATCCGCAAGGTTAAAACTCTGCTTTGCCGCGCTGCTGCCGAAGTTGAACAACGCAACATATGTATATCCGTTATCCTCCATATAATACACATTATCAGGGTCTTGTTTATCGCCTTCATACGGCGTACTCCATGCGTTTGTTGCCTTAGTCGGGCGGAATGCCTTACCTATACGCACCACTTCATTGACGCGTTCATTTTTCGCTATTGACTCGACACCGTTCTTTAACTTGTTGCTGCTGAAATCATTACTTAACAGCATTACACCTCCGGCAATAACACCTGATGTATACTTTCCGCGCGCTGTATTGCTATCAAAGGAGTATAAGGCCTCTACAAGAGGAGGATAAAACGAAATCTGGTCAGGGTCTGTATATTCATACAAATTGCCGTCCTGCCACCATCCGTACTGCAAAGCATTAAGCATATATTTTGCCTTGTCAATAGAACTTATGCTTTCTGTTCCTATATCACAGCTCAATCTTCTTGAATGTGCATACTGACTTGGGAACAGCGGTGCGATTGAATAATTCAAAAAGAACTTATCCGGATCTACATACTTTGTAATTTCCTTACACAGCGCATTATATGCCTGCATACCGGTTGTAACACTTTTATCTGCAAAACAGCCTTCAAGCGCACTGAAATTCAGAAAATCAAGTTTAACATAATCAAAACCCATGTCTGTATATTTTGTCATAAAGTTTTTGATGTTTTCCTTAAATTTATTTGAGGTCGGGTCTATGGCAAATGCGTCGATTGATACTCCATATGTCTTGTCAGACTTTGCTGGCGCAACAGGATTGCCGTACTCGTCTGTAACAGCATCTCCGCGCACACCCCAATTCCACAAATCATTACCCCATGTAACTCCTGCAGAATGATAAATGCCGACCTTAAGACCTCTTTCTTTACAATAATTCACATAGTCCTTAAGATCATCAGTGCCATTGTTGTCTACATCGTGTCCTTCCAGGTTATCGTAATAAGAATCTATATTAACCCATGTAATGCCGTTTTCATCACAGAAGCTCGCATCGTGCAATGTTTTCATCTCATCTGCCGCGGTTTTCATGTTAGCCAGACTTACTTTGTCCTGATGCGCGTTCCATGAGTTAAAACCGAATATTGCGCCGCCGCCCCAGCTAAGTTTGCCGTTATTGCGTTTATTGGCATCGCCGTACGCGTCCATACCGTCACGCCAGTCATCAAAATATCCGAGGAACATCTTCGGCGATGATACCGTTTTTCCGCTTATTGAGCCGTGCGGCTGGAAATCGTATGTGAATTTTCTGGACTCAATTCCGCCGAATGCGCCAAAGAAGTTAATGCTTCCATTGTCGGCTGTTGCCCATGTAGTTGTTCCTGTCTTCCATGTGTCATGGTCTACAGAGCCTGTAATCACGCTGTTTCTTGTATTATTGTCAAAAATTGCCGTTACAAAATGGCTTATATGCGCTCCGTTAAGTTTTTCGGGATTGTATGCCACATAATCGTCATTTGAAAACGGAACAAATAAAGCTCTTGCGTCACTTTTATTTCCTATATTGACTATATCATTTCCCGACGCGCTTATCGGTGCCATAAAGTTTGTCGAAATTTCATTATCTGAACCAAGTTCTACCTGTACCAACGCGTACGGCATATTTTTGTACACATAAAATTTCTGATACATTGTAGGAAGATTTTCCGCCTCATTTACGACTGTGTACAAATCTCCCTGTCCGAAACTGTCGTTTAAGGTGTCATATGTAACATAGCGGCTGGTATAATCCGATGACTTTACAACATTATTTACCATATTGCCGTCACCGCTGTCATATGAATCTTCCACTTTTACAACCGATTCAAAGCCTTTCACCCTTACATCACTGCCGTATCTGTAATCAACCTTACCGGTTTTTAAATCATAATCAATGCTGAATATACCGTTTGTAAACGGCGGTTCCATATCTATGCTGAATAAGCTCACACCTGATACATCTTCTGCTTTTCTGAACTGAATTTTATCAATATCAGGTGCCTGACCGTATTGATTTTTGAAAGTAATCTTATGCTCTCCTTTTGAAAGCTGAAGTTTTACCGCAACTGTATCAACTCTGTCAGTTTCGTTGGTTACAGGACAGTATACAGTATCGGCAAGCGTATTGTCAATATATACTTCAAGCGCTCTGTAATCCGAACTGCTGTACCATATACCCAAATCATATGTGCCTTCCTCGTCAGCATTTACCGTAAATTCTGCGCTGCCGCTCTGTCCTAAGCCGGTAATACCTTTTCCATCCCCGGCTTTGTAAATATCACGCTCTGACGCATTGTTCATCTTTGCCGCGGTATTTTCTATAATATCCGGCAGAGTATAACCTTTTGCATCAATATCCAGATAGTCAACAGATATTCTGTAATCAGTTTTACTGATTATACCCTTTGTGCTGTAAATTTTTACATCGTTCCAGCCCTTTTCAAGGTTTAATTTCATTGTCTGTT
>CAZLOX010000030.1:0-6041 GCA_964561265.1 uncultured Lachnospiraceae bacterium
ATTTCGTTAAGCAGTTCAGTGTCATCTTTTCTGACGATTGCATAGAAGCTGGCCTCTGCAATTATGTCCAGTGTTTTTTCATTTTCCGTCTTTCTCAGATCGCTGGAAAGAATTGCGTCAATTTCACCGTTTTGCAGAGCGGCTGCAAGCACATCGGAATCATCAAATTCCTTAACATTGTAAGAAAAGCCCTTTTCCTGTGCAAAATCTACCAGACTCTGGTTCTGACTGCTTCCTCTCAGTTCGCCTACCGTCATCATATTATAGGTTTTATAATCACTGCCGTGCAGTTTTGAATTATCAAGCCGAACTGAGAGAATAGTATTATTTCTGCCAATCGGAAGAGAAAATGCAAATTTATCCTCTCTTTCCGGAGTCCGGCGGGCAGTGGTGACAACATCAATTTCGCCGTTTTCCAGCATTGTCAGCATATCGCCCCACGAATTGTCATAGCCTGTGTATTCAAAATTCAGGTGTGAATATTCGGATACAAGATTAAGAAATTCAATACCATAGCCGGTCAGATTGCCTTCCTCATCCTTCACATGATATCCCTCAAAGGAGAATATGCCGGCTTTAACGGTACGGTTGGCGGGCTGTCCGGCTGCTGTTATTATAAAATTTGGCAGAAGCAGAATTAAGCACAAAGCAAGCGCGGAAATTCTTTTTATACTCATACCATTTAAAATATATATAAATTTATTTTTGTTACTGTTTCCTGTTCTATGAAATAAAATATTCGTTTTCGTCATAATTACATCTCCTTATCAATACTAACCTGTCATTTCTCAAAATAGTGGCAGATATTCTGCATAGGTGTATATATGATTTATCAAAATTTTTAACATTAAAAAGTTTATATATTTTAATTATATCATGATATTTTTCTTTTTGCAATAATTAAGTTAGCATATTGAAAAAAATATAAAATATTCACAAAGGCAAAGTGAAAGATTAAGAGGAGTAGTGAAAAAATCCAATATTGACATTATAAAAAATGGAGAAAGGCATCTCTTAAACAGTCGGCCATCAGATAAAATAACCGCAATTTAGCAGATGGGGCGGTTATTTTGCATTTATAGTGAAAATAAAGAGTATTCCAACAGCATAAAATATTTCTTGCAATTACATTACATCTGTGATATAATCATCTAAAAAGCAAATATGTGAAAGGGGGTATTTATTATGATGAATATGATTATTGTGTGGCTTTTTGCGGTTATAGCTTTGTCTGTTGCGGAGGCGCTGACATATCAGCTTGTGTCGATATGGTTCGCAATAGGGGGTGTCGGCGCATTTATTGCCGCGGTTCTCGGCGCGCATATTTATATTCAGGTAGGAATATTTGTCGCGGTATCTCTGATATGCCTGTTTGTTACCCGTCCTCTGGCTAAAAAACTTCTGGACAATAAGGTGATTCCTACAAACAGCGATTCTCTTATAGGGAAAGAGTTTATTGTTTATAAGACTATTGATAATAAAAATCAACAGGGACAGATAAAAGTAAACGATGTTGTATGGACTGCCAGAAGCGGGGATGACTCGGTTATATCGGAGGGTGACAATGTTTTTGTGGAAAGAATTGACGGTGTGAAATTGATTGTAAAGAAATGTTAAAGGAGGTATATATTATGCCATATGTTATAATTATTATTTTATTGATTCTTATTATAGGTATCCCATCAAATATACGCGTTGTTCCGCAGGCGTCGGCTTTTATCATAGAAAGACTCGGAACATATCTGACAACATGGAAGGCGGGTATTCATTTCAAGATCCCGTTCATGGACCGTGTCGTAAAGAAGATCAGCCTTAAAGAACAGGTTGTGGATTTTCCGCCTCAGCCGGTTATCACAAAGGATAACGTAACAATGCAGATTGATACGGTAGTGTATTATCAGGTGACAGACCCGAAATTATATACTTACGGCGTTGACCGTCCGATGATGGCTATTGAAAATCTCACGGCTACAACACTGAGAAATATTCTTGGTGAAATGGAACTTGACCAGACGCTTACATCAAGAGATACGATAAATACAAAAATGCGCGCGATACTTGACGAGGCAACCGACCCGTGGGGTATCAAAATTAACCGTGTGGAACTTAAAAACATAATTCCGCCGAGAGAAATTCAGGACGCAATGGAAAAACAGATGAAGGCGGAACGTGAAAGACGTGAGGCTATACTTCGTGCGGAAGGTGAAAAAACAGCCGCTATTCTTGTCGCGGAGGGTGAAAAAGAGTCTACAATACTCAGGGCTGAAGCAAAGAAAATGGCTCAGATCCATGAGGCGGAAGGTGAGGCAAAAGCTATACTTGAAGTGCAGACGGCTATCGCGGAGGGTATCAAACGTATAAACGAATCAAATCCGTCAGAGGCTGTAATTGCTATAAAGTCACTTGAGAGTCTTGAAAAGCTTGCCGACGGAAAATCAACAAAAATTATCATTCCATCACAGATTCAGGGACTTGCCGGTCTTGCGACATCTATTGCCGAGCTTACAAAACCGGATAAAAAATAAAATCTGTACACATTAAAATATTTTAAATTATTATTAAATTTTGTTGACAATTCATTTAATATATGATATAATTGATGTATAGAAATAATTTTTTTAGTTTGTTGCTTTTGTTTTATGAGCAAGTTGTAAAATAAGTAAGACATTTTCGCAGATAAGAAATTGTTTTTATATTGTTTTTATTGCCCCAAGCAGAAAAAGCCGAACCGTTTGAGAACGGTTCGGCTTTTTCCGTTATAACTTTATGAGAATTTCATCCATGCTTCGTTTCGGTACGTTTATTACGCCGTTTTCATCTTCAAAATATTTCACATCTCCGCTGAATTCACACATACGGCTTTCCTGCAGAGGATATCCGAGAGCGAGAAGATATACTACCGAAAGATTTTCCTCAAGCCCAAGAATATTTTTTATCTTATCCCTGTCTATTGCTCCGAGCCAGCAGCTTCCAAGTCCAATTTCCACCGCCTCAAGCATCATTGAGGTTACCGCGCTTCCTGCTTCTACTTCAAAAATTCCTGATGCCTTTATAGATTTATCGCCTAATACCGCAATATAGGCTGTCGGACGTTCATTCTCTGCCGGAGCCCCGTCTGTAAGATATCCTGCCCATTTTGTGCACGGAAACAGACTGTCAAGCTGAGTTTTATTATCAATAACAGCAAATTTAAGCGGCTGCACATTAGCGCCGTATGCCGCTACTCTTGCGCAGTCTACAAGTTTCAGTAAATTCTCCTCCGGAATTTTCTCCTGCCTGAATTTTCTTATTGTGCGTCTGTTTTGTATAGCCTCATATACTGTCATAGAAATGCTCCTTTCAGATTTTAATATTTCATATATTCATTTTACTACATTTTTCCCGTCAAATCAAGATGTAAAATGTATTATTCAAATTCAGTAAAAAACAGCTTACCGCAAATGCGGCAAGCTGAAATATTTGTTTTACTTAGAGCCTATCCGTAATTAAAAAAGTGCATATTGCGAAGTCGGATTTTTTGTCAGATTGTACAAAAAATCCGACGCATACTATCGTATGCCGAGGACTTTTTTGGGCAATATGACGGAAAATCAGCAAGCAAGATGTGCTTAATTTAATTTACGGATAGGTTCTTATTACGCGTTTTATCAGTTCTGGTCATCTTTGTCCGCGATCTCATCGTACATTTCCTTTACAGCTGATAAATGCGTGATTTCATAAATTTCGTTAAGCTGATACTTTATACTGCCGGCATCGGCATTTTCAGCCTCTTTCTTAGCCTTCACGCTGTCGGGAAGAAGATAATCATAGACAGTTTTTATAAGATATTTTACACTGTTCATATCGTTATTGGCAAGCGCAAATTTTGCAAATGACAGTGCATGTACAACAACCTGCGGACAAGGACGGAACATTATTCCGTATTTTTCCGAATACTGTTCCAGATCCTTTACATCCGGAGCAGAAATATTTTTTCCGGACTTCTGTCCGATATAGAACAGTTCGCTCTTTGCCATATCGGTGTCTGCGAATGACAAACTGACATACAGACAAGCCGCCGCAACTTCATAAAGCTCCTTTTCAACAAAATAGAAGGCGATATTTCTCAGATAACGCGCCATATCGGCTCTTCTGAATATTTTATTGTAAATATCTTTGTTAGCCTGATAATATCCCTCCATATCCTTATTGATTTTAAGGAGTTCGCCAAGTTCAAAAGCCGCGCTTACGCTCATCGGATTCCATTTAAGCGATTTTTCAAGATAAATTTTTGCTTTGTCAAAGTTTTTGACCTCAAATAAAAGAGAGCCGTACAGCTTGTAGATATAATGATATCTGTACAGGGGCCTTCTTATCATGCCTTCCGGTTTTTCGTATACCTGATATAAAATAAATTCAAGAAACTCGTCAACATCAATATATATATTGTCCGAATGTTCCATATACGCGTCTGCTTCAGCATCAATTTTTGCAATGAGTTCGTCCATAATTTTGACAGCATCATCAAAATTTCTTTTGTACATATTGAATTTGACCACGTCGATTGTCTTTTCAATTGCCTCGGCATTCTTTCTGACGTGTTCGGCAACTTTCTTTTTTTCTTCCTCCGGCATCATTCTGCCAAGCAGTTCACCGCATTTCCCCATGATTTTCAGATTATCCTTATGGTTTTTATACTGCTGCATTTTTAACTGTACATAAGGTTTGTCTTTTTTCGGATCGCCTGTCAGACCGCTTTTGATATCTTCCATGACTTCCTCAAAAGTCATTTCACTCACACCTGATTCGGGTTCTGCATTGTCTTTTCCTTTAAAAAAATCAACTATTCCCATTTTTGTAATCCTCGCTTTTCTTTATGTTCATAATGTTCAAACGGGGACGCAGAGCGCCCCGTTATATTTTTAGAGCCTGTTCAGCACCTGTCTGCACACATCTTGCTTGCATATTTTCCGCCATCTTGCCTGAAAATTTTTCGGCATACGTCAGTATGTCTGCAAAATTTTCAAACAATCTGACAAAAAATCTGACGGCGCAATCTGCGCACATCCAGATACTAAACAGGCTCTTACATTCCCGGTATAAACATAGATACAATACCGATTGCGACCGGCACCAGCATAGCCACGGCAACAACGGCACATATGATTTTTTTCTGCTTATCATTGAAACGCATAACATCACACCCTTTTATATATTATTTAATTTTGTCATACATACGCATTATGACAGCCGCCGCCTCAGCGCGTGCAGCCTTGTCATTTTCAGAGTAGTCAACCGTTCCGTCGGGATTCTGACGTCCGTTTATAAATCCCCATGATTTTGCGTATTCAAAGTCATCTTCAACTGACTTTTTCGCATATACATCGGTAATAGCTTTTTCGTTATATACCCTGACAAGTATTGATGCCATTTCCGCGCGTGTTATCTTTGCGTCCGGACTGAATTTGTTGTCCGGAGTCATAGACGGGTCTATAAGTTCTTTTTCCTTTGCACCCTGAACGATAAATCTGAACCAGTCTTCCTCGCCTATATCGGAGTAATTTGTTTCCTTGTTATATCCGCGTCCGGCAATATTCGCGGTTTTCATTGCCATGGAAAGAAATTCCGCTCTTGTAACATCCGCGTCCGGCGAAAAATGTTCGCTGTCGGTACCCTGCACAAACTCAAGCGCGCTCATTTTACCGATAATATCTTCCGCCCAATGTCCTTTAATATCTTCAAACGTTAAATCGGATTTTATACTGCCGCTCAGTTCGCTTATATTCTTCATTCCATCCACGGTCAGTTTAGCGATTGCTCTTGCTCCCGCCTCTTTAAAATGCGTGTGGTCATCTGTACCTTCGGGATACTGCACGCTTTCGCCGGGTTCGCATATGAAGTAATATTTTGCCACTTCATCCTTGCCGAGTTCATTCCATTTTGCAACTGCGTCTTTATGAATATCTATAAGCGCAATTTTGTTTTCTTCCGCAATTTCACGGATTGCCTGTGAATAATCTACGATCGTTTCCGCGAAAACGCCGTTGTCGTCAGGCGAGAAA
>CAZLOX010000030.1:6051-16180 GCA_964561265.1 uncultured Lachnospiraceae bacterium
GTCGGTGTCAGCAGTACCGGAATACCGCCTCTTTTTACGGTTTCGCCTATATATTTATCGGTAATTAGCTTCTTGAAATCCTCAATGGAAATATATCTTTCAGGCTTTGATGAGCCGTCATTATGTCCGAACTGAATAAATACATAATCACCCGGATGAATTTCAGTCAGGATATTATCAAGTCTGCCGTCATTGTCATAGCTTTTTGAACTTCTTCCCGCCATTGAACGGTTGTCGATCACTACGGTATCGTTAAGATAATCGCCTATAACCTGCCCCCAGCCGAACTGCGGATAACGATTAGCCTGATTGTATGTCTGAGCAGTTGAATCTCCGGCGATATAGATAACCGGTTTTTCCGATTTCTTGTCGCGCGCTTCAAGCTGTGTTATCTCAATTGAATTGACTTTGACGTTGTTTCCAAGAAATTCAAAAGCAATTTTTCCGTCTTTCGGAATTACTCTCTGAACATTTTCCGCGTATTCTCCGGCAGCGGTCTGAAAAACTCTGACCCTCTCGCCGCCGTTTATATATATATTGACTTCGCTTTCGCTCTCGCCGCCGTTTATCATCTTGACTTCATAATCGCCGTCGGGAACGCTTACTTCAAATCTTATGCCCTTGTCGTCCTTGACAGTGATATAATCTTCAAGCGTGATATTTTCGCCCTTAGCTGAATTTTCAGCCGTTGTGTCCACAAGTCCGTATCCTTTTTCCTCATCAAAATTATCCGATGCGGAAATCTGCACATAGCCGTCTGATGCTCCGTCATCGCCGAAGTCAAACTTAGCCGTGTAAAGTTCTGTGCTGTCAGCCGCCATTGCGGAAGATGCGGATATGAGCGACAACGCTAAAACAGCTGTAACAGCTTTTTTCTTTAATTTCATAAAAGTCCCTCCCTATATTTTATTTATTATTTCTCCGATATTGTTTATCTGTATCGAAATAGTGCCGTCGGGGTTGTTTATTATGGTGAAATATTCTTCATCGCGGTAATATTCCGCCGGAAAGGATATCTCTATTCCGGTGTCGGTGACAATTTTCACATTTTTAGCGATTCTCTGCGTTATGTAATCATTCATCTTCACCTTTTCCGGCACATTTGCCTCCTGCGTTTTTTCAATAAATTCCTTCCGCATAGCCGGAGATGTGTCAAACACAATTTCCGCAAATTCTTCCGGTTCGATATACTCGGTCTCATCCGCAGTGTCGGCAATGAACTTCTTTATTTTTGCCGATGTTTCTATGCTGTCTACGCCGTTGTCCTCCGAAACTTTTTTTGCAATTTTGTTCATCGCGTTGAAAGATTCCTTTGAGGATATATCATATACACAGTCCAGCAGTACATCCGCGATTATATCAAGCTTTTCACCGTCTATATTCACTTTTTTTCCTTTGCACCATACCTTTAAATCCTGCATATCAATAAACGCGTACTCGCTTATTGACTGAGAGGCGGACGGAAGAATTGCATAATGATTTATTATCTCGTTTCTTATCGTTCCGTCCTCCTGAAATGCCTGATGGGTGTAGCCCATTTTATTATCGCATTTCAGAACAGCCATTACGTTCTTTTCCTGTATTATACATTCGGCTATTATAAGGTCGCACGACACGCTTTTTTCAGCGGCGGCAATTCCCTCATAGAGCTTTTCGGAAACGAACTGAGAGAATTTATAAAATTCCGTTCCGCCGTTCATATATTCGCTCAGATGATATTTGAAACTGCTTGCGGAATTAAATTCTCCCTCGCGCGTTCCGGGTTCATCGTATATTTTTTCAATATGCTTTATAATAAAAGCGCATATGCTCTGATTTGATACGTCAAGTTCGGCATCGGAATAAAGAGAAATCTCCGATACCGCGTCAAGAATATGCAGTATTGCTTTTTTTACTGTAATAATCATATCTGCCTCATTTACTTATGAAACTGACCGCGCTTTCAACCGCGTCCGCTATTGTTTTTTCTTCTGCTTTTTCAGCTGTGCGGAGCTTGTATTCAACAATGCCCTCTCCGCATTTCTTGCCGACTACAATTCTTACAGGTATGCCGATCAGATCCGCGTCCTTGAATTTTACGCCGGCGCGTTCATCTCTGTCGTCAAACAATACTTCAACGCCGCGTTTTTTAAGGTCTTCATAAATTTCTTCCGCGATTTTGTACTGTTCTTCCTGCTTTGCGTTTACCGGAATGACAATCGCCTGATACGGAGCAATTGCAGTCGGGAGCATTATGCCGTTGTCATCGTGATACTGTTCAATCGCTGCCGCAAGACATCTTGTAACGCCTATTCCGTAGCATCCCATTATAACGGTTTTATTGTCACTGTTTTCATCAAGATATGTGAGCCCGAGCGCTTTGGAATATTTTGTTCCGAGTTTGAAAATATGTCCTACTTCTATGCCCTGCGCGGTTTTTATCTTTCCGCCGCATCTTGGACAGATGTCGCCTTCTTCTATTGTTCTGATATCAACAACCGCTTTCGGCGTGAAATCCTTGTTTATATTCACATTTTTATAATGATATCCAGTTTCGTTTGCGCCGATGATAAAGTTTTTCATATCAGCGACTTCAAGATCCGCATACACGTCAATATTCAATCCGACAGGGCCGGCAAATCCTACATCCGCGTTTGTAACCTCACGGACAACTGACGGCGGAGCAAGTTCAAGGTCGTCTGTTGCTCCGATAATATTCTTGAGTTTTATTTCATTTATTTCACGGTCGCCTCTTACCATTGCGGCAACAGGCTTTCCGTCCGCCATATATATAATTGTTTTCGCAAACATATACGGCTCTGCTCCGAAGAAATTAACCAGTTCTTCTATTGTGTGGACATCGGGGGTTTCAACCTTTTCCATGTTGAAATCACCCTCGGTAAATTCCTTTTTCTCCGGCACGCATTCCGCTTTTTCATAGTTTGCCGCATATCCGCAGCCATCGCAGTATGCTATGCCGTCTTCTCCTACCGGAGATTTAACCATAAACTCCTGCGAACCGCTTCCGCCCATTGCGCCGGAATCAGCGTCAACGATAGTATAATCAAGTCCAAGACGGCTGAATATCCTGCAGTATGCGTCATACATTTTTTTATATGATTCGTCCAGTCCAGCCTCGTTCAGATCAAAGCTGTAAGCGTCCTTCATAACAAACTCACGGCTTCTTATCACGCCGAAACGCGGTCTTGCCTCATCGCGGTACTTTGTCTGAATCTGATACAGGATTTTTGGATATTCCTTATATGAATGGATATTGTCTATAACCGCCTGAGTGAAAAGTTCCTCATGAGTAGGGCCAAGACAGAAATCACGTCCGCCCCTGTCCTTTAATCTGAACATTGACGGCCCGAACACATCCCATCTTCCCGATGCCTGATAGGCTTCAGCCGGAAGAAGAGCCGACATTAAAAGTTCCTGCGCGCCGGCATTGTCCATTTCCTCTCTTACAATCTGTTCAACCTTTTTCAGACTGCGCAGTCCGAGCGGAAGATATGAGTACACTCCTGCCGCAAGCTTTCTTATAAAACCTGCTCTCAGCATAAGCTGATGACTTGCAATTTCCGCCTCCGCCGGAACCTCTCTCAGGGTCGGCGCCAATAAATTTGATAAACGCATCTTTATTTCTCCTTCCGCATGAAATTATTATGCTGTGATTCGTAATTTTCGCTTTCTATCATAGTTCCGATACCGGTCTTTGTGAATATTTCAAGGAGCAGACAGTGCGGTATGCGTCCGTCAATTATATGAACGCTGTTCACTCCGCCGTCTATCGCTTCAAGACATCCGAGTACCTTCGGTATCATTCCTCCGCTTATAATACCGCTGTCAATCATATTATGTATTTCTTTTCTGTTTATTACATACAAAATATTGCCGTCAGAATCCTTTACGCCCTCAACATCGGTAAGCAGAATAAGTTTTTCCGCCTTTACAGCCTCTGCGACAGCGCTTGCCACTGTATCGGCATTTATATTATAGCTTTGTCCTTCCTCGTCAACGCCTATCGGCGCGATAACCGGAATATACGCGTCGCGCGTGAGATATTCAAGAATATGCGGGTCAATTTCTTCAATTTCCCCGACAAAGCCGATATCTTTTTTCTCGCCGTTATCCTCGATATATTTTTTTGAACAGCGTATCAGACTGCCGTCTATACCGCAGAGTCCTACAGCTTTTCCGCCTTTGCAGTTCAGCAGCGACACGATTTCCTTGTTCGTCTTTCCGACAAGAACCATCTGCGCCACGCGCATTGTCTGTTCGTCTGTAACTCTCAGGCCGTTTATAAACTGACTTTCTATGTTGTATGTTTTCAGAGCCTCCGAAATATCCGGCCCTCCGCCGTGTACTATTATCGGGTTTAATCCTATATATTTCAGAAGCGTTATATCTTCCATAACATAATTTTTCAGTTCATCGCTTATCATGGCATTTCCGCCGTACTTTATAACAACGGTTTTGCCCGCGAATTTCTGTATATAAGGCAGGGCATCAATAAGAATACCCGCCTTTTTTATAAGTTCCTGCATTTCCATTTCTCCTTAAATATAATATCCGGCACTGTCCAGCGCTGTTTTTTCATCAAAACCAAACAGAATGTTCATATTCTGCACCGCCTGTCCTGCCGCGCCCTTGAACAGATTGTCTATAACCGAAGTGACTATAACGCGTCCGACTCTTTCATCAACGCATACTCCGATGTCAACAAAGTTTGAACCGCATACAAATTTTGTTTCAGGCACTCCGTCACGAACGCGTACGAAATATTCGTCTTTATAATATTCCTTATACATATCCAGAACTTCCGCCGTGGTATGCTTTCCGTTCAGATTTGCGTATATTGTCGCAAATATTCCGCGTTTCTGCGGTATCAGATGAGGCGTGAATGATAATATTATCGGCTCGCCGGCAATGTTTGAAAGTTCCTGTTCAATTTCCGATGTGTGGCGGTGAGTTCCTATTTTATATGCCTTAGTTGTTTCGGTACACTCGCAGAAATGCTGCGCAAGGTTCAGACCGCGTCCCGCGCCGGATACTCCGGATTTTGCGTCTATGATAATGGTTTTGTTATCTATTATTTTATTTGCAGTCAAAGGAGCCGCTCCCAGAATTGAGCAAGTAGTATAGCAGCCCGGATTGCCGATAAGTCTTGCATTCTTTATTTTATCGCGGTGAAGTTCGCATAAGCCGTAAACAGACTCTTTCAGAAGTTCGGGCGACGAATGCTTTTCGCCGTACCATTCCTCATAAACCGCCGGATCATCGTATCTGTAATCTCCGCTTAAATCAATAACTTTCAGTCCCTTTTCCAGAAGGGAGGGGATAACGCTCTTTGAGGCTCCGTGGGGAAGAGCGGTAAATGCAATATCACATTCCGCCGCCGCGTCAAGGTCAAGTTCTGTGCATTCAAGGTCAAGGATATTTGTGAGATTCGGATAAACCTCGCTTATTTTCTGCCCTTTGAATGTATGTGAATTAACAATCTCTATCTTTACTTCAGGATGACGCGTCAATATACGCACAAGCTCTATTCCCGCGTAGCCTGTCGCACCTAAAACAGCTGCTTTAATCATTTTTTCATTACTCCTTATTAAAAATAATTACACGATATCTATTATACTATACTTTCGTGTGATTTGTAAAGAGAAAATCTTATATTTTTATAATATTTTTTATTGACGTGATTTTGAAAATATGTTATTATGAAAATAGAGATATTATTACATGGGAGGTTGACATCATGAATTTATTCAAGGAAAACACGGATTTTGACATTATAGGCATGGGAGAGGTTATGCTGCGTCTTTCTCCGCCGAACAAAGAGAAGATTTCACAGAGCGAAACATTTGAGAAAAACGCCGGCGGAAGCGAACTTAACGTTGTATCGGGAGCTGCTATGCTTGGTGCGCGCTCGGCTATAATCACAAAACTGCCGAAAAGCAAAATGGGCAATTTCATCAGAAACAAAGTAAGATACGGAAATGTCAGCGATGATTACCTTATATACGACACATCTCCGCAAAGACGTCTTGGACTGTATTATTACGAAAGCGGCGTGTATCCGCGCAAATCGTCGGTTATATACGACAGGGCGGATTCGTCTGTATGCTCGCTTAAAATAGATGAAATTCCGGACAGCGTATATTCAAAAACGAAGATATTTCATATAAGCAGTATTACACTGGCGATTGATCCGGAACTTCGGGAATGCGCGCTTGAGGTTATAAGACGCTTTAAAGATGCCGGCGCATTGATTTCATTTGATGTAAACTACCGCGCGACGCTCTGGAGCGAAGAAGAAGCAAAGAAGGTTATAGAAGGTATATTCCCGCTTGTTGACCTGCTGTTTGTATCAGAGGAAACGTCAAGAAGAATGCTGCAGAGAACCGGCACGCTTGAGGAAATAATGAAGGGCTATGCCGATGATTACGGCTGCCGTCTTGTGGCTACCACCAGAAGAGAGGCTGTAACTCCTACTCGTCACAATTTCAACTCCAAAATATATTTTGACGGCAAATTCTACGAGGAAGAACCGTATAACAACATAGAGGTAATAGACAGAATCGGAAGCGGTGACGCTTATCTTGCCGGCGTGCTGTATGGTCTTGTCAAGGAAGACACGATAGAACGCGCGCTTGAAATAGGAAATGCGCTTTCTGCTGTAAAAAATACTGTTCTCGGCGATATGTCTGCAAGCAGTATTGATGAAATAGAGGGCGTTATAGCGTCACATAAAGCTGTCGGACGTCAGGATGAAATGGTAAGATAATGAGGTGTAGGAATATGCGTTTAAAGCCGACTAAACTGACAATTCTGCTGTTGGGCATAGTTCTGCTTTTTGCAGGATGCGCCGGAAAAACAAGCGAAAATAACATTGCCGGAAAGACATATGTTTATGAAAAAGAAGGTTTCGGCGGTGATTTTTCCATTCAGCTTAATGATGACGGTACATATAGCTATTATGAGGGTTATCTGAGCAGTCTTTACGGGCGCGGAAACTGGACTCTTGAATCAGACACGCTCATTCTTACAGATGGAAATGATTCTGATGAAAATGATGAAACGCGTGTAAATTATTTTAAGCAGGACGGAGATGACCTGATTTTTATAGAGGAGAACTCACATAATTTCATGCACGTCAAGGTTGCTGACGGGGAAAAATTTTCAGTTGTTGACGAACTTTTATTGGACAAAACAGGGAGTTGAAGATAAATAAAGCTCCGCTTCAATCAGAAAAGAGGTATAAGAATATGCGTTTAAAGTTTACTAAACTGACAATTCTTCTTTTGGGCATAGTTCTGCTTTTTTCTGGATGCGCCGGAAAAACCGCCGAAAAAAACATTGCCGGAATGTATATTTATGAAAAAGATATATCCAGCGGTAATTTTGATATTATTATTTATGAAGACGGTACTTATTACTATGGTGAAGGTGCTTTTAGCTATACCGGTCATTTCAGACACGGAAACTGGACGCTTGAATCAGACACGCTCATTCTCACCGACGAAAACGAGTCTTCTGAAAATGATGAAATATGTGTAAATTATTTCAAGCTGGACGGAGATAACTTGGTTTTTAAAGAGGAAAATTCAAGTAATTTCATATACGCCAAGGTTGCTGACGGTGAAAAATTTTTATTGTATAAAGAAAATGAATAACATTTGTAATAACCATTAAATTCAGCATAAAAAAAGTCAGCTGCAAAAACAAAGCGCGTGAAAATCATATTCAGTTCCCGCCGCAAATCATAGTATGCGTGACTAAAGTTTAAACGGCGAAATTTTGCAGCGATCAATAACCGCGCAGCGCGCTGGCGAAAGGGGAGTTCTAAGAGGGGAAAACCTCCCGCAGGTTTTCCCCTCTTAGCGGCGCTTTGGTTACTTTCCTGCCGAAAGGAAAGTAACTCGGGGGGTGAGAATAAAAGTAATTCAAGAGAATTCACAGGGGCGTCGATACGCCCCTCTGCGGTACATTTGTAATCCTTATTGCAAAAAAATGTGGCTGTAGCCACGTTTTTTTACTCCGTCCGTCTGGTATCCATATAATACTCACCGCCGTTGGAAGTTTCAATCCGCCATACGGGTACAAGCACAAATGATTTGTGATACTCGTCCGGCTCGCCCTTGTAATATCCGGCGCTTAAACCTGTAATTTCCATAGGAGCGTTATCTTTGTATCTGTTCATAAAATCAATCAGAACACCTGTGACGCTTTTTGTTTCGATCCTGTCCCTGTGTATATTTCTGCCGCATACAAACCACACACCGTTTATACTGTTCACATATTCATCCGTCATAACAATTTTTATCCACGAATCAAAAAAATATTTGGAATCCGGCTTGTTTTTTATTATAACCTCATAAATGCTGCCGGTGTTATTAACTTCAATATCATATCCCCCGATATCGCCGAACCCTGTTTTATCCAGTATATGCCTTGTTTTTTTCTTTATATCGGAATATTCCGCAGTATCAAAAAAATTTTTATCTGTGTAATTAACCGAAAACATATCTCCCTGTATTGTTACCTCTCCGGCGGCGGAAATATATTTTCCATCAATATATTCAGCGTCCGCGCCTATCATAGCCGCCGCAAAAATATCATTGTCCTCTATGATATTGTAGGCTTCTATATATGACATTTTCGGATTTTTTTTCGGCAGGATATCCTCGCTTATTGAAATACGCGCATTTTGCAGTATATTAACCGCAGATTTCAGCGTGTCGGGATCTATGCTGTATAAGTTGCTGTCAGATTCCAGCAGCACACCGAAAAGCGCGCTGTTGGTTATAAGCAGAAATATTATAAGTATGCTTTTAACTCTGCTCCAGTTCATTGACTATCAGCCTCCAGTCCGCTTCTTTTTCCCCGATACTCAAATCATCAAAATATGATACATACATTTTCTCGACTGATGTGTATTTGTCACTTCCGCCGTTATCCGATACGGAATCTATCGCCTGTATATACATAGGCGTCTGCATAACTGCCGATGTCATCTCGTAGCTTCTCAGAACCTGCCGGTATTCGGTTATATATCCGTTTTCGACGGTTACTTCGACCGCATGGGAAAATTCCGGATTTTCAATTGTGACAGGTATTCCGCCGACTATATAATCAAAAGTGATCCGCGCCTTGTCATAATTCATATCGGTCAGATCAGAGCTTATATACAGGTCTGCGTTTGAACCGGAAATGTAATTTATCCTGTCCATAAACTCCGATACCATACACACCGCCGTATACAGCGAACCGCCGCTGTTTAAAATGCCGGAATTGCGGTTTGATGTGTATGTCAGATAGCCGTCAGGCGAAAGTTTCAGTATTGTATCGTTTTCAACGAAAACAACAGTTCCGTTCCGCTCGGTATGACGGCGCATTGAGTTTGAGTTTATGTCGAATATATCCAGAAGTTCCTTTATAGTCTGTGAATCCGGCGTTCCGTCGGTTCTTGTTATAGGATTTTCCGATTTTATTTTCTCATATGTCACAGGAGTATTGAATATCGGAATCATCGGCGCAATAATAACGCGCTGCGATTCATTTGCCTTGTCGAAAAGCAGTTCAAAGGAATAATTTATTATCATAGACGATTTTGTGTCGTTCTCGTCAAATTTATTCTGAAAATATGAAATCAGCTTATCTATATTTTCCTTGCTGAAATTCTGAAGCTGAACGCGGTAATACTTATTTTCGCGTCCGTTTTTGAATATAACGGAAATACCGCCGGTGTCCGCGTCGGAAATCACAACATCGGAAATTATATCGGTAAACTGTTCGAGGTCGGTACGTCTGTTTTCAAAAAACTGCGGCATTATATCGGATGAATAATTGATGTCATAGCTGAGATATACTGAACGCGATGTAAGCGCGGAATACCATTCCTCCTCGCTTATTTCCGATATATACCGCGCATCGGCGGAAAACGCCTCCGTTAAAACCTCATACGCGGTATCATTGGCGAATTTAAAGCGTTCATGGGTAGAATTAAGCAGAAAACGCGTTGTCTGATAACCAGTATTTATGATAATTCTGTCCGGCAGCGCAATATGGCTCTGCGCGTATAATGACGCGCCTTTGTC
Source organism: uncultured Lachnospiraceae bacterium (assembly GCA_964561265.1). Lineage (GTDB taxonomy): Bacteria > Bacillota > Clostridia > UBA1381 > UBA1381 > JAFLUR01. Next base: position 16,131 of record CAZLOX010000030.1, read on the forward strand.
CGCTATCATGCGGATTATTGACGAATTTTTTATACTATAAAAAAAATTAT
>CAZLOX010000031.1:0-5018 GCA_964561265.1 uncultured Lachnospiraceae bacterium
TATGGCGGAAAATCAGCAAGCAAGATGTGCTTAATTTAATTTACGGATAGGCTCTTATATCAACATTGATAAACCATGGAAATATGTATTTTCATATACCGGTATTATGCAAAGGAGATTAGATTTATGAAAAAGAAACTGACGGCAATTGCTGTGGTAATTGCGATAATAACTTCTGTTTTGTCGGCGTTTGCAGTGTCGGCAGAAACGGTATGGAAACCTAATCCGATACGCGCCGCGGAAACTCTTGACAGAGGTCTTGTCGCTGTGAAAACAACGGAGGGAATATATCTCAGCTGGCGGCTTCAGGCTGACGAGGACAATGTGTATGGAACAGCCGCCGGAAATGTCAGCTTTGACATTTACCGCGACGGCAAAAAAATCGCAACTGAAAGCCAGACTACAAATTATATTGACAAGGACGGCAGTATAAACTCAAAATATCAGGTAGCAGCAAGCGGTAAGGAGCTGTGTAAAGAAACGACAGTTTTATCAGGCGGCAGTAACTATTTTGATATTCCTCTTGACAAGCCGGAAGATGTATGGCTTAAAGCTATTCCCACTGCCGCACCGACTAACGCACCGCCCTCTGCATCCACACCTGCGCCTATTAAATGTTCATATAGCGCAAATGACGCGTCATGCGGAGATCTTGACGGTGATGGAGAATATGAGATTATTCTAAAATGGGACTGCAACGCACAGGATAACTCAATCAGCGGTTTTACCGGAAACGTTTATCTTGACGCGTATAAACTTGACGGAACAAAATTGTGGCGTATTGATCTGGGGCAGAACATCAGAGCAGGCGCGCATTATACACAATTTATAGTATATGACTTTGACGGTGACGGAAAGGCTGAAGTTACGGCAAAAACCGCTCCGGGTTCAAAAGACGGAAAGGGAGCTTATGTAACAAAGGCAAGCCACGTTGACGCTATTAAAAATATAACAGACGATGTAAATCGTGAATCCTATGTTGAAAGTTCAGGCAAAATTTTAACAGGAGATGAATATCTTACAATATTCAATGGTGAAACAGGCGCTGCGGAGGACACGATTTACTATCCTAATCAACGTATAGCTCCATCAATATGGGGCGATTCCGACAGTTACGGAAACCGCTGCGACAGATTTACCGCTGCCGTGGCGTACCTTGACGGAGTAACTCCATATGCTGTATATATGAGAGGATATTATATGGGACAGAAAGGATATGGTCAGCGTCAGGCAGCATGCGCTGTTTCATTTGACGGAAACACGCTTGATTGCAAATACAGCTTTGACACCTATGACGCTATAGCATATGGCAGCAAAAATACCTCGTCAAGTTATGACAGCAGCGGCAATTACAAGGGCGTGAACGGATATGTGCCGGGAAATGAAAAGTATGCAGGCGAAGGAAATCATAACTGTACCGTGGCGGACGTTGATAATGACGGCAGGGACGAGGTTATGACTGGTGCTCTTTGTTATGAAATCAATGACAGTGATATTTTGATGCCGCGCTGGTGTACATACAGACAGCACGGCGATGCTTTGCACATAGGTGATTACGACCCTACCCACTCAGGATATGAATTTTTTGTGGTGCATGAGGACGGCGGTACAAATTCACTCGGCGGTACAGACGTTATTATGGATTACGGTATGTCGGTAATTGACGGCGAAAGCGGAGAACTTATGTTTCACGAAGGAGCAGGCGGCGATACCGGCAGAGGTATAATGGCAAATGTCGGCGCGGGCGGATATTATCAGTTCTGGAGTTCGGGCAACAGTCCGCGGACTGCAAACGGAAACAATACATTTACATCTGCGTATATTCCGAATTCAAGCTATAATTTCCGTATTTTCTGGGACGGTGATTTGTATGATGAACTTCTGGACGGAACAACAATAACATCCTTTAATGGTGCAGTGATGATGCCGATTTTCAATGCGGACGAATGTACGAGTGTAAACGGATCAAAGGCAAACCCGTCATTGCAGGCGGATTTGTTCGGTGACTGGCGTGAAGAAGTTGTTTATCCTCTTACAGACAGCAGCGCACTCAGGGTTTTCACAACAAATATTTATACCGACTATAAAATGAAATCGCTTATGTATGACAGCGTATACAGAAGCGGTGTAGCGGCTGAACAGACCGCTTATAATCAGCCGCCGCATATCGGATATTATATAGACGGCGGAAAGATGGATATGCCGGAAGCTCCGGATATTGACATTCCGGACAATGCGGAAGTAGTGTTCCATGATGACGCTGAACAATACAACGTGGGGATGCTTTCCAATGTGGATACATACACGGGTATTGACGGTCTATCTGTTTCTATCGGCGGCGGCACAAGCAGAAGGTCAAATTCAAAAGTTTTCGGCGCGGTAAATACCGACAACAATAATAAGGCGTTTGTATTGGCGGCAGGACAATATTCTACTGCTCTGAGAGGGCCGGTCATGTCGTTCACAAATGATATAACGGCAACAAGTGATACTTACGGTGTGCTTACATTTGCTGTAAAATTGTCTGACGGCAATCAGAAAGGAGCATTATATCTGCTTTCCGACACAGTGGCAAATAGAGACAGCAGTGATTACGCTAACAAAATAGCAGCGGTTACTACGGATGATATCGGAAATAATAAATGGGCAGTTGTGAAGTATGTATTCAAAGACAGCGGATATGAACTTTATATAAATAATTCGCTTAAAACAAAAGGCTCAACGACTCATAATAAACTTCCGATTATTGGTATGAATACAGCTAAAAGCAGTTCGTCGGATCCGTATACAGGTATGATTATTGATAATATATATACATATACCATATCAGCACCGGAACCTACATCGACTCCAAACTATATTTATTATGAAAATATGTCTGAGGAAACAACAAATTATAACGGAGCATTTCAGACTATTGAAGGCAGCACAACTATCATATTTCCGGAAGGCGGCAGCAAAGGTACTACAAATACATATACGCTTGCATCACCTGTGACAATAGCTAAAAATTCAACTATTACATTTGATCATGTATATTCAGGTTCAAATACAGCCGGTCAAAAGAGAACTCTTGAATTTAAGAATTCATCGGGAACAACTCTGTTCTCAATGTCTTATACATGGGCAAATATGACGTTCAATGATACAGTATTGGGAAATGCTGTACAGAAAGAATACAGCACAGTTTTTGTGGAGATAGATCCCGCTGCAAACACTGTGTCGGTTACAGTAGGAGATAATACGGTAACTCAGCAGATAAGCGGTATTAGCCTTTTGGGAAATGACATTGCAAGTATTAATTTTGTTTCAGCAGGAGGAGTGCCCGGAGGCAGATATCTGGGTATACGCAATCTGTATATAACAGCTGAAAGCGATCCTGTTCCGACCGAAACACCTGCACCAACGGCAGAGCCGACAGCTTCTCCGACAATCAAGCCGACATCAGCTCCAACACCGACAAACCAACCAACAGCTACTCCGACAGCAGAGCCGACAAACAAACCGACAGATTCACCAATGCCAACGGCAGTAACGACCAACCAGCCAACAGAGATGCCAACTGCAGCACCGACAGCCTCTCCGGCAGTTATTCAGACTGATGCGCCGACATCTGAACCTACAGCTGTACCAACAGATGTACCGTCAGCCTCGCCGAGCGCTGAACCCGCTCCGTCAGACACCCCCACCCCGCTGCCCGAACTGATAGAACCCATAGGCAAATATGCAGAGGCGGTAATGATTGAGAAGGAAATTTCGGATGGTGAGATCATACTTACTGTTACGTTGATAAACGATAACGATAATATGGATGATCTGTTGTTTTTCGCGGCAGAATATGATGAAAACGGAACAATGACAGGCGTTAAAATGACGCGCGGAAGTTTTGCTGACGGCAGTGTTTCGTTAAGGACAAAAATACCTGAGTCGGAAAATTACAGACTGCTGCTGTGGGATACAAAACAAACGCCGCTTATGAATGTATTCAAGGAAACGCTGAATAAATCAGGATAAAAAAATAAAAGCCTGCCGGCACAATTCGGTATATCCGAATATGCAGACAGGCTTTTTAGGTCGAAACAGTTAAAAGAAGTATACTGCTGATATATAGTTATTACAAATATTTACTCAAGAAACATCCATGTCAAATAATATCATTCCTGATTCAACAGCAATCCTTTTTTGTGTGCTTCATAAGTAATGTTTGCCATATCGGGGCGCGTAAATATATCCATTATTTTGGCTTGTCTTTCTGTTATTATATCTTTGTCAATTAAAAGTTCGAGTCCCTTTGTATATTCAAAATCACTTTCACCGGCTGCACGAAGCAGGAATGCTGCAAATTGCTCTGCCGTTACATATTCATCAGGCGCAAATTCCGTTTCGCTTATTCCTGTTGTTATTCCCTTTTCTTTTGCTATTGCAGCATAGGGAGATACCCAGTTATCCGAAAGAATATCCGAAAATGCGCTTTCTGTATAATTTTCTTTTTCTGCTTCAAGACCTATTGCTCTTATAATAAGCGCTATCGCTTCAGCTCGTGTTGGCTGCTTTGATAAATTATGCCCATATTCATTACCATAAAAGAGGCCCGCTTTATAAAGAGTTTCTGCCTCTCCCGGATAACCGCGCAGTCCGGCTGTATTTCTAAGCGCATGTCCTGCAGAAAAATCAGTATGCTCCGTTACGCTTTCACCTTTACTGTTTGTTACTTTTACTGATACACAAACGTTAATATTCTCATAATGCCAGACATCATTATATATCCATTCAGCAGTTTCGCTGTAAACAGTGTCTTTATCAGGTTTCACCCATGTCGTGTCGTTTCCGACATATATATTTTCAAAGATGCCTTCTGAGCATAACCATTCATATGTATATGTTTCATTTGGTTCGCCGTTTTTCACAGAAACCATAATAGGCTGCCTGCCTGTAATAGGAAGATGAGAACCAGGAGTGCTTATCTCTAAAAAGAATACGTCGTCCTTTTCAGCTAATACATTTACAGATACCAAAAC
>CAZLOX010000031.1:5028-12248 GCA_964561265.1 uncultured Lachnospiraceae bacterium
ATATTAATTTCCCTCCAAATACCCTTACGTATCTTTTTTTCACTCAAAAGAGCTGTTATCCCATGAATAAAAGTATACATCATTCAGAAGAAATTTGCAATAGTCTGAAAGAAAAAATTTATTTGACAACCGCTGAAAACAAAAAAAATCAAAAATCAATATATTGACACGGAGAGATTTATATTATATAATTATATAACAAATAATTTATTTTAATAAAAGGAGTGACGTCAGATGACTTTGGAAGAATGTTACACATCGCTTGAGGGTGATTATAAAAGCGTAGTCACGCGTTTGACCAGTGAAAGATTAGTACAGAAATTTGTTTTTAAGTTTCTTGATGATCCCAGTCATGATAATCTTCATAAATCTATTGAAAGCGGAAATTATGATGAAGCATTCCGCGCGGCACATACCATAAAAGGCGTCTGCCAGAATCTGAGTTTCGATAAACTTTACAAATCGAGCAACAGTCTGGCCGAGGTTTTGCGTTCCGGCGTATGGAATGACGAATATAACGATATTGTTGAACAGCTTGACAAGGATTATGAGCAGACAGTTGCTGCAATCAGAGCTTTCAAAGCTGAAAATTAAAAACATAGTTTTGCGGAATATACATCTTTGAAACAAAAGAACAGTCAGATGAAAACAAAAGATATTTCTCCTGACTGTTCTTTATTTTTATTCAATAATCCCCTCCGGTTTTTCAAGGGTTATATTGCCTATTTTTGCTCCGCGGAACTCATCAAAAAGAATGTTCGCCGCTCTTTCCGTGTCGATTTCTCCCCCTGATATGACAAATCCGCGTTTTTTTCCGATATATTCCAGTATTTCATATCCCTCCATACCCGATATATCATCAGTTAATTTGTAGCGCGCAGACAACAAACCGGCATAATTATCGCGCAGATATTCCAGAAGCGAATACGACAGAAGTTCTGTATTCATTATTTCGTCTTTTATCGCGCCGGTATAGGCAAGACGTTTCGCAAGTTCCTGATCGTCAAATTTTGTGGGAAGTATTCCAGGCGTGTCAAGAAATTCAAGTCCCGATTTTATTCTGAACCATTGTTTGCCCTTTGTAACTCCGGGTCTGTCACCGGTTTTGGCGCCGGCTTTTCCGATAAGACGGTTGATAAGCGAAGATTTCCCGACATTCGGTATGCCTATCATCATAAGTTTTATTGTGCGGTTTCTTCCGCGCTCTTTGTCGCGCGCGATTTTATCCGCCATAATCCGCTCCGCCTCCGGCTGTATTTTGTTTATCCCCATCCCGCTTGCGCAGCTTATCGGAATAACGGTTATGCCCTGATTTTTATACCACTCTATCCATTTATTTGACACATTTTTATCCGCAAGATCAAATTTATTGAGCAGAATGAGTCTTGGCTTATTTTTTATAATATCATCAAAATTCGGATTTCTGCCCGAATACGGGATTCTCGCGTCCAATATTTCAACAACTACATCTATCATAGAAATATTTTCTTCTATGAGTCTGCGCGTTTTCGCCATATGGCCCGGATACCACTGAAGATTGTTCATATATTTTCTCCTCTGAATCTGTGTAAGTTTTGACTTTGTTATTATATCATATAAAAAACGCCGTGTAAACAGGCGGTCATAAAAAAATTATCCGTTATTATTACTCAAAAGATATTTTCCAGCACGCGTTTAATTATCTATAATGCACAAAAAACATCGCATATATTTGTATATTATACCGGTGTTTTTTTTGTGTAAAATGATTTGAATGGTGGTATATATTAAGTATAGGATAAAATTTGTGAAAAATTATTCAGAGGAGGATACAGGATGAAAAATTATTCCATGGAGAGTATAAGAAATATTGCGGTTATGGGGCACGGAAAATGCGGAAAGACAACGCTCGCCGAAGCCATGCTTTTTAATGCCGGCTCGATTGAGCGGCTTGGCAGCGTTGCGGACGGAACAACCGTAACCGACTATGATTCGGAAGAAACCAAACGCGGATTCTCAATTTCTATGTCAGTCGCTCCGGTTGAGTGGAAAGATATGAAATATAACGTTATAGACACACCGGGATTTTTTGATTTTGTCGGCGGTGTAAAAGAAGGTCTGCGCGCTGTTGATTCGGCTCTTATCGTACTCAGCGGCAGAAGCGGAGTTTCTGTCGGAACAGAGCAGGTGTTCGCTTACGCAAAACAAAAAGGTGTTCCGACAATGTTTTTTGTAAATAAAATTGATGACCCGCGCGCCGATTACAAAAAAACGCTTGAAGAAATGAAAACTGTGTTCGGAAAATCGGTAACGCCGTTTGTATACCCAATTCAGGAGGACGGAGAGTTTAAAGGCTTTGTCGATATCGTGGACATGACCGCGCGCCGCTATGACGGTATTTACAGAGTTGAAATGCCTGTTCCGGAAGGTATGGCTGAAATTATAGAGCCGCTGCGTGAAATGATTATGGAAGCCGTTGCCGAAACAGACGAAGAACTTATGGTAAAATATTTCAACGGCGAGGAATTTACATTTGATGAAATCAAACAAGCTATAAGAAAAGGTATCAAAGACGGCAGTATTTATCCGGTTTACTGCGGAAGCGGTCAGAATAATATCGGCGTGCGTTCGCTTATGGACGGCATCGGCAAATATCTCCCCGCGCCTTCCGAAATTGAGGAAATCGCGCATACGGCAGATACCGGCGAAGCGATTGATATTGTTCAGAGCGAGGAAGAAACAACAGCTGCAATAGTTTTCAAGACAATTGTCGATCCGTATGTAGGAAAATTATTGCTGTTCAGGGTTTATTCCGGCGAAGTAAAGCCAAACACAGTGCTTTATAATCCGAACAAAGGCGTGGAAGAAAAAATCGGAAAAGTGTATACGCTGTGCGGTAAAAAACAGATTGAAGCAGCCTCCATAAAAGCGGGCGATATAGGCTGTGTGGCGAAACTTGAGGCTACAAAGACCGGAGATACTTTATGTATGAAAGGCAAAAATATAATTCTGACCGGTATAGAATTTCCTCAGCCTGTGCTTTCAATGGCTGTCAGACCAAAAGCAAAGGGCGATGAAGAAAAAATTATCAGCGGTCTTACCAGACTTGCCGACGAGGATCTGACCTTTACGGTGACAAATAATTCCGAAACAAAGCAGACTCTTGTAAACGGTCAGGGCGAACAGCATATTGACGTGCTTGTAAGCAGAATGCAGAGCAAATACGGCGTGAATGTTATTCTTGAAGATCCTATCGTGCCGTATCGTGAAACGATAAAGGGCAAAGCGACCGTTGAAGTAAAGCACCAGAAACAGTCCGGCTGACTCGGACATTACGGTCATGTTAAAATTGAATTTGAGCCGGGAATTTCGGAAGAGATGCTGTTTGAGGAAAAGGTATTCGGCGGAAGTGTTCCGAAGAATTATTTCCCGGCGGTAGAAAAAGGACTGCGTGATTCCTGCGAAAAAGGTATTCTTGCCGGCTATCCGGTGGTAAATCTCAAGGCAACACTTCTGGACGGCTCGTATCATCCTGTTGACTCCTCGGAAATGGCATTCAAAACAGCAGCCTCAATTGCATTTAAGGAAGGCATGAAAAAGGCAAATCCGGTACTTCTCGAACCTATCGGCTATCTGAAAGTATATATTCCGGAAAATATCATGGGTGATATAATCGGCGATATCAATAAAAGACGCGGAAGAATAATGGGTATGGGCGAAAGCGGAAAAGACGGCCTTAACCTTGTGGAGGCAGAAGTACCGATGTCTGAAATGTTCAAATACGCGACCGACCTGCGTTCAATGAGTCAGGGACGCGGAGCATTTGAATTTAATTTCGCGCGCTATGAACAGGCTCCTCCTCAGGTGTCAGAGGCTGTAATAGCTAAGGCAAATAAATCGGAATAACAATATGACCAATGAAGATATACAAAAAATCGCGCTTTTGCAGTCGGCATATGACTGTAACTGCAAAAGCGAGGATTTTTTATCGGATAAAAATATTATAACATTATCTCAGAAAAACGAGCGCGCACGTAAATATATCCCTCTGCCTTTAGAGTGCGATATGGTATCATACGGAAACAACATAGTCGCGCAGACAAGCGAAAGACTGACCGATACTGTTCGTGAATATATCAGCAGATATCCTGTGGAGCATTGTTTTGAAACACCGAATATCCATGTTCTTGACGCGATGCTTGATAAATTCGGTCTGAAAGTGTGTTTTATGGCGGAATATTTTCTGCCGGATATCAATTGTATGAAAGCGCTGGACTGTGATTATGAACTCCGTGTTCTGCGTCAGCCTGATTTTCAGGACTTATACACTAAGGAATGGAGCAACGCTTTGTGTGAAAAGCGTAAAGAACTGGACGTTCTCGGTGTCGGAGCGTATGACAGCGGCAGACTTGTCGGACTTGCCGGCTGTTCCGCTGACTGTGATACAATGTACCAGATCGGAGTCGATGTACTTCCCGAATACAGACGGCAGGGCATAGCATCGGCTGTGACAAGCAGACTGGCTTTGGAAATACTCGCACTTGGCAAAGTTCCGTTCTACTGTGCGGCATGGTGCAATATAAAATCAGTCCGCAACGCAGTAAAATGCGGTTTTAAACCGGCATGGGTTGAACTGACTGCGCGCGGGCGTGAATTTGTCGATAAAATGAACATTCAGTGAACTACTTGATTTAACAAAAAATCCTCAGCATATTTATGCCGAGGATTTTTTTATGATAGTGAGCCGAAATCTGCGTTATATATTACTTTAACAACATTCACTATAATTTCCTGAACAGGTTTTGAAGCATTGTCAAAATAAAAATTCAGTTCATCTTTTAAAGGATTTTCACAGCACGCGCTCACTATATCTGATGTTAATATATCAAGAGTAATATGCAGAGCATTTGCTATTCTGACATATGTTTCAAAACTTCCTTGTTTGATGCCGATTTCAATACACGCCAAAAAATTGGTACTTATTCCTGCTTTTTCCGCAAGCTGTTCCTGTGTTATACGCTGTTTTTTTCTTTCCGCTTTTATATTTGCGCCTATTGCCTGATAATTCATTCAATCATCTCCTTATAAGATTATTTTATCAAAAAGAACAATTCAAATACATTTCCTAATAGGAAATGTATTTTTTCATTTTCACTTGACAATAAGGCAATTTTATGTTATAATCTTTTCGTAATTGTCAATGTTCGACTTTTCAACTGCAATATTTAAAATATTTTATACGGAGGAAATATATATGGAAATTTTAATGGTTTTAATGTTTATAATTATTATAATTATTATAATTATGGCAATAGAAAAAGCAATTAAAAACTCAAAAGAAGCTCGTTTAAATGATTTAAAGAGTAAAATCGAGGCAGAAAATCATAAAATTGATTCAGAGTATAACAAAAATTTTTATCCAACAGAAATCGTCTCCTGTTGTATGGGAATAAAAAGATATATTGAAGTTGACATATCTAATAAAAAGTGGAGAATAAATAAAACTTCACAGAATGATGTTCCTATATATACTTATAATGACTTAAGAGATTTTGAACTATTGGAAAAATCTAACGGCTTCTATACAGAATCAAATGCGTTTATGCATGGAAATACATATTCAAATGCGTCTACAACTCCAAGTATAGTATTTGGTGATGCTATAAAAAACACAAGCGCATATTCCCATACTTTCGCCAACACTCATACCAAAGCCGCAACAATAGAAGATAAAGAAATTATAATAAGAATATCATTCAAAGATGTATCCGCTCGGGACGAATATATACTGTTCAATAAAACTGAAACAGATGATACTTTTGTTGATGCAGAAATGTGTATGTCTTTGCTAAGAAGAATAAAAGCTCATAATGAAGAAAATAAAACGATGATTGAAGCTGAAACAACACATGAAAACGATTTTTCCGTTGCAGATGAATTGACAAAATTAAAATCATTATTGGATGATGGTATAATAACAGAGGAAGAATTTAACAAACAAAAAGCGAAACTGTTGTAATATACAGATAATAAGCAGGTATATTATCAGAATTATATTTATGATTATTTATCAGAAAGGAAGTATTTATTATGAAAAGAAACGCAGTCTTTGCTATTACCTTATCATTACTTATACTTTGCAGCGGATGCGAAAATAAAAACATCAGAATCGGAACGGAGAAATGCAGTGAAGGCGATTATCAAGCGGCTTGCACATACTATGCAAAAGAGATAGAAAAGGGAAAAGCTGATGATAATACAGTTCTTGTATATAAAACTTTATCAGAATATTTTTCAGCTCAGAAAGCATATGCCAATGATGATATGAAAACACTTGAAAGTAAACTTGAGCTTCTCGAAAAAAGCACAAGTCAGTATCCAACTGTCCAAGAAGTGGATGAACTTCGGAAACAGTATGAATCAAGAAATGAGGAAATAAATTCATACGATAAATCAATAAATGAAATATGTGCAATATATCCTGACACAGACAATATAGAAAATATCAGAAATATGTGTGACAAATTGCTGAAAAATAATCTCACATCATTACAAAAACAGATGGTTAATGATATTAAAAACAACGCAGATAATTATATAAACATTAAAAATAATTACGATAATGCAAATTACGCAAAAGTTGTAGAAATATTTTCCACTTTACCGGCATCGTATAAAAATTACGAAACAAAAAATATTATTGATCAAATGCACAGCGAAGCCAAACAAATTGTTGACAAGCGCAGTCTTATAGATAAAAATATAAAATCTCTCAAAGCAAAATTTGAAAGCGGAAATTATGATGAAGCGCTGTCAATAGCGACTTCACTGTTGGAAATGGATTTAAGCGAAGAAAACCGCGAATGGGTAGAATCAATGAAATCCGCCTCCGAACACAACATAGCTGCATTAAAAATAAACAACAACCTGAAATCCCTTAAATCAAAATTCGAAAGCGGTAATTATGATGAAGCACTGTCAATAGCAATTTCATTGTTGGAAATGGATCTGAATGAAGAAAACCGAAAATGGGTAGAATCAATTAAATCTGCTTCCGAACGCAACATATCCATGTCAAAAAGGGAAGTTCTGCGAGGTGTACCGTGCGTTTTCTCAAATTACAATGTTACATACAACAACTTCTCATTTTCATCGGATTATGACGGAAAGCCTGTAATTATTGAAAACTACACTTTTGAAAATTTATCACCCGAAGCAAGAGCTTTTTTCACAACAGCCTC
>CAZLOX010000031.1:12258-16106 GCA_964561265.1 uncultured Lachnospiraceae bacterium
CATACTTTGTCAGAGGGTGCGATTATGGGCTTAGTCAAACTAAAATACAGCAAGGCGCAAAGTTTAATGTGCAGGAAGCTCATATACTGAGAAATAAAACATCTCCTGTTTATATAGAAATATCAGACTGGATAAATTTTAGCGGCGTTACATATAAAGGCGTTATACCACTGACTTAATTTTTATAAGGAGAAAGTATTTATATTATAATTTTTACAATAATATTTATAAAATGAAGAAAATGAAGTTATGCTTGAAACCGGCTCAGACTACGAAAATGATTTTTCTGTTGCAGATGAATTGCTTAAATTAAAATCCCTCTTGGATGAAGGTATAATAACAGAAGATGAATTTGACAAACAAAAAGCAAAATTATTGTAATATTCATAAGTAAAAAAGTTCATTGCACATTTCGTACAATGAACTTTTTATTAACGTAAACTAATTATTTGAAATCCCCTTGAATGCAAAGCGGTAAATATATTCTCTTCCGGATGAGAGCGTAAATTCAGGATGAGCGAAAGTTCCCCATGATGTGTCGCCGCCTACGCCTGTCTGGTTGTAGTTTATATACATAACAGTCTTGTCGCTTTCAGGCAGTTCGTGAAGATGTTTCGCATTGATTATCTCATCATTGTCCCATTCAAACGCGCTGAAAACAAAAACATCTTCTCCGGTAAACTTAAATCCCGCGCCGTTTTCATCGGTGAGATATGCAAAACGCACATCGGTTTTTGTACCGCATTCCTGCGGTTTGAGATAAGGAACAAACTGTTCCCTCACACTTCCCTCATACATACCGATTTTTGCGCCTTTTTTACGGTCCCAAGCCGTTTCATGCGGGCCTTTGCCGTACCATTTCACATGATTGAAATTCTTGTCCATAACAAATTTCATACCGAATGCCGGCATCTCGTCAAGCTGTGAATAAGGATTTATTTTCTCTGTTACGCATACTTCCCCGTCCGGCATAATTTTATAATTGATATGAAGAATACTGAACCATCCGCCGTATATATCCCCTCTTATTCTCGGACCGTCAGGAAGTTTAAATGAGGTTTTCACACTTATAACTCCGTTTTCGGAACTGTCAAGCGAAAAATCCGTCAGTTTTCTTATTCTGCTGTTTTCCACCCATGGCGCGCACCGTCTGTCCATCTGATTTCCACGGTCATTATCTGTCCACGCGCGGTAGAAATTCGGCGTCAGAGGCTCTTTCAGAAGTTCGCGTTCATTCAATTTATACGACTCAAGCAGACCGCTTCTCTTGGAAAATGTAATCTGAATATTTTCACAGAAAATATATACATTTCTCTCATCCGTTTTAAATTCCGGAGATTTTGCGCCGTCTGGCTTTTTGCATTCCTTTTTCTGCGGAATCACAAACTGTTCAAATGCAATTTCATGTCCCGCTTTTGCCCATAATGTATCATCTCGCAGCGAAATAGAAACATTAAGCACAAATTCACATCCGGAATCGTCCGGCTCGTCAAACGGTATAATAAGCATAGCTTCATCGCCCGGTTTTATATTCAGGAACATATATCCGCGCTGAATTTCAGTGCCGTTTTTTGTTACCGTCCATATAAAATCAAAATCTGACAGACTGGTAAACGCAAATTTATTTTTCACAAATATACTGTGTCCGCATATATTGCCCTCTCTGAATTCAATATTCTGATAAACTTTTTTCACCTCTGCAAGTTTAGACGACGGAGAGCCGTCGGCGAACAAAAGACCGTTTCCGCAGAAATTGCCGTCATTCACCTTTTCACCGAAATCTCCCCCATAAGCAAGATAACTTACACCGTTTTCAGTTTTCACAAGAGCCTGATCCATCCAGTCCCACACAAATCCGCCCTGCAGTATCGGGTATTTATCGAACAAATCCGTATACTTGAAAATATTTCCGCATGAATTTCCCATAGCGTGCGAATATTCACAGAGAACAAACGGCTTTTTATCATAATTTTTATCCGATACCGCGTATTCCTCTATGCAGTCGGGGGATGAATACATATGGCTTGTCATATCGGTACAGTCGGTATAATCGGGCGTATGCACACAGCTTTCATAATGCACAAGACGTGTCGGGTCGTTTTTTCTGAAATAATCATGCATTATAAGGAAATTTTCACCGCCCCATGACTCATTGCCAAGCGACCATATGATAATCGACGGATGATTTTTGTCGCGTTCAAACATAGACTCGCATCTGTCAAGCACATTGCCTCTCCAGCACTCATGAGAACCGGGAATATTATAATTTTCATCCCAATGCCTCTGGTAACATCCGTGCGTTTCAAGATTATTTTCATCTATAACATAAAGACCGTATATATCGCATAAATCATACCATTTGGAATTATTCGGATAATGACTTGTACGCACTGCATTTATGTTATTCTGTTTCATAAGCGTAATGTGCTTTATCATATCTTCATATTTTACGCATCGTCCTGTACTGCAGTTAAACTCATGTCTGTTTACACCGTGTATTTTAAGCAGACTGCCGTTGATATGCATAAGTCCGCCTATCAGTTCAAAACGTCTGAAACCTATTCTCGCGCTTACCGTTTCGGTAATGTTTCCGTTTTCATCTTTCAGCGCCAGCACAAGCGTATATAAATTCGGATATTCCGCGCTCCACTTCTTCGGCATAGTTATTATCTGCTCCGCCCTGCCGTCCGTTATTGTAAAGTCATTTATACAGATATCGCCGTCATACAGATAAGCGTAAACCGGAACAGCGGACACATCATTATCATCATAGTCTGTTACTGTAGTTTTCACGGTGAGAATACCATTTGTATAATTATCGTCAAGATTTGCGGAAACATTAAAATCAAATATATGCGTTTTTGGTGTGGAATATATGTACACATCGCGGAATATACCGGAAAAACGCCAGAAATCCTGATCCTCAAGCCAGCTTGACGAACACCAGCGATAAACTCTTACGGCAACTGAATTTTCCCCGTCTTTCAGATATGGAGTTATGTCAAATTCCGAGGTATTGAAAGAGTCGCTTGAAAATCCGACAAAATCGCCGTTTATCCACAAATAAAAGCACGACTCCACGCCTAGAAAACTTATATATACCGGTTCGCCTTTCCATGAGTCAGGAACAGTGAAAAACGTCTTGTATGAGCCTACCGGATTGTAATTTTCAGGCGCAAACGGCGGAGCTATATCGTCATCGGCAGTCCATGGGTATATGTTATTCGTATACTGCGGATAATCATATCCCTGAAGCTGCCAGTGAGAAGGCACTTCTATTTCATCCCATGAGGATACGTCATATTCATCCTTATAAAAATCTTCGTGTATTTCAGACGGACGCGGAACAAATTCAAATTTCCATTTTCCGTTAAGCGACTTATACCGCTTTGATTTTTCCGCGCAAAGCTCCAATGCCTCGTCTATCGTATCATACGGCATAAGTGAAGCGTGAGCGTCCATTCTGTTTATTCTGAATATTTCCGGATTATTATTCCATTCTGGATATCCATTTTCAGGAGATGTATAAACAAATTTTTCTTTCATCAATATAAATTCCTTTCCGAATATTACGGACAAATTCAGCATTGGATATATGCCGAATTTATATGCCTTATTTGTCCTTTACTGTATCTTTTATAATATCAGCTTATATATATTTTGTCAAGCATAAATCAATATAATAATCATATTTTCTCAAGGATTACAAATATACTGCGTAGGGGCGTATCGACGCCCCTGTGAGTTTTCCTGAATTATTTTTGTTCACAACCCCCCGAGTTACTTTCCCAACAGCGGCAAAGTAACCAAAGCGCCGCTCAAAGGAGAAAACCTGCGGAGGTTTTCCC
>CAZLOX010000032.1:0-3535 GCA_964561265.1 uncultured Lachnospiraceae bacterium
ACCGGTTTTTAAAACGCTGCCCGACGCCGGTATATTTTTCGTTCTGTAACGCGATACATTCTCACCGTTTTCAGGTACAAAAACAATATCTTTCATAACCGCGTTTTTTTTGAGAGTGATAACCTGTACTCCCTGCGTATTTTTTGTTGCTTTGAGCGGGATTTTTTCAGTATTTACCGCCAAGGCTCTGTTATCGGAAGAAATTGCCGCAATTTCGGTATCTGCCGGCAGAAAATGCACCGCACACAGCGGCGATTTGTCGGAATACGCTCCGATAAGTTTTCTTCTGTTTGTTTTGGTCTGATAATTATTCAGAAGCACCTTCGCGGCTTTTCCGTTTTCAAATCCGAAAAGCATCATACCTGAAAAATCACTCGTGACAACGGTGTACACTATTTTTTCATCCGCTTCGCTCTCTATAAGCGACGGGATATATTCGCCCATATTGCTGACTTTGCTGTCGGCAATATCGTTCATACGCATTTTATACACCGACGCTTTATCCGTGAAGAAAAGCACCTCGCTCTTGTTTGTCGTTTCGACAGTCTGGATAATCTCGTCATTTTCTTTGAGTTTATGCGCGCTGTTTGACGCTCTGAGCGACTGCGCCGGTATCTTTTTGATATAATTTTCTCTTGTGACAAAGAATGTGAGCGGATAATCGGGTGTCTGATCTTCTTCAATATCGTCTGTGATTTCATCCTCGGAAATAATGACTGTTTTTCTTTCGGTTCCGTATTTTTTTGATATCCGTTTAAGGTCTTCCTTTATGACTTCCTTTATCTTTTCCTCGCTTTCAAGCGTTGCCTGAAGATTGTCAATCTCTTCGATAAGACTTTCTATTTCATTTGTACGGTTTATTATATATTCGCGGTTGAGATTTCTCAGCTTTATTTCGGCTATATAATCAGCCTGCACCTTATCAACCGAAAAACCTGCCATCAAATTCGGCACAACATCACTCTCACGCTCGGTATGACGTATTATGCTTACCGCTTTGTCTATATCAAGCAGTATCTTTTTCAGACCGTTCAGAAGGTGAAGTTTCGCGCTTTTTTTGTCTATATCATACGCAAGACTGTTTTTTATACAGTTTATGCGGAATTTCAGCCATTCCCTGATTATATCCTTCACGCCGAGAACCATCGGTTTCGCGTCTATCAATATATTGAAATTGCATCCAAAACTGTCCTGCAGCGGGGTCATTTTAAACAGCTTGTTCATAAGCTTATCCGGGTCTGTGCCGCGCTTCAAATCTATCGCAATTCTCAGTCCCTTTAAATCGCTTTCATCGCGCACATCCGATATTTCCCTTACTTTATTCAGCTTGATAAGGTCTATTATTTTGTCTATAATAGCCTCGATAGTTGTCGTGTAGGGTATCTCGGTTATTTCTATACAGTTGTTCTTTGAGTCAAACGTATATTTTGACCGCAGTCTGAAACTTCCTTTTCCGGTTTCATATATATTCCGCATTTCGCTTTCGGAATATATCAGATACGCTCCCCCCGAAAAATCCGGCGCTTTCATATATTTCATTATGTCTGTGTTTTCATTCTTCATATACGCGATAACGGCGCTGCATACCTCTTTAAGATTAAAGGAGCATATATTGCTCGCCATGCCTACCGCTATGCCCTGATTGGGATTTACAAGTATATTCGGAAACGCGGACGGCAGCAGTACGGGTTCTTTAAGTTCTCCGTCGTAATTGTCAACAAATTTTACCGTATTTTTGTTTATATCCCTGAAAAGTTCCTCGCATATAGGTTCAAGCCGGACTTCTGTATAACGCGATGCCGCGAAGGCCATATCCCTCGAATACAGTTTGCCGAAATTTCCCTGCGATTCCACAAGCGGATACAGAAGTGTTTCATTTCCCCTTGTAAGACGAACCATTGTTTCATATATCGCCATATCGCCGTGTGGATTCAGTTTCATCGTCTGACCGACCACATTCGCGGATTTTGTGAATTTTCCGCCCAGCAGTCCCATTCTGTACATTGTGTAAAGCAGTTTCCGGTGAGAAGGCTTCAAGCCGTCTATTTCGGGTATCGCGCGCGACATGATAACGCTCATTACATACGGCATATAATTTTTTTCCAGAGTTTCCGTTATCGGCATTTCATTGATAACAGCCTCTTTTATCGGTTTTGTTTCTTTCTTTTTCTTCATAAAATTCTACCTCTCAGCTCAGATCAAGCATATCCATATACAATGAACCGTACTGAGCAATATGATCCTTTCTTGCCTGCAGATTATTTCCCAGAAGAACATCAAAGGTCTGAAATGTTTTTTCCGCGTCTTCCGGCGTCACCTTTATAAGCCGTCTTGTCGCCGGATGCATTGTTGTCAGCGACATCATATCCGGCTGGTTTTCACCCAGTCCCTTTGAACGCTTTATGTCATAATCTCCCTTTGACAGTTTTTTTTCAGCAAGCTGTTTCAGAATATCCTCTTTTTCCGCGTCGGTATACGCGAAAAACTTTTTCCCTTTTTCCTTTCCCTTTTCAACCGATATCTCATAAAGCGGAGATTCCGCGATATAGACCTTGCCTTCTTCTATAAGAGTGGGAGTAAGGCGGTAAAGCATTGTAAGAACAAGCGTTCTTATCTGAAATCCGTCAAAGTCGGCATCGGTGCATATGATAACCTTGCTCCACCTTAAATTCTCAAGGCTGAACTCCGGCGCGGATTTATTATGCGATGATTTTATTTCTATCCCGCATCCCAGCACTTTTATCAGGTCAAGTATAATATCGCTTTTAAATATTTTGGCATAATCCGCTTTAAGACAATTCAGAATTTTTCCCCTTATCGGCATAATAGCCTGAAATTCCGCCTCTCTTGCCTGTTTGCACGAACCGAGAGCCGAATCGCCCTCCACTATATAGATCTCGCGCTTTGACACATCCTTTGTACGGCATGGAACAAATTTCGCCACCTTATTTGTGACGTCCATATTGCTTGTCAGCTTTTTTTTCACGTCGATACGCGCCTTTTCCGCATTTTCACGGCTTCTCTTATTTATAAGAACCTGAGCGGAAATTTTGTCGGCATCGGTTTTGTTTTCGATGAAATAAACCTCAAGCTGATGCCGCAGAAACTCTGTCATTGCATCCTGTATGAATTTATTGTTGATAGCTTTTTTTGTCTGATTTTCATAGCTTGTCTGTGTGGAAAACGAGTTTATAACAAGCGCAAGACAATCCGCGACATCGTTAAACGTGATTTTAGACTCGTTTTTGTTGTATCTGCCGTTCTGTTTGAGATATCTGTCTATCGCGTACACAAAAGCATTTCTGACCGCCTTGTCGGGAGAACCGCCGTGTTCGAGATAGCTTGAATTATGATAATATTCAATAAGGTTTACCTCGTTTGAAAAACAGAACGCTATATTCATTTTAACCTTATAATCGGGTTTATCCTCCCTGTCGCGGCCCACTCGCTGCGTTTCACAGGACTGCACGTCTGTAAAGTAATTATCTCCGACATTCTCTTTTATATAATCAACTATTCCGTTTTCATAATAATA
>CAZLOX010000032.1:3545-4864 GCA_964561265.1 uncultured Lachnospiraceae bacterium
CTTTTCAATAAAAACGCACAAAAATACGGAAATGTATAAATCTGATTTTCTGATTTACCATAGCCTGCTTTTTCAGCAAGTCGGCAAAATATTCATATGGTATGTTTATATCAGTAAACACTTCCGAATCAGGTTTCCAGCGCTGACATGAGCCGGTCTGCTTTTTGGAATACGGTTTTTTTGATAATCCCCCTACATTTTCGCCTTTTTCAAAATGAAGAGAATATTCGGTCTTATCGCGCCAGACCGTAACGTCCATATATTCTGAACTGTACTGAGTGGCGCAGGTTCCCAATCCGTTAAGACCAAGACTGTATTCATACATTCCTCCGGCGTTGTTTTCATATTTTCCTCCGGCATAAAGTTCGCAGAATACAAGCTCCCAGTTATATCGTTGTTCGCTTTCATTATAGTCGAGCGGTATGCCTCTCGCATAATCGCGGACTTCAATGGAATGATCCATAAACCGTGTGACTTCTATAACGTCACCCCAGCCCTCTCTTGCCTCGTCAATTGAATTTGACAATATTTCAAAGAAAGAATGTTCACATCCTTCAAGTCCGTCTGAGCCGAATATAACCGCGGGGCGTTTTCTTACTCTGTCCGCGCCCTTTAAGCTTGTAATACTGTCATTGCCGTAATCTGTTTTTTTTCTTGGCATTCTATAACCTCTTTCTAAGAACTTACTACTTATTATTATGCAATAAAATAATGCTTTTGTCAAATGTTTTATTTATGTATTGTCACATTAAACAAATATTTTTAAATATCAGCCGAAATCTTTGTAAAAAACTCCCTGTCAAGTATATGTATCTTTTCATCCGCAAAAAATTTTTTACCCTCATACTCCCATTTTTTATCCGTGACAATTATTATTTCATAGTCCGTCCGTTTGTATCTCATTATATTATATTCCGGATTTTTGTCTTTTATATCATCTATTATAACACACCTGATACAGCTATCGCTCTTTCCGGAAAACAGCAGTCCGTACAGAATATCAAATATTCCGTATACGGCGCATACGGATAAAATCATTATCATTATAAATTCGCCCATACGATCTCCCCCTTTGCTATACAATATGCCGGGTATGAAATAATGTTAATAAAGTTTACCTGATAAAAATATTGATTCAGGACAATAAAAACAGTGTCGCTTTTCAATTTATTCAGCATTTCGTAAAAAAACACTTGTATTTTATATAAATTTTATGTATAATAGTTATAATGGAATATTTATATTACCGGAAAGGAATGATATATATGGCAAATACAGTTATAACTATAGGCAGACAGTTCGGCAGCGGCGGAAAGGAC
>CAZLOX010000032.1:4874-16090 GCA_964561265.1 uncultured Lachnospiraceae bacterium
AAAAGCTTTCTATTCCGTACTATGATGAGGAACTTGTTTCAATGGCGGCGGAAAAAAGCAATATGGACACCGAAATCCTGAAATCAGCCGATGAAAAAGCGGCGAACAGTTTCCTGTACTCGCTTGTAAACTCGAACCCGATTAAGGGCATAAACACCATGTACTACGATATGCCGATAAACGATAAACTTTTTATCGCGCAGTCCGAACTTATTAAAAGTCTGGCGGAAAAAAGTTCCTGCATTATAGTCGGCAGATGCGCGGATTATATTCTGGCAGATACAGATACCGTATGTATAAGCGTGTTTATCCACGCTCCGCTCAAATTCCGCATAGACCGCGTGGCAAATGCTTTACAGCTTACACCGGCTCAGGCAAAGGATAAAATAGTGAAAACAGACAAAAAAAGAAGAAATTACTACAACTATTATTCAAACCGCGAATGGGATAAACTTGAAAATTATGATTTGACAATAGACAGCAGCAAATCAGGATTTGAGGGCGCGGCGGAAATAATCAAGGCTTATATGGACTTCCGCAATGAAAAGTAAATATCTGTTTGTTCTGACAGCGGTTATTTTTCTGCTTTTCACGCATTCCGCGTATGCTGAGGACGGATATATCGTAAAGCTGAAAGATACTCCGTATTCATACGGCAGCGCCAATCTTTTTGACGCGGAAAACAATATGGAAAAACTGAGCGGTTCTGTGTATTATGTTGAGAGTACACAGACGCTTGACGCATTGCTTGAATCCGGCAGCGTTGAATACTGCGAAGAAAATCAGACAGTCTATCTGTTTGACTCCTCTCCGGCAGAATATAACGATACATATTTTGACAGTCAATGGTACTGGGATATCATGGACATATCTTATCTGCGGAAAATAACCTCCGGAAACAGCAGTGTCCGCGTTGCGGTCATTGATTCCGGCATATGCTATGAGCATCCCGATTTCGCAGATTCAATTATCGAACGCGGATATGATTATACAGCAGGTACAGACAATGCAACAGCGGAATATTTTCACGGCGTTATGGTAACGGGAATAATATGCGCTTCGGCAAACAACAATGAAGGCATAGCCGGAATAGCAGACGGCGTAACAGTTGTGCCTGTCAAGTGTTTCTCCGGCAAAACAACAAGTCTGAAATATATAATTCCGGCAATATATGCGGCAGCCGATACTTTTGACTGCGATTTTATAAATATGAGTTTCGGCATTGAAAACAAAAGCACAAGTCTGATGGAGGCAATAAATTACGCGGCTGACAAGGGAATTATAACAGTTGCGGCGGCAGGCAATGACGGCAGCAGCGCTTTATATTATCCTGCCGGATTTGACAATGTGATCGGCGTGGGCGCTGTACAGCGTTCCGGATCTTCGATTTCAGCTGCGGATTATTCTCAGAAAAATACATCAGTATATATAACCGCGCCCGGAAGTTCCGTTATAAGCACAAGTTACAAAGATATCGGCGCAAGCCGTATATATAACTATGACACAAGAAACGGAACTTCATTTGCGGCGCCGATGGTCACAGCTTTTCTTGCGGCGGCAAAATCAATATATCCGGAACTTACTCTCAGCGACGCTTTTGAAATTCTGAAAGAAAGCGCAGTGGATTCCGGCGATGAAGGCTATGATACGGTTTACGGTCACGGCGTTATGAATATGAAGAAGGGAATAGATTATCTTATCCGCTCAAAAAATATTTCTGTACCGACACAATCGCCCCTAACCTCCCCTCCGCCTCCCGCGGCAAGCGCAAATCCCTCTGTCGCGGAAACTTTACATATTGATATAACCGAAAACACATCGGAAAATACAATTACGCTGAACATTACAGATAACAACGCAGAAAATGACGGGATTCTGATAATTGCTCTTTATGACGAAAACGGCTCTGTAATTGAAACAAAATTGTATAAATTAGCTATTGAAGAAGGCGGTAATATAGTTTATAATATAAAAGGTTATGAATATAAGGTCATGCTCTGGAGCGGATTTGAAAATATGTCGCCTCTTGAGCATACGGTTGAAAAACATATACATCCGGATTATGGAAACACTGAATAAGTCACACCTTAAATCCGGACTTGCGCAAAAGCGCAGAAAGGATTATTATAATGAATAAAGTACGTTTTGATTTTGGCTGTAAGAGCGCCGTAAACGGATATATAAAAGTTGACGGCGAATGTATTTACAGCGAGGAAAAAGGCTACGGCATACTCAACAGGGCTGAAAGCGCTGAAAAAGACAAGGGAGAGAAAATTCTGTGCCGCGATTATCTCCTGCTTGACAAAAATACCTTCCGCGTAAATCTTGACAATGGTTCATATAATGTAAGAGTATATTCAGGCGATTACGTTGACGAAGGCGATGTTACCACAAAGCTTACCATCAATAATTCTGTTAAAAGCAATATATGGGTATACGACGGTACTGTAATCGAAAAGACATTCAGGATAGACGTCACCGACGGCGTTATGGAATTTTTTCTTGAAGGAAAGCATCCCTGCCTGAATGCGGTCGAGATAGCTCCCGTAATACCGGTGTCCGGCGATATTGAGGCTATTGATATCGTTAATCCGTATACAGAGAATACATCGGTAAAACTGGTTTACTATAATACAATTGCGGAAATAGCAAAGTATAAAATAGTGCGCCGCAGTCTGAAAAACGGCTTTATTGACAAAGTCGCTGAAACAACAGAAAAAATATATATTGATACAGACGTTTCAATCTGCGAAAAATACAGTTATACAGTACTCGGACTTGATGATTTTGATTTTCCGGTCTGCAAGTCAAATGAGGTGGACGTATATGTCAGGGATGATAAAATCCTTACAGCCAAAGTTGAAGGATTTACGGCGGACACTTCCGCTGACAGCGTAAAACTGAAATGGGCGCCTTTCGACGGCGCACTGCGCTACAATGTGTATCAGAAAGCGCCTTACGGAAATTTCAAACTTCTTGCAGGCGTTGACGGCACGGAATATACCGACAATGATGTAAAAACGACCGTTGAATTTGTATACGCCGTTGAAGCGGTGACGGTAAGCGGTCTTACCGAAAAAACGCTTATCACCACTCCGGTTCGTCATAAAAAATTCAGAAGAAAAATGGAAACGCTCGACCGCGGTCTTGTTGCGGTAAAAACAAATGACGGCGTATTTTTAAGCTGGCGTCTGAACGGATATGAATTTAACAAAGGCATTGATTTCTGTCTTTTCAGAAACGGCGAAAGAATTACACAGGAACTTGTAACCGACAGCACAAATTATCTTGATAAAGACGGAAAAGCCGGCGATACATACACAGTAAAGGCAGTCAAAGACGGTTATATGGAAAAAGACGGTTACACAACAAGCGTTCTGGATGCGCCGTATTTCTCTGTTCCGCTTGACAAACCCGAACCATTCACAACACCGGACGGAAATACATATGAATATCACGCAAACGATGCGGCTGTGGCTGACCTTGACGGTGACGGCGAATATGAAATCGTGGTCAAATGGCTGGCAAACGGAAAGGACAATTCGCATAAAGGCTATACCGGCGTGGTTTATCTTGACGCTTACAAACTCAGCGGCAAAAAGCTGTGGAGAATAGATCTCGGTGTTAATATCCGCGGCGGTTCGCATTACACACAGTTTATGGTTTATGATTTCAACAATGACGGCAGGGCGGAAATGGTTTGCAAAACCGCTGACGGAACAATTGACGGTGTCGGCAATGTTATCGGCGATAAGAACGCGGATTACAGAAATAAGGACGGATTTATCCTTGAGGGCGATGAATTTCTGACACTGTTTGACGGTCTGACAGGTGAGGCTATTGATACAGTAGAGTATGAACCGCCGCGCGGAAATGTCGCGGACTGGGGTGATTCATGGGGAAACCGCGTTGACAGATTTTTAGCCTGCGTGGCATATCTTGACGGTGAAAATCCAAGCGTTGTTATGTGCCGCGGATATTACGATACAGGCAGACCGACAGTGCTTGCGGCTTATGATATCATTGACAATAAACTGGTTAAAAAATGGGTGTTCAGAGCTGATAAAAATCAGAATATCGAGTATACAAATCAGGGCAATCACAATCTCGGAGTCGGTGATATCGACGGTGACGGACGCGATGAAATCGTATACGGTGCCTGCGCTATCGACCATGACGGAACAGGTATGTACTCGACCGGTCTTGAACACGGCGACGCAATGCATCTGGGCAAATTCACCACAAAAACTCCGAATCTTGATTTCTTCCAGATACATGAACACGACCACGCAAGATTCGGATATGAAGTCCGTGACCCGTCCACAGGCGATATTAAATGGGGCAAATATACCGGCCGCGACACCACAAGAGGATTATGCGCAAATATTGACCCGCGCTATGAAGGCTGTGAGGTATGGGTTCTCGGTGAAGAGCTGTATACCTTTGACGGACAGCTTATAACGAAAAACGCGCCTACATCAATAAACTTTGCTATATGGTGGGACGGCGACCTCCAGCGTGAACTTCTTGACCATGACGGTTTTGACAAAGGCGTAAACGGAATCGGAAAGATATATAAGTGGAACTGGGAAAAAGAGGAACTGGATGTTCTCCTTGACACAAAAGATTCCTATTCCAATAACGGAACAAAGGGCAATCCGTGCATACAGGCTTGTATATTCGGCGACTGGAGAGAGGATGTTGTGTGGAGAGATAAGGACAGCACAGAGCTCAGAATATACACAACAACTCATCTGACAAATCATAAATTCTATACGCTTATGCACGACCCTGTATACAGGCTCAGCATCGCATGGCAGAACACGGCGTACAATCAGCCGCCGCATACGGGATTTTATATAGGAAATGAAATGCCGGAACTTACTATTGATGAACATGAATATGTAAGAGGCGAAAATATCCCTGAATTTACAGAAAAACTTTAAGAAATAAAAAACAAACTCTCAGAATGACAGCCTATAAGCCATCTTCTGAGAGTTTGTTCACGGTATTTTTTATTTATTCAGCATTTTTCAGTTTACGCATATACATCAAGAATACTTCCTACTTCTCCGGGCAGTGCCAGCGACTGAGTTTCAGGCAGCATTTTAAGCAGTTCTTCGCTTATCATTGCCGGAACTTCCATAGCTTTTTTCAGCAAACCCATAGACATTTCATTCTCAAGTTTGATCGGAGCGTACATATTATCGACCATAACATTTACTGTATCCGAAATACTCATTATAATCACCTCCCGTTATGACGCATTTTCATACACTTATTATATACCAAACAAACAATAAATTCAAGAGTTCAGAAAAATTTTTTTAAATATTATTCCGCCGCATTATTCAGCGCATCGGAAAGTTCAAGAGCGGCATCGGTCATTCCTCCGAGAAGTGCGTTTACAAGCTCATCACTGCCCTGAATTTTCCAGTCGCCGTTTTCTGTTTTTGCGGCTTTGATATCAACTGTATTTGTAACTGTCGCAAGATCAGGCTTTGTCGCACTCTCTATAAATAATTCCTGCATTTTTGCATTCATTTCCTCCTCTGTCGGCGCAGGGTCAGCAAATGCGTTGGAAAGAGAATACTCTATCGCCTTAAGCATAAGGTCAGCCAGTACAGGTTTCATATCTGTAGCTGTAATTTCTGTTTTTACACTTACAGAACCGTCATCATTCTTTTCTGAAGAAACAATATTATAGGACAGACTGCCGAATAAAACTTCCATCATTGTCTTTGTATCGCCTGTGATAGGGTTGCTGTCATTCTCAAAATCGGATATATCAACATATTTCTGAGCTTCATCAAAATCCCCCGCCATAAATGCCGCAAACATTCCGTTTACCGCAGTTTCCGCCTTTTTCACTTCACCGCATCCTGCAAGTGAAAAAATAAGTACAAATGTAAGTAATATTGCTGTAATTCTTTTTGCTGTGTTTTTCATAATAAATTCTCCTTAAAATAATATATTGTGTTTATTCCTTAAATATCAGCAGTAAATCTGCCGTTTGCTTTATTCTTTAATATTTTACTGACAAACACCCCCTTGCTGACCGCGGCAAAATATCCCGAATATCTATCCGGATATTCCTTGGATATACTTTCCAGACATTCTTTTAACTGCAGCATAACGGCGAATGTGTGTTTGCACTGATAACTGCAAAAGCACGAACACACTAAATTGCTTATTTGTCCGTTTCTGTATGTAAATTCAACATCATAAAACTCTCCGCCTCGGACAATCGCTTTGCCGCTGACTCCGTCAACACAAATATAGCATATTCTGTTTTCTGCATAATATGTATGCCCTTTTTCGGCAATAATCTGTGTTATATCCATACCGCTCAGGTCATCCAATGAAAATGTCCTGTCATCCTCACCGACAGCATAGACTTCATTTTCTTCCGGCGCTTTAAACCAGCTGCTGACCTTTTCATAAGGCAAAACATCCGGCTCAAATGCCATAATATGAGAACCGGCAATATACAATTCCCCTTGTACGCTTGTATCAATGACGGCAATCACTCTTTTATAATCCGATAATTTAATTTTAAAAGAATAATTCACATCAATAATCTCGCCCTGCATTCCTTCAAGTTTTCCGTCTACATAGACAAGATCGCCGCAGTGCAAATCAAACATATCATTATAATATGCAAGTTTCATATTTCTTTCCGGAAAATAAACTCTGACAACCGACGGCTTAGGTTTTACACTTTTTTTACGATTAGCATCTATCCGGTTCATCAGTATTTTATATTCATCCGAATTTGCCGTGAAACTATATTCATCATTCATACTGCAATCCCCCCTTTCTTACCTAACAATACCCTAAAATCCCACGCACCGATACCTCCCCCGACATCACGCGCATATGTTTCCCCTCCGATAAAACCATCAGCGCGCCGTCGCTGTCAATATCAAGAGCCTTTGCCGTTAAAGCCTTGCCGTCCTTTATTATCTGAACATCTTTGTCAAGCGTGATACATAAAGACTTGTAATCAGATAAAATTTTCCCGGTTTCACCACCGGTATACATTTTGTAATATTTTTCAAAATACTGCAGTACCGATACGATAATATCAGAACGCGCAAAGCTTTTTCCTGTGCTGAGATAAAGCGATGTCGCTTTGTCCGATATCTCCTCGTGGAAACTTTTATCGTGAACATTTATCCCTATACCGCACACGACATAATTTATTCTTTCCTGTTCGGCGGACAGTTCGTTGAGTATACCGCAGATTTTTTTCCCTCCGGCAACTATATCGTTCGGCCATTTTATAAAAGCATCCGCGCCGTACTCCCTCAAAGCCATACACACGCTTATTCCGGCTACAAGTGTAATCTGTGATATTTTCTCCGGAGAAATATCAGGCTTTATAAGAACCGACATATATATCCCGTTTCCGGCGGACGATTTCCACGAACGTCCGAGCCGTCCTTTGCCTGCCGTTTGAATATCCGCGATAAAAACGCTTCCCTCCGCGCAGTCGGAATTACGTTTTGCCATATTGTTTGTCGAATCGGTTTCAGACGTGTATATCACATTTCCGCCAATAAGCTGATTACTCAGTTTCTGCATGATTTCTTCCGCGCTGATAATATCAGGACAAAAATCAAGCTTATATCCCTTGTTGGTAACTGAATTTATAATATATCCGTCATTTCTTAATTTATTTATATATTTCCACACCATCGAACGCGAAAGCGAAAGCTGTTCGCTTATGCTTTCCCCTGACACATATCCGTCTGTGTTTTTTAAAATTTCCAGAATTTTATTTTTCATATCTTTCTTAACATTAACTCCATAGCTGCTGAGATGTTAATATTTCAGCAAATCATCTTTTACCATTTTCATATATTCCTCTATGCCCTTTTCTTCCGCTTCATCATATGTGAAATTCAGTTTTTCAGCAACAATTCTTGCCGCATCTCCGAATAAGTAAAGCATTTCAAATGCCGCTTTCCACATATTGCCGTAATCCGCGTCTGAATATGTCGCCTTAAACCGTTCATACATATTTTCCGGCAGATATTTTTTGAAATACTTGCCGGATTTTCCCGCGGAAACCTTAAAGTCATAGTCTGCGCCTATATACCATTCCAGCATAAGAATAAGCATATCCCTGACATAATGATTATGCATTTCCATTGCATAGGAGAGTTCGTCACGCGCTATTCCTTTCGCTACGTTGTTCAGACACCAGTGAAATTCATTGCAGCAGTCGGCAAATATTTTCTGAGTCGGCTTTTTTATATACCAATAGTCTTCGGCAATCTGAATATCGGGAAATGTTCCGTCCTTATCCAGCAAAAGCAGCATCGGCTCGCCGTCATCTCTGTATATCTCAGACGTGATAGTTAAATCAATCCTGTTCCCATCCGGAAATATCATCAGATACACATAATTGCCGTCATTGTCAGGAGGTGTTAATTCCATACTTTCCGGCTTTTGCAGCAAAGACGGCATTCCGAACTTTTCCTCAATCCATTCCATATTATCCCAGAACGGCGCAACATCATTCACAAAAAAAGCAATGTCAAAATCCTGATACACGTCTGCCGGACAGTCCCTGTTTGCCCTTGAACCGCCCATAGTTACCGCGCGGATGCGTTCATCTTCTTTTGCTATGCTTAATATTAAGTCTGTCATTTCTTCCGGTGTACGCATATTATTTCCCTCCGTTATTCACACGGTTTAAAAACGTCTTAAAATCAATTCGTTCGCCTTCATGGAATACAGCAAATATATCCGCAATTTTTTTGGCTGTTTCATATAATTCACTTTCAGACACAGGCTCATTAAGATAAAAATAATTTTCACTAAACGGCATTAAATCTGTTGAAACCATAAAATTAACAGCCTGTTTTTCCCAAGCGGGAGCCATTTCAATATTCAATATATCAACTGTTTTTTCTTCCTGTGAGGTATTATATTTTTTATTCAGATTCTGCACAAGTCTGTATAATACGACTGCCATCTGTGCTTTCATCACGTTTTCATCAGGCAAAAACTGTCCATCACCTGCTCCGTACATAAAGCCTTCTGTATATGCCTGTATAATCCTGAATTGAAACGGTGATTCTTTTATATCACTGAATACAGGCTGTTCCGGCATTGGCAACGAAAAAGTCTGTGTTATATATTCATGAATTTCCATTACAGCATCTGCAAGCTCAGCCCTCGTTATTGTTGTGTTTTCCGATTCGGCATTTACTGCAGTACACGGCAATGCCGTAAAACAAACAGCAAGAATTATTGATATAATTTTATTATACATATTACCCTCTCCTCTCATATTAAATCTGTGATTTTATAACATCATTTCCACTCTATCAATTCATAATCTCTGCTGCCGATTCCGAGTTTCTCCGCCGCTTTGATAGTGTAAAGACCGTTGCGGCTTTCAATTCTTTCTATCAGATGATCGCGTCCCGGATCATTGACAGCGCCGTAAACCAGATCAATGCACGCCTGATCTATCGCCACCGGATCAAGCGAAATCAGTGTTCCGATATCCTGCATACACGGATCTTCCGCAACAGCACAGCAGTCGCAGTCAACCGACATATTGCACATAACGTTGATATATACAATATTTCCGTGAAAATATTCTGCCACAGATGACGCCGCGTCAGCCATTGACTGCAAAAATGAATTATGCTCCGATGTCCATACATTATCCAGATCGCCCGCGCCGTGAATATAGGCTTTTCCCAGCGATGATGCCGCGCCTATTGAAATCTGTTTAAGCGCTCCGCCGTATCCGCCCATAGGATGTCCTTTGAAATGCGCGAGAACAAGCATTGAATCATAGTTTGCCATATTTTTGCCGACATAGTTTTTCTTGATACACTTTCCGTTCGGAATCGCAAGCTCCATATCAGGACCTTCCGCGTCAAGCAGTTCTGTCGGGAAATATTTATTCCAGCCGTGAGCCTCAAGTGTGTTCAGATGCTTCTGCGTTGTGTTTCTCGAACCGTCATACGCTGTGTTGCACTCTACCGCCGTACCGCCGATAAACTTTATGACCGGACTCCAGAATTCGGGTTTTAAAAAGTTCTGATTTCCTTCCTCGCCCGAATGAATTTTTACAGCAACCTTTCCCGGCAGTTCCTTCGCTAATTTTTTATACATTTCAAGCGTATTTTCCGGTGATATTGTTCTTGAAAAATATACTTTTGATTTCATATTTTTTCCTCCTGATTGATAAATTTTTTCTTCAATATATTTATAACGGAAGATTTGCGACCGCGTTCAATGTTAAATCAGCAATATCTCCCTTTAAATATCCGTAATAACCGGCACAGGCTATCATGGCGGCGTTATCTGTGCAGAAAACAGGCTCAGGATAGATAACGCGGATATTTCTTTTTGCGCCGTCCTCGTGCATTTTCTTTCTCAGCGCGGAATTTGCGGCAACTCCGCCGGCAATGGCGATTGTTTTCATGCCGGTTCTTAATGCCGCTTCAATTGTATGTTCACACAAAACATCAACCACAGCCGCCTGAAAACTTGCGGCAATATCCGCCTTATTGTAATCTTCGCCTTTCTGGTCCGCCTTATGCAGATAATTGATAACTGCGGTTTTAACACCGCTGAAACTGAAATCAAGGCAGTTATTGTCAAAACGCACTCTCGGGAATTTCACCGCTTCGGGATTGCCCTCCTTTGCAAGCTTGTCTATAAGCGGCCCTCCCGGATATCCAAGTCCGATAACGCGCGCTATTTTGTCGAACGACTCTCCAGCCGCGTCGTCGCGCGTCCGCGCTATCGTTTCAAATTCCGTATAATCCTTCACCTTCACAATATGACTGTGACCTCCCGACGCTACAAGGCATATAAACGGCGGTTTTAAATCCTTATGCGACAGGAAATTTGCCATAATATGCCCCTTTATATGATGAACCGGCACAAGCGGTTTTTCTGCGGCATATGCCAGCGCTTTCGCTGTTGATACCCCGACAAGCAGCGCTCCGACAAGGCCGGGGCCGTATGTAACAGCCAGCGCGTCCATATCTTCAAGTGATTTGCCCGCTTTTTCAAGAGCCTCATCTATCACCGCGTCTATACTTTCAATATGCTTTCTCGACGCGATCTCAGGCACTACTCCGCCGTATTTTTTATGCAGGTCTATCTGCGTGTTTATGACATTCGACAGCACATTTTTGCCGTCCTCCACGACAGCCGCCGCCGTTTCGTCACATGAA
>CAZLOX010000033.1:0-15775 GCA_964561265.1 uncultured Lachnospiraceae bacterium
ATTTTGCCCGCGGGCACATTCGCGCCCAGTTTCGCGTGTTTATCATCTATTTCAAGCACATTTCCGTTTTCAAGGACAAATGTATTCTTCTCGTCTATATTCATCTGAAGTGCAAGTCTTGCGTGCTGAATGAGATGACGTCTTTCACCGTGCACCGGAATAAAATATTTCGGTTTTGTAAGGGCAAGTATCATTTTGAGTTCCTCAGCGCAGGCGTGTCCCGAAACATGGACTTCCGAAAGCGCTTTGTATATTACCGTAGCGCCGATTTTGCACAATTCGTTTACTACGTTTGCGACCGCTTTTTCATTTACCGGAATAGGGGAGGCGGATATAATTATAAGATCGTCGCTTGTGATTTCAACCTTGCGGTGGTCAGAATATGCCATACGCGTGAGCGCGCTCATCGGTTCGCCCTGACTGCCTGTGGTCACAAGCACTATCTGATTGGGATTATATTTTTTTATCGCGTCGATATTGATAAGAACGCCTTCCGGCACCGTCATATATCCGAGCATAATCGCAACTTCGATTATCGTTTCCATACTTCTGCCCGATACAGCAACTTTGCGGTTATTTTTGACAGCCGCGTTTATAATCTGCTGCACACGGTGGACATTTGAGGCGAAAGTTGCGACAATTATTCTTTTGTCCTCGTTGTCTTTGAATATCTGCTCAAATGTGTCCCCGACCATTCTCTCGCTCATGGAAAAGCCCGGACGTTCAACATTTGTACTGTCCGACATAAGTGCCAGAACGCCGCTTTTTCCGAGTTCGCCTATTCTTGTAAGATCTATTATATCGCCCACTATCGGAGTGGTGTCTATTTTGAAATCGCCCATATGCAGTATTGTTCCGAGCGGAGTAAACACCGCTATTGCTACAGAATCTACAATTGAGTGATTTGTGTGTATAAATTCCACTTTTATATCTTTAGTTACATTTACAACATCGCCGGCGCGTACCTTTATAAGTTTTGCTGATAAAAGAAGGCTGTGTTCCTTTAGTTTATGTTCCACAAGACCGAGAGTCATACGCGTGCCGTACACAG
Organism: uncultured Lachnospiraceae bacterium; assembly: GCA_964561265.1. Classification (GTDB taxonomy): domain Bacteria; phylum Bacillota; class Clostridia; order UBA1381; family UBA1381; genus JAFLUR01. The sequence continues at coordinate 1,052 of CAZLOX010000033.1, forward strand.
GAACGTTTATCTGTTTTAAAAAATACGGTATTCCTCCGATATGATCCTCATGTCCGTGTGTGACAAATATAGCTTTTATTCTGTTAGCGTGTTTTTCGAGGTATGATATATCGTTGATAACAAGGTCCACCCCCGGCATATCATCATCAGGAAACGCCATTCCGCAGTCTATCAGAAAGATATCGTTTCCGTATTCTATTACTGTAAGGTTTTTGCCTATTTCGTCAAGTCCGCCTAATGGTATTATTCGTATTTTACTATTCTTTTTTGCCAAGCCGTATCAATTCCTTTCTTCTTTATATTTCCGATCTGTCTGATGTTATAATTATTTTTTCATTTATTATCCGCGCAAAAAAACCATATTATAATTATATAACATATATTTAGTATTCGTCAAGTAGTATTTAAAAATCACACAAATTTTTTGTGTTTTTATAAAATTCAAAAAATTTGAAAAACCAAATAATAAATTTTTATTTACAAAACGTTTATGATGTGATAAAATATATATTATAATACAAGCCGTGTTTACGGCGGAAGGAGCTATATATATGAAAAAAAAGTTATTAAGCATTTTAATGGTTTTGTCAATGCTTTTCCAGGTGGCTGTATTTGCCGCAGACAGCGATAATGCGCCGATAGTGGAAATTGACGGAAACAGAGTCACTTTTGCAGACCAGCAGCCCGTTATTCTGGAGGCAGAAGGCAGAACTATGGTTCCGGCAAGAGGCGTGTTTGAGGAAATGGGCGCAGCAGTAAAATGGGATGCTGACAAAAGACTTGTTACGATTAACAGCAGTAATAATGTAACAAGGATCCTGATAACAATTGATGATCCCACAATGATTGTATACAGATTTACAAGCATTTTTGCGGCGGATAAAGATGAGATTCAGCTTGATGCCGCGCCAAGAATTATCAATGACAGAACTATGATCCCGTTAAGAGCGATAAGCGAGGCTCTGAACGCAGAGGTTAAATGGGAAGAATCAACGCGTACTATATCTATTTTCACAACAGAATCTCATGGATTCTATACACCGCGTCCGGGTCAGACGGCGGCTCCGTCTGTGAGCATTGCTCCGTCAGCGTCGCAGAATCCGTCCGCATCTCCGTCTGCAACGACTACTGCAAGACCAGGCAGCAGTGCATCTCCGTCATCATCACCTGATCCGAATACAAGCTCAGGAACAACTTCATCGGGAACAAACTCAGCTACAAGCGGAGATTCTAATTTGAATAATGCAGAAGTTTACATAACCTCTGATAAAACCTCAGCAAATGTTGGAGATATAATCACTATATCTATGAATGTTAAAGGAATAAAAGGTGCATTTGGCAATGATGAGGGTATAGAAGGAGTTGATGTATCTATTAAATATGATAAAGCAGTTTTTGAATATGTGGATAAATCAATAAAATATAATACAGATGCAAATGTTACATCCGTAGTAAGAGCTATTTACAATGACAATAATACGACTAAATTTAAAGCTATAGGAATTTTTGCCGAGCATGAGTATGCTATGCGAAATGATGGAATGTTAGTACAAATGCAATTTAAAGTATTGTCGAAAACATCATCGTCAATGATTTTATCGGACGAATATTTTTCTGGCAGAGGATATGAAACCCGTTTGAATTACAGAAAAGGCGGCAAGACATATTCTCTGCAAGGAGATAGTTTGAAAATCGACCGAACTCCGCTTAAAATAAACTAATACAATTATTGGGCAGAACACTAAGTAATATGAAATGAAAAGGAGAGATAAGCTATGAAATTCAACCGCAAAATATTATCATTATTCACGGTTTTAACACTGATTGTATCCGTATTCACAGGCTTCTCCGTGTCGGCAAACGCGGCTGATTTTAATCCGGATAATGTGGAAGTCTATATAACTTCGGATAAAACTACGGCGAATGTCGGTGATGTAGTTACAATAAGTGTGAATGTTAATGGAATACAGGGTGCGTTTGGTGCAGGTGAAGGTATTGTTGGTGTTTCTGCAGGACTTGAATATAATACGTCTGTTCTCGAATATGTGGAGAACTCAATAAAATATAATACTACGGCAAGTGTTATATCTACTGTAAATCCGAAAATGGATGCCAATACAATAACAATGCTCAAATCTGCCGGAGTTTTTTCCGCATTTGACAAGGCAATGAGAAATGACGGATGGTTAGTACAAATGAAGTTTAAAGTATTATCAAAAACTCCAACTACAATACTTTTAGCGGACGGTGTTATGTCAGATATAGGATATAATACATTTTTGACTTATGTAAAGGACGGCAAAAAAAGTTCTATAAAGAAAAACTTAAAGATTGACCAAACCCCAATAAAAATAAACTAAAACAGATAATATTTTTTAAATATTAAATTTTAAAGAAAGGAGAGGTACATATGGATTTAAAGAACCTCATGGAAATCGCCGTGGAGGAAAAGCTGGCGCAGCTTATCGAAACCATAAACTGCTGTCAGTGCCAGCAGTGCCGCACAGAGGTTGCCGCATACGCGCTTAACAGACTTCCGCCCAAATATGTATCCACCCAGAGAGGTGAATGGCTGACTGAACTCGATTTGCTGCATAATCAGCAGGAAACCGATATTATAAGACATATTCTGCAGGGGATTGAAGTTATTGCGAAAAATCCGCATCATTAAAATCAAAGCATATCAGTCAAAAAGGAACTCTTGTTATGGAGTTCCTTTTTTGAATATAAGTAAAAAAACACCGCGGAACACTGATAATGTGTTCCGCGGTGTTTTCATCAATTATCCAGCGCCTGACTCAGCCAGAATGAGCCGATATCCAACGCGCTGTAAATATTGCCGCGCTCGGTCTTTCTGTAAGTATGACCGCTTCCGACAGTTCCTTTATTATCCTGTATCTCAACCTTTACTTTTGACGCTATATCCATATCCTGAAACTTTGACGTTTCTGTAACCGTCAGAACAAGAATATATCTGTCGTTCAGATTTCCGTAAAATATTTTGCTGCCTTTGCGTATAATAGGTTTGCCATGGTATCTGAGTTCCTTTTTGTTCATAAAAAACCTCCTTTAAGCGTTGTATCCCGCCAGTACGGCGTTTATATCCAACTCTGCCAGTGCCTGTTTTGTTTTCGGTATATTATTCACTATCGCGTTTTTGATTTCATCAACAATAAATATTCCGGTATCTTTCAGAAACGCGCCGAGCATTACCATATTCGCAAGCGCGGAATTTCCGAGTTCAAGCGCTGTTTTTGTTGCCTGTATATATTTCACTTTGATGTCGGTGCGGCTTATTTTCTGCGATACCAGCGATTCGTCAATAAACACAGTTCCTCCCGTAGCGACATCATGCTCAAATTTATTCAGCGACGGCGTATTCATCGTGATAAGTATATCGGGATGGGTGATAATCGGGGAGCCTATCGGTTCATCCGATACCACAACATGGCAGTTTGCCGTACCGCCGCGCATTTCCGGCCCGTAAGACGGCAGCCATGATATTTCTTTTCCGGCTGTCATTGCCGCGTATGCGATAAGTTTTCCGGCGAATAAAATCCCCTGTCCGCCGAAACCTGCTATAATTATATTCTTTTTCATTTTTCCCCCTCCTGAATATCCTTAAATACGCCGAGCGGATAATAAGGAATCATATTATCACGAAGCCATTTCATTGATTCTGAGGGAGAAAGCCCCCAGTTTGTCGGACAAGTCGATAACATTTCCACCAATGAAAAGCCTTTTTTGTTTATCTGATTTTCAAACGCTTTTTTAACGGCTTTTTTCGCCTGCTTTATATGAGCGATACTGTCGAGTGCTGTCCGCGCTATGTATGACGGGCCGTCAAGCGTGGAGAGCATTTCGCATATTCTCACAGGATTGCCCTGAGTTTTCACATCGCGTCCGTAAGGGGAAGTCTGTGTTATCTGTCCGGGCAGGGATGTCGGCGCCATCTGTCCGCCGGTCATTCCGTAAATTGCGTTGTTTATAAATATTATCGTTATATTTTCGCCGCGCGTAGCCGCGTGAACAGTTTCGGCGGTGCCTATCGCGGCAAGATCTCCGTCGCCCTGATAGGTAAACACTATATTTTCCGGCAGCACTCTCTTTATTCCTGTTGCAACTGCCGGAGCGCGTCCGTGCGCGGCCTCCTGCATATCGCATTTCCAGTAATCATAAGCGAATACCGCGCATCCCACAGGCGCTATACCGATCGTTTTTCCGCATATATCAAGCTCATCCATTACCTCGGCAATGATTTTATGAGCTATTCCGTGAGTGCATCCCGGACAGTAGTGCATAGGCACATCGCACAGCGATTCGGGTCTTTTATAAATCACAGCGATTCACCTCCGATAATTTCCTTTATTTTATTTATAACCTCATAAGAGGTCGGAATAATTCCGCCGGTTCTGCCGAAGAAATGAACGGGCGCGGCGCCGTTTGCCGCAAGGCGTATATCCTCGACCATCTGTCCCATACTCATCTCAACCGACAAAAATGCTTTCACACGTTTTGCTGTTTCATGTATGATATCATACGGAAACGGCCAGAGTGTGATCGGGCGAATTATTCCCGCTTTTATGCCTTCGCTTCTCAGGCTTTCAACCGCCGTCTGGACAACTCTGCTTGTCGTTCCGTAGGAACATATCACATATTCGGCATCGTCAAGATATTCCGTTTCAAACATGACCTCATTTGCCTTTATGGCGTCATATTTTTTTTCGCGTTCCGTCACTGTGAACTCAAGTTCTTCCGGAGTCATATACAGTGTGTTTATAACATTATGTTCTCTTTTTCCGCCTGTGCCGACAGTTGCCCACGGTTTTTCCGGAATTTCCGGTTCATAGTCATCATCAAAGGATACCGGCTCCATCATCTGTCCGAGCGTGCCGTCACCGAGAATCATAACAGGACATCTGTATTTATCGGCGGTATCAAAGGCTTTCATTGTCAGACTGACAATTTCCGGCACGGAATTTGGGGCAAAAACGATAAGGTGATAATCGCCGTGACCTCCTCCTTTAACAGCCTGAAAATAATCCGACTGAGCCGGCTGTATTCCGCCGAGTCCGGGGCCGCCCCTTACCATATTCACAATAACGCACGGCAGATCCGCGCCGGCGATATACGATATTCCCTCCGATTTAAGGCTAATACCGGGGCTTGAGGAGCTTGTCATAACTCTTGCTCCAGCGCCTGCGGCTCCGTAAACCATATTTATCGCTGCGACCTCGCTTTCCGCCTGCAGAAACGTTCCGCCTATCTTAGGCATTCTTTTCGCCATATAAGCGGATATTTCGGTCTGAGGAGTGATAGGATAGCCGAAAAAATGTCTGCATCCCGAAAGTATCGCGGCTTCGGCAATAGCTTCATTGCCTTTCATCAAAACCTTCTTTTTCAAAACGTTTAACCCTCCGTTTCCGTATATTTTTGATATTTTTATTCTTCAACCGTTATGACCGCGTCCGGACATATAACCGCGCATGAGGCGCATCCGATACACTCGTCCTGATTTGTGATTTCCGCCGGTTTAAAACCGAGAGAGTTGATCTTGTCGGCTTTTCTTAAAATTTTTTTCGGACACACGTCAATGCAGAGTTCGCATCCTTTGCATCTTGTTTCGTCAAATATTACCTTTGCCATAATAAAAACCTTTCTAATTAAATTCCCACGGCTTTTTCATATGTATATCCATTCTGAAAAGACTGCCGTCATCTGATATAAGTGTTTTTGCGCAGGAATGAAAAAATATGTTTATATTTTTTTTCCGGCATACCTCGTCTATAATGTCTTTGCCTGACATAAGCAGCCGGTAATCGGTATTCATTCCTATATTTGTATTATTCACAATATCCGTTATTTTTAGTCTTGACGCCGTTTCAATTTTTTCCATAAGCTCTGTTATATCCTCACAGGAGGCTGTAAGCGGACGGCAGGTATTTACAACCAAGTGCATTTTATATCCGCACTCATCGAAAAATTTTTTATATACACCAAGCGCGTATGCGCCGTCCTCGTCGCCGCCGACATCGAATATCCCGACAAGCTGAGTATCGTAAAAAACTTTATTTATCCGTGCCGTCAATATGGGTATATCCACATTAGAGGCGGCAAATTCCGAACATATAACCTCGATTCCGCGCTGATTAAGCTGTTCTTTTTGTTCCGCCGATCTGAAATAAGGATTTACCGTATCCATATCAATAACAGATGTCTTTCTTGTTTCCGCGCATTTTTCCGCGAAATTCAGGGCCACCTCTGTTTTTCCGCTTCCGAAATGTCCTGTGAAAATATGAATACGAGTATCCATAAACTCACCCCGTTAAATATTGCAGTTATTCAAGCCGGACGTCTGTATGAGTCAAATAATACTGTTTTTGTATATTTTCCGACAATAAAACCGTACTGTCAATATGCGTCCGGCATACCCTTTACTATATTATAGCATACTTTATTTCATTTTACAATATACGAACTGCAATCAATGTATAATTATCTTTAAGTTTTTTATCGGCGAGGTGTGTGAAGAAAAGTGTAAGCAGCAGGGCGGCTATTGAAGCGACCGCCGAGCAGGTTTCACTGCGCGATACGGCAAACACCGCCGCATACACGGCAAAAAGCGATATGACCGGCAGAATATAAGCAATAAACGCCGCAAATAAAACCTTTCTGCTGTCCATACGCATTGACACTTTGTTTCCGCATACCGCGCCGGCGCTGTTAAGCGCGCGGACAACCTGTTCCTTTCCTCCGCATCCTCCGCAGCCAGCGCAGTTTTCTCCGCAGGCTGACCGGCGGATTATTTTCACATTCGCATATTTGCCGTCGGTACTCTGAACATATCCTGTAATTTCCATAAAATATCACCTTCCGGTCTGTTATAAGAGCCTGTTTAGTATTTGGATGTGCGTAGATTGCGCCGTCAGATTTTTTGTCAGATTGTTTGAAAATTTTGCAGACATACTGACGTATGTTAAAAAATTTTCAGGCAAAATGACAGAAAATATGCAAGCAAGATGCGTGCATATAGATGCTAAACAGGCTCTGACATACTTTTTTTTGCTTTGTCAGCGTTTGAAAGCATCTGAGCGGCATGGTGCGCGGCGGCTTCGGTTATGTCTGTTCCGTCTGTTATCCGCGCAAGTTCGCATATACGGCCGGCATGGTCAAGTTTTTCGAGAGTTGTGGAGGTGATTCCGTCCCTGACGTTTTTCTGTATAAGAAAATGACTGTCCGCCATTGCCGCTATCGTTGCAAGGTGAGTTATACATATAACCTGTCTGTGACGCGCAGTCTGAGCGAGTTTTTCTGCAATGCGCCTTGCCGCGCTTCCGGACACGCCGGTGTCTATCTCGTCAAATATCAGAGTGTCCACATCGTCTATATCGGCAAGTATGGATTTTATCGAAAGCATAACTCTCGACAATTCACCGCCCGACGCGATTTTAACAAGCGGAGCAGGCGGTACTCCGGCATTGGCGCTTATCAGAAATTCCACCTTGTCCGCGCCTGTCGGAGAAAAATCATCCTTTTGTATATCAACGCAGAAAACAGCGTCCTTCATATCAAGTTCACGCATTGACTTCTCTATTTCACTTTGCAGAACCAATCCGGCTTTCCGGCGCGACTCCGAAAGTTCTTCCGCCAATACCGAAAGTTCAGCGCGCTTTTTTTCATATTCTATTTTTAATTCCTCTGTGAGTTCATCGCTTCTTGCAAGCGAGTCAAGCGTTTTCTTCGCATCTTCATAAAATTCAAGAACCGCCTTTATCGTTCCGCCGTATTTCCTTTTAAGCTTGTTTATCATATCAAGCCGTTCCTCTATTTCATTGAGCAGGTCCTCGTCATATTCTATATTCTGTGAATATTCGCTTATTTCATGGGTGCAGTCCTCAAGGTCATACATTATGCCGGCGAGTTTGTCGTATATCGCTTTTATCTTGCCGTCAAATTCCACTATATCCTCAAGCGCCGATACGGCTATGCTTATGCCGTCATAGGCCGGCTGTAATTCTGAGGAATCATATAAATTATCGTAGGCGGTGTTTATCGAAACGCTTATTTTTTCGGCGTTGGATATAACGGCTCTTTGTTCTTCAAGCTCGTCATCCTCGCCCTCCCTGAGTTTTGCCTCCGCGATTTCCTCTGTCTGGAATGTGAGAAAATCAATCTTTTCAGCGCGTTTTTTCTCGTCTGTGTTAAGTTCATCTATTCTTTTTTCTATATCGCGCATTTCGCCGTAACACACTCTGTAACGTTCTGCAATCTCCGAATTGGCGGCGAATTTATCCAGAAAATCCATATGCTTTGACGGGTCAAGAAGGCTCTGATTGTCAAGCTGACCGTGTATATTTATAAGTTTTGCCGCTATTTCTCTTATCTGCGCAAGCGGCGTCACGACAGAGTTTACCCTGCACACGCTTTTTCCGTCTGCGGTTATGTCGCGCCTTATGATGATTTGTCCGTCCTCGGTGTCAACGCCGAGTTTTTCAAGTTCAGCGCTGATTTTTCCGTCCGCCGAAAATACCGCCGTAACGCTTGCCCTGTCTTTGCCGTAGCGTACAAGGGATTTATTCGTTCTCGCGCCCGAAATGATATTTATGGAATCTATAATTATGGATTTGCCTGCTCCGGTTTCTCCTGTGAGAACGCACATTCCGCCGCTGAACTCAACATCGGTTTTTTCTATCACGGCTATATTTTCAATATATAAATTTGTAAGCATTAAGGTCACCTTTTCTTAAATATTTTAGCTTAATTTCATTATAAGAGTATCATAAAACGAATGATGCTGTATTTTTATAAGCCGTGTGGTCAGGGGAGATTTTTTTATCACTACACGGGCGGAAGTGTCTATATACTCTTTTATACCGCCGTCCGCCGCAACGCTCATTTCGGCGCTGTAAGCCGTATCAAAAGCGAGAGTTACCGTCTTTTCCGCGGACATTATCGTGGTGCGCGCGGTGAGCATATGAGGGCATATCGGCGTAAGGATAAACATCTGCATAAGCGGATCCACAACCGGCCCGCCGGCGGAAAGCGAATATGCTGTAGAGCCGGTCGGCGTTGCTGTTATCATACCATCGGCCGTATATGTATTAACCTTTTCATTTTCGGAGAACACCTGAATATGCGCGAGATTTGAGGCTGGTTTTGCTGATATTACGATATCGTTGAGAGCGTGATACACGCTTTTTTTATCCTTTGAGTATACCTCCGCCATCATCATCATGCGGTTCTGAACAGTGTAATCTCCTCTGATAAGTTTATCAACAGCTTCTTCCGTTCCGGACGGTTCCACCTCGGACATAAAGCCTATGGAACCAAGATTTATCCCCAGTATCGGCACATTATTCTCAGCCGCCTTGTTCGCCGCGCGGAGGATAGTCCCGTCGCCGCCGAGTACGATTACTATATCAGCTGTGCGGAACATTTCATCTCTGTTCAGAAATTCCGCGTCAATACCGCTGCCGGAAAATTCGTCCTCCATATATACAACGGCTTTTCCGCGCAGTGCATCGACCGTCCGTTTTGTATAAACAAGCTTTGTATCTTTATCTGTATTGGGTATAACAGCTATTTTTTTCAAAACTATTTCTCCTTTTTCAGACTTGTTAAAAGTCGTTCGGATTTGTTTTTCATTCTTATATTTAAATTATAGCATATCGTGATTTTTTTATCAAGTATTTTTTGCAACTGATTTATCATATAAAAATAAAGCGGAGTGAAACAAAATGGTTTTGCTTCATCCGCTGAAAAGTAAGCATATTGCTACATATGGCAAAAAAATTACTCAGAGCCGCGCTCAAAGTAATTCTGGAGATTATCATATTATTGATAATTTTTGCTGTAAAAGCAAAATAATAATAGCCGCTCCTCCTGCAAGATAAGCGGCTGTTATTAAACGTCTGTTTTGCGGCATAACCGTTTGAAGTCTTGCCTTTTCTGTTTTTATTATACTATATATTTTTCCGGTTGTCAATATATTAACAGCTTTTTTTATTTGTATAATTATTTGCCGTAAAAAACAAAACGGACTGCAAGGATTTGGAAACCCCTGCAGTCCGCTGTTAAAGTGGTTTATTTTTTCTTGTTGTTCGCTTTTGCCCGGAGTTCGGTGCTGAGTATTCTCTTGCGCATACGGAGATGTTTCGGAGTAACCTCAAGAAGTTCGTCCTGTTCGATAAAATCAAGACACTGCTCCAGACTCATATCACGCGGTGTGACAAGTTTCAGCGCCTCGTCAGCTCCCGCCGAACGCATATTTGTGACGTGCTTTTTCTTGCACACATTTACAACAACATCCTCAAGACGTGAATTTTCCCCGACAATCATACCCTCATAGACCTTTTCGCCCGCGCCTATAAAGAGGTCGCCGCGTTCCTGAGCGTTGAAAAGTCCATATGATACGGCCTCGCCGTCCTCCCACGCTATAAGAGTTCCGCGGTTTCTGCGCTGTATTTCGCCCTTGAACGGCGCATAACATTCAAGAATACTGTTTATAACGCCCATTCCCTTTGTCGCGGTAAGCATTTCGCTTCTGTATCCGATAAGTCCGCGCGACGGAATAAGAAACTCAAGACGCGTGTATCCCGATGCTGTCGGAGTCATATTCGTCATTTCGCCTTTGCGCTGATTTATTCCTTCTATTATAGTTCCGGTAAATTCATCGGGAACATCAACTGTGAGCCGTTCGATCGGCTCGCAGGTTTCTCCGTCTATCTCCTTGAAGATAACGACCGGATTGGATACCTGAAATTCATATCCCTCACGGCGCATATTTTCTATAAGCACCGAAAGATGCAGTTCGCCTCTGCCGGAAACAGTGAAAGATTCGGTGGTGTCGGTTTCGGAAACTCTCAGGCTTATGTTTGAGTCAAGCTCTCTGAAAAGACGTTCGCGGATGTGTCTGCTCGTTACAAATTTTCCGTCCTTGCCGGCAAACGGACTGTCGTTTACGCTGAAAGTCATAGACAGCACCGGCTCGTCGATTTTAACAAACGGGAGCGGTTCGGGATTATCTGCGGCGCATATTGTTTCGCCTATGTTTATATCTGCCGTTCCGGATATTGCCACAACATCGCCCGCGCCTGCCTCCTCGACAACCGCCTTTTTCAATCCCTCAAATGTGTAGAGTTTGGACGCTTTTGAACGCGTCACCTTGCCGTCTGCGCGGCATACAGCAAGCGACATACCTGTCTGGATCGAACCGCGCTCGATTTTTCCGACCGCGATACGTCCGGTGTATTCATCGTAATCAATATTGGACACAAGCATCTGGAACGGTTCGTCCTCCTTACATTCCGGACATGGAATATATGAAACGATAAGGTCAAAAAGAGCCTTCAGGTCGCTGTTCGGCACTTCCGGATTATATTCAGCCGTTGCCCAGCCGTCACGGCCGGACGCGTATATAACAGGAGTGTCAAGCTGTTCTTCCGTTGCGCCGAGGTCGATGAACAGTTCAAGAACTTCATCCACAACCTCATAAGGGCGCGCATTCGGGCGGTCTACCTTATTTACCACGATAATCGGTTTCAGATTGAGGGCAAGCGCCTTTGAAAGCACAAATCTTGTCTGCGGCATACATCCCTCAAACGCGTCAACCAGCAGAAGCACGCCGTCAACCATTTCAAGGCCGCGTTCAACCTCACCGCCGAAGTCAGCGTGCCCCGGAGTGTCTATTATATTTATTTTTACGCCCTCATAATATAATGAAGTATTTTTTGCAAGAATGGTTATTCCTCTTTCGCGTTCGAGTTCGTTGGAATCCATCACGCGTTCGTCAACCTGTTCATTTTCCCTGAATGTACCGCTTTGTTTCAGCATCGCGTCAACCAGGGTTGTCTTGCCGTGGTCAACGTGAGCGATAATCGCAATATTGCGGATATTTTCACGTTGTGTCATAATCTGTTACCTCCGATAAAAAAACGGAATATTACGCATTCAATATCCCGTCATCAAATTCATTATTTACATATTATTATATATTATATCACAAAAGACGAAATACTGTCAATGTGCAAACAGTACAACTACAATGCATATAAACGGCATTTTTTTGGGTACAGTGCGGAAATCAGACGCGCCGGAATGCTCATGCGTGAGTTTTTGCGGCAGCAATAAAAAAGTACAGCCCTATAATTTGAAGTAAAATCAAATTATCAATTGATTTTACCGGCGCGTTATGATATAATTATTGTAAGTGCGTATCTGAATACTTCAGATAATTCAGTATATACGGGTAAAATCCGTAATACGCCGCAGCAGATCAAATTAAAAGGAGGAAATTTTATGGCTGTAACATTCAGGGGAGGTCTGCATATTGACGATCATAAGTCAAGTACAAATGCAGTTCCCATAAAACAGCTTGACGGCTGTGAAATCCATGTATATCCATTGCAGCAGCATATAGGGGCGCCTCTGAACCCTCTTGTAGCTGTGGGGGACCGGGTTCTGGCAGGACAGAAGATAGCCGGTTCTGACGCGTTTGTGTCCGCGCCCGTACATTCATCGGTATCGGGTAAGGTAAAAGCGATAGAACCGCGTCTGCACCCGTCGGGCGCTATGGTCACAAGCATAGTTGTGGAAAATGACGGAGATTATGAAAAATGCCCGTCTGTTTCCGCAAAAGGAGATTACAGTAAATACAGTCCCAAGGAGATAATCGGATTTATACGCGAGGCAGGAATAGTCGGAATGGGCGGAGCAGGTTTTCCGACTCATGTGAAACTTTCGCCGGGACCGGATAAGAAAATAACTCATGTAATAGTAAACGGCGCGGAGTGCGAACCGTATCTGACATCCGACCACAGAAGGATGCTGGAAACTCCCGAAGCGGTATTGCTGGGATTAAAGGTCGTTATGCACATATTCGGTCTTGAAAAAGGCTATGTCGGCATAGAATTAAATAAACCCGACGCTATTGAGGCTATGCGCAAAGAAGCGGCAAAAGAGGGAGTAATCGAGATTGTTCCGCTTAAAACCAAGTATCCGCAGGGCGCGGAAAAACAGCTTATCAACGCTGTCACGAAAAAATCAGTGCCGTCCGGCGGACTTCCGGCGGATGTGGGATGCGTGGTTATAAACGTTGACACCGCAACAGCGATAGGACGTATATTCACAACCGGCGAACCGCTTATTTCGCGTATCGTCACCGTATCCGGCGACTGCGTGGCTGAGCCGTGCAATTACGAAACACTTACGGGATGTCCTGTTTCATATGTGTTTGACCAGTGCGGAGGATTTGTAAAAGAGCCGAAGAAGATAATTTCCGGCGGCCCTATGATGGGAACGGCGCTTTTCTCGCTTGATGTTCCTATTATAAAAACATCATCGGGCATTCTGGCAGTATCAAAAACATCGGCTAATTTTGCCGAAGACTCGGTATGTATAAAATGCGGAAAATGCGTGGATATGTGCCCGATGCGCCTGATGCCGCTGTATCTGAACAAATATTCGCAGGAGGGCAATGTTGAAATGGCAGAAAAATATAATGTCATGGATTGTATAGAATGCGGAGTCTGTTCGTATCTCTGTCCGGGGAAAAAGCATCCTTTGCAGGGAATAAGACTGATGAAACAGATAATAATGGAAAAAAGGCGCAGTCAGCAGAAAAAGTAAGGATTATGGAGGATAAAATGGAAAATTATATAGTATCATCATCGCCGCATATACACCGTGAAGAATCGGTTTCTTCAATTATGCTTGATGTTCTGGTAGCGCTTGTGCCGGCAACTGTGGCAGGGGTGTATTTGTTTGGTTTCCGCGCGGCTCTTGTAGCCATTGTCGCTATTGCCGCGTCTGTTCTGGCAGAGGCGGGATATCAGAAACTCGCCGGTCAAAAAGTTACCGTGAAAGATTTAAGCGCGGCGGTAACGGGACTTCTTATAGCGCTTAATATGCCGCCCTCAATTCCGCTCTGGATGGTATGCGTGGGTTCGGTATTCGCGATAGTCGTTGTAAAACAGCTTTACGGTGGAATAGGGAAAAATTTTGTAAATCCGGCCCTTGCGGCAAGATGCTTTATGCTTATCGCATGGGCGGGCGCAATGACAACATTTCACGAGCCTTTCTCCGGCTTTGACGTGGTAAGTTCGGCAACTCCGCTCAGCGTTTTAAAAGGCGTGTCGGAAGGGACTCTCCCGACTCTCAGGGATGCCGTTCTCGGAATAAAAGCCGGCACAATAGGCGAAACTTCCGGAGTTATGATTCTGATAGGAGCGGCATACCTGTTTGTGCGCCGTGTTATAAACTGGAGAATACCGGCGGCTTATATAGGCGTATTTGCTGTGCTGATGTTTTTCTTCGGCAGGGAAAGAATGGACGTTACATATACACTTCTGAACATTTTCACCGGCGGACTCCTTCTCGGAGCATTCTTCATGGCGACCGACTACACGACAACACCTACCTCGCCTGTCGGACAGCTCATATTCGGAGCGGGATGCGGAATACTGACATTCCTGATAAGAATGTTCGGCGGATATCCGGAGGGCGTGTCCTTCTCGATACTGCTTATGAATGTGGCAACACCGCTCATAGAAAGATTTGTAAGACCGAAAAAATTCGGGGAGGTGAAAAAACATGGCGGAAACTAAAAGAATATTGAAAACCGGCGGAATACTCTGCGCTATAACGGCAGTGGCAGCATTGCTTCTCGGAGCGGTAAACAGTGTCACCGCTCCGAGAATAGAATTAAATAATTATAAGAAAATGCAG
>CAZLOX010000034.1:0-13781 GCA_964561265.1 uncultured Lachnospiraceae bacterium
CGAGACTGACGGGTCGAGCAGTAACGAAAGTTGGAGTTAGTGATCCGGCGGTATGAGAGTGGAATTGCCGTCGCTCAACGGATAAAAGCTACCTCGGGGATAACAGGCTTATCTCCCCCAAGAGTCCACATCGACGGGGAGGTTTGGCACCTCGATGTCGGCTCGTCGCATCCTGGAGCTGAAGCAGGTTCCAAGGGTTTGGCTGTTCGCCAATTAAAGCGGCACGCGAGCTGGGTTCAGAACGTCGTGAGACAGTTCGGTCCCTATCCGTCGTGGGCGTAGGAAATTTGAGAGGAGCTGTCCTTAGTACGAGAGGACCGGGATGGACGTACCACTGGTGCACCAGTTGTTCTGCCAAGGGCATGGCTGGGTAGCTAAGTACGGAAGGGATAAACGCTGAAGGCATCTAAGCGTGAAGCCCCCCTCAAGACAAGATTTCCCATGCGAAAGCAGTAAGGTCACACAAAGACTAAGTGTTTGATAGGTTGGAGGTGTAAGTGCAGTAATGTATTAAGCTGACCAATACTAATAGACCGAGGGCTTAACCAAGAACCGGAGGGATTCGGTTAAGGTTTGAAAGAGTATGTAAGAATGGACTGGAGTAGTATAGAGAGTTATTGTTTAGTTTTGAGGGTACACCTCGAAGAGATCCGGTGGTAATGGCGAGAAGGATCCACCCGTACCCATACCGAACACGGAAGTTAAGCTTCTTTGCGTTGAAGATACTTGGCGGGAGACTGCCCGGGAAAATAGATAGCTGCCGGATTAAAAAGACATCGCAACGCGGTGTCTTTTTTCTTAAATATATTTATACAGATTTGTGGAAAATAAAAGAAAGAAGTTGTAATAATGATTAAAAAAATATTTATCTCAGCTGTGCATCTGATAATAGCCTTTGTTATATTTCTTGCAGCGCAGATACTGGCGGATATTGTGAGCAACCTCTTATCTGTAAATGTAATAATAGATAAGCTCATATTTGCCGCTGTGGATATAGCGGCAGTACTGCTGCTTGGATTTGTGTACTGGAAATATATATTGCGGAATCCGTTTGACGAGATTGGATTGAAGCAAAAAATTTCAGCTGTAAAATGGATTATTATAGGATTTGTACTTCCTCTTGCCGTTACGGCTTTTTATCTGATTTTTACAGACGGACAAATTGTAAAAAATGATATGGTAACTTTGAAATTTATGCTGGCACGCGCGGTGATTGACGCGGGTATTTCGCCGGGAATATGCGAGGAATTTGTATTCCGTGGACTTATGTTCCGTTATTTTGAGAAACAGTGGAATAAACCTGTTGCCGTAATTGTGCCGTCCGTTTTATTTGCCGCGATACATATAATAACAATTCATTCTATGACATTTGTTGATATTATATTGCTGCTTGTGGCAGGAACGGCGGTGGGAGTGATGTTTTCACTTATTGCGCTTGAAACCGGAACAATATGGGCAAGCGCAATTGTTCATGCGCTCTGGAATATCATTATTATCGGCGGAGTGTTCATTATCGAAGCGCCACAGTACGGAACATCCGCGTCATTTCTTTATCGCTATGAATTATCGGGAGGGGGTCTCTTGCTGACAGGAGGCAGATTCGGCATAGAGTCATCACTGCCTGCAGTTGTCGGATATTTACTGGTGTCACTGTATCTGATAATAAGACTGGCAAGGAAGAAAAAGACGGCAGATAATAAAAACTCATAATAAAGATATGTAAAGAACAGACTCATCTGTGGTCTGTTCTTTTTTTTATTGATAATATACGAATTTTAATCAAATAACAGACTGCAGGTTGACAGCAAATAAAGCATATGCTATACTATTTCTTACATTAAGGAGAGAAGAACAGACCAGACAAAATACGGCTTTATTGTTTCGGTATGGGATGAAAATGATTTTGCGGAAACATCGGAAGGGCGGATTTCATAACGGGAGTGAAAAAATGGCGCATACTGTCGTATGCCGAGGATTTTTTGGGCGATATGAGGGAAAATCAGTAAACAGGATGTGCTTGATTTAATTTGCGTATAGGCTCTTAGTTTTTTCATAGAAAAAAGGGGCTGTAGCAAAATAGCCTTATAAAAAAATATTGCACAAAAAAACGCTCAAAAAATGGCTTTTTAAACTATCATTTTGAGCGTTTTCTGCTTGAATGGGCATTGTTTTTGTGCAATTTGCTATTTAAAAATCGTTTTGCTACAGCCCCTTTTTTTGTGATAAAGATTTTTGTACTAAGCAGAAATTTCTTTAATTGTGTTTATAATACGCATTTCTTGCACGGAGTAAATCTTGCCGAAGCTTCACTCAGTGTTGTCGGAATGGCATTTTTTCCGGCGCAGGCGGCGCTGTAATGATAACGCTTTCCTGTAGGGGTTACATAGACTGTACCGGTGTATGTAACTCCGCCTGAAGATGAATGTCTGTAAGATGAACCATTTGAGGAAGAGCTGCTGCCCGACGAACTGTTGTTCTGAGCGGCAGATGCTGCAGTAGTATGATTAGATGAAGTGCCGTTGTTCTGAGCGGTAGGTGCCGTGGTATGAACTGTTGTATCATACTGCGGACGAGAATTGCTCATAATGCTTGAACCGTATCCTAACTGCGGTACTGATGTTTCAACTACTCTGCTCTGATAAATATACGCGTCGTCCGGATCTTCATTCAGAGTCTGATATTCAGTCATTCCTGCCCAGTCGATCCACAGTTTTGCACTTCTTGTAGCATTATCCCATGTAAAACTTATTCCAAGATCATCATTCGCCAGATCTTCAAGCTTAACAATGGTATATCCGTTTATAGCGGCTGACGGAACCCACTGTCCGTTTAAATATACGTTAATATCTGTATATAAAGCGTCTGTAAAATACTGACCGGATAAAAGTGAGTGTCTGAAAATATTGTCCTGTCCCGAGATTGCTGCGGCGTCTGAAGCAGGAACTATATTCAGACTTTTTGCATCAGCATTCCATTCAACATCAAATCCGTAATTTCTCAGATCCTCAACAACAACAACTGTACCGCCGTCATAAGCGTATGACGGAATGGGATAATGGTTTACATATGCGGCAATATCGGTATATAATACTTCCCCCGCCGTATCTCCGACAGCTGCACTGACAGATAATGATGATGCCAGAACTAACGCAAAGGTTAATAAAGCATAGAAAAATTTTTTCATAGAAACAATCCTTTCTTTTGTAATAGAGTAATCTATTATTATTTTATAACAATATAATAGCATAATATAGATATATATGTCAAGTATTTCAACGTTTTTTTTAGAAATAATAAAAATTTTCTGTAAAAATTAAAGCAGTTTGCCGCAGTCAGGACTTATTCTTACCCTTTGCGCGGCGGATAGCCTTTTCGATTTTTGCCGGTGTTATATCCTCTTTAAGGATAAAATCAATCTGGCCTGATGATACGTCCGCGCGGACAAGCAGGACTTCGATACTGTCGCCGAGTCTGTAAGTTCTGCCCTTACGTTTTCCTGTAATTATAAAATTCTCTCTGTCAAAATTATAATAATCAGATTTCATTGTTTCAAATCTTATAAGTCCTTCAACGCCGTTTTCAAGCTCTGCAAAAATTCCGAAATCGGTCAGGGATGACACTTTTGCGTTAAACTGTTTTCCTATAAAAGCTCTCATATAAGCGGTTTTAAAAAGCTCGTCCGCATCCCTTTCGCAGTATATCGCATCAACTTCCTTTTCCGATGAATGAAGCGACGCTCTTTCTGCAAATGATGTGAGTTTTGCAATACGGTGTTCATTCAGACCGCCGTCAATGCTTTCGCTTAATATTCTGTGTATGGCAAGGTCGGGATAACGGCGTATAGGCGAGGTGAAATGACAGTAAAATTCAGCCGCAAGTCCGAAATGCCCTTTGCATTCCGGCGAATACTTCGCTTTCATCATAGAACGGAGTATATACATAGATACCGTCTGTTCAAGCGGAGTGCCTTTTGTACGTTTCAGTACACTTTGTATCTGTTTCGGCTTAATTGGATGCCGTCCGTCAGCGCGCCATATCAGACGCACTCCGATATTTTTAAGAAATGATTTCACTTCCGTCATTTTATCCGTACCAGGATTTTCGTGTATACGGTATATAAACGGCAGTTCTTTTTTTACCGCAAATTCCGCGACAGCTTCATTCGCCGCAAGCATAAACGATTCTATTATTTTCTGCGAAACAAGTCTTATCTCACGCTCAACTCCGACAGGTTCGCCCTGAGCGTTCAGGATAATATTTGACTCGTCAATATCAAAATCAATACTTCCGCGCGCTGTCCTCTGCTTTTCAAGCTTCAAATGCAGACGGCGCATAAGTTTCAGCGCCGGCAGAATGTTTTTGTAACGCTTCATAAGTACCTTGTCGGTTCCGTCAAGCAAAGTTTCGGCATTTTTATATGTCATTCTCTCGCATGAGCGTATAACGCTTTTTCTTATCTGATAATCAAGCCGGTTTCCGTCTTTGTCGAATTTCATAATCACGCTGAATGTAAGCCGGTCAACATTCGGATTAAGGCTGCACACGCCGTTTGACAGCCGCTCCGGCAGCATTGGTATGACGCGGTCGGGAAGATATACGCTTGTCCCGCGTCTGAATGCTTCTTTGTCAAGCGGCGAACCCTCTTTCACATAATGCGACACATCGGCAATATGCACGCCCAGCAGATAGCCGTAATCGGTTTTTTCTATTGATACGGCATCATCAAAATCTCTTGCGTCATCGCCGTCTATCGTAAAAATAGTCTTTTCACGCAGGTCAAGCCTTTTGGATAAAATTTTTTCATCAATTTTCTCCGGTATATTTTCAGCTTCAGAGAGAGTTTCCGCTGAAAAATCCGTTTTTATATCATGGTCGTGTATAATTCTGCCTATCATAGATGACAGAGTGTCTTTATTTCCGAGAATTTTGCTTACAGCGCCGAAAATATACGGGCCGTTATACTTTAACGAACTGATAATTACCCGATCGCCTGTTTTTGCGCCTGCCAAATCGTCAGGAGCAATGCGGAACTGTGCCGGAATTTTTTTGTTGTCGCATACAAAAGTATAAAATCCGCGCTTTTTTTCATTTATAACGCCGGTAAAGTCTGAATTTGCGCGCCTGACAACCTTTATTATTTTGCCGCAGAGAATATTGTTGTGTTTTCGCTTTCTCTTGAAAGTTTCCACAGATACTGTATCTCCGTCAAACGCTCCGCCTATATCTTCTTCATAAACAAAAATCCTCTCCGCTGTCGGATTATCCTGACTTACATATCCGGCAAACGCATTTCCGGTAAATGAAAATATGCCTGTGATTGTTTTGGATTTCTGCTGTTTGGGCAGGTAACGTTTCTTTTTTGTCTTATAAATAAGTCCTTCTTTCTCAAGTTCCGACAATATCCGCTCAAGTTTGCCTTTGTCCTTGTGAGGTACGCCCAGCACTCCGGACAGTTCGGCGAATTTGAGAGGCACGTATTCTTTGCTCCTTATAAATTTCAATACGCGTTCTTTTCTGCTCAAAATTTTTCCTCCTTTCTGTAAATCAGTGTATTCATTTGTTGTTTCTATATTATATTGTACATCATTTATGCCGTATATGCAATAGAAAAATGTCAGAATTACATACAGAACAGAGCTTTGATTTAAGAAAATTTACAGAGCGGGGAGATATTTATATGTAATCTGAAGAAAATTTAGCAAGATTTTTTCCTAATTTTCTTTTTACTCTTGACTTAAAGCCGTTTGAGAGATATAATAGACTATATATGCAGTTATATCAGGGATATTCTGTGCTGATACCGTCGGCGGATATCTGCATAAAATATCACAGCAGTTATAACTCAAAATAAAAAATGCGTATCTGCGCAAAAGAAAGGAATGTATTTATAACATGAAACAAAGAAGTATTCTGATTCTTGCCGTTATGCTTATAATCGCGCTTGGTCTTAATTATCTCGCCTTTTTCGGTGTGAATATAGCCGGCTATGATTATGACGGCGTGTTTGATGAGGAAAGAGGCATCAGAAAAGGCATTGACCTTGCGGGAGGCTCTGTTATAAGCTTTCAGGCCGACGCAAGCAATCCGTCAGACGAGGAAATGGACATTGTTGAAGCAATATTCCAGACACGTCTGACATCACAGGGTTACAGCGAGGCGCGCATAAGCCGTGACAGCGATAAGATCACGGTAGAAATTCCGTCTGTGTTTGAAACAGACAGCGCGGCAGAACTGCTCGGTTCTATGGCAAAACTCACCTTTACTGACGCTGACGGAAATGTGGTTCTTGACGGCGCAACTGATATCAAAACAGCTGAATATGCGTATGAACCGGTACAGAACGGCGGAAACTCGGAAAATATAGTTAAACTTACATTTAACGATTCAGCCGTTGAAAAATTTGCCGCTGCAACAAGAGATGCCGCTGCAAAACCGGAAGGCAGTAATTATATCGCTATCAGAATGGATGATGAAGTTATATCCGCTCCGCGTGTGTCTTCGGAAATTAATTCGGATTCATGCGTAATTTCAGGAAGCTTTACAACAGAGAGCGCAAAACAGCTTGCAAATCAGATTAAATCCGGTCAGCTCCCGTTCTCGCTTTCTGTTATCACAAAAGACACAGTCGGCGCTGAACTCGGAAAGGACGCGCTCCCGACAAGTCTTATGGCTGCCGGCATAGGCATACTCGTTATTATGCTGTTTATGATCATTATATACGGCGTAAACGGTCTTATAGCTGATCTGGCGCTGCTTATATATGTCGGAATAGTAACTCTTATTCTCGGGCTTTTCAGAGTAAATCTGAGTCTTTCCGGTATCGCCGGTGTTGTTTTGTCAATAGGTATGGCGGTAGACGCGAACGTTATCATATTCGAGAGAATGAAAGAAGAACTTAAACTCGGAAAGAGCATAAAGGCATCTGTGGAAGCCGGTTTCTCAAAAGCTTTCTCGGCTATACTTGACTCAAACGTAACAACCATTATCTCATGCGTTGTTCTGTATATGTCAGGCATAGGCACAGTGGCAGGATTTGCGCTTACTCTCGGTATAGGCGTTGTAGTAAGTATGTTTACAGCGATCGTTATAACAAGATTCCTGTTAAAACAGCTTGTTAATGTCGGAATAACAAACCGCAAATTATTCCGTGTGTAAAGGAGGCAATTGATACAATGAAGAATATAGATTATGTAAAGAATAAAATGAAATATTTAATTATTCCCATTGTTATTATTGCAGTCGGAATAATAATGCTTATAGTAAAAGGCGGATTTAACTTTGATATCGAGTTTATGGGCGGTGTCAGAATGCAGGTCGATATGGAATCTGCTGAAAATGTTGATATTGATAAGATAAAGGATGTAATCAAGGACAAAGTGGACGTTGACGCGATAGTACAGCGTTCAGGCGCTGGAAACAATGTTCTTATAAAGACTCCGCATATTGAAGATGAGGCAAAGGATAAGGTGTTCACATCTCTTAAAGAGGAATTTTCACTTGCTGCCGAAGAACCTATGTCGGTCGCAACCGCAACGCCTAATTTCGGCGTTCAGGTTCAGCGTAAAACTTTGCTCTACACAACAATTGCGATTATATTGATACTCATATATATAGCGTTCAGATTTGAGTGGCGTTCGGCAATTATGGCGGTAATATCGCTCATCATAAATATACTTATCATGTTCTCGGTATATTCGATAGTATATCTTCCGCTTAATACAACGTTTATTGCCGCAATGCTCACTGTTGTCGGATATTCGATAAACAACACGATCGTTGTTTTTGACCGTATCCGTGAGGATATGAAACAGGCGGCAAGAGGAAAGAGCATATCTGAGATAGTAAACGGAAGTATTTCGGCTACTATGGGCAGAACTATCAATACTACGATAACCACTCTTATAACAGTTGTGCTGCTTTATATCATAGGTGTAACATCTATTAAGGAATTTGCACTTCCGCTTATTATAGGCGTGCTTGCCGGAGCATATTCGTCGATATTTATCGCGGGTACATTCTGGGCAAGATGGAAAGAAATCGAAAAGGAAAACAAAAGAGCGGGCGCAAAGAAAAAATAACCGTATAATAACAGAAAGGGAGCAAAGCCGGAGAGGTTTTCTCCCTTTTTGTGAACAGAAGAATCGGAATCCGAAGGAGAAACAAGATGAAATTTGATAATATATTTTTCATAAACGGAACAGCATATGCCGGCAAATCTACAATGGTGAAACTGCTTGCCGAAAAGTATAACGGTATTGCGTGCGGGGAAAATTATCATAATACATTATTAGCCGGATTGGATAAAGATGAATTTCCGTGTCTGACCTATACGAGGGATTTAAAGGACTGGCACGATTTCATCAGACGGACACCGGATGAATATGAAGCATGGGTAAGAGGTGTGACAAAGGAATGTGAAATTCTGGAACTGCAGATTCTGAGCAAACTGAATGATGAAGATAAAATGATATTTGTTGACACTAATATTTCAATAGAAACGCTGAAAAAAATATCGGATAATACTCATGTGCTGATTATGCTGGCTGACCCTGATATATCGGTGAACCGCTTTTTTGAAAGACCGGACAGAGAGAAGCAGTTTCTGTACCGGTTAATTATGAGTGAGGAAAATCCCGAATTGGCAATGGAAAATTTCAGGCAGTGCCTGAAACGCATCAATTCCAAGGAAGATTATGATTACTTTTTCAATTCCGGTTTTCGGGTTATTCTCAGAGATGAGAACAGAAGCATTGAGGACACTTTCGCCATGGCTGAGAAAGCGTTTGGTCTGTAAATATAATTTCCGGTTTAATAAAGGTTAATGTACGTATTACGGAGGATATTATGAGTATAATTATAAAAAAGATGGAATCGGATGACGAAATCAGAGGAAAGGCATATGTTCATTGGAAAGCATGGCAGGAAACCTATTCCGGTTTGATCAGTCAGGAATATTTAGACAATTTTACACTTGAAAAATGTACAAACATAGCATATCGCTGGCTTGACAATATCCTTGTAGCAAAGGACGGCGATAAAGTTATAGGATTTGTCGGCTGCGGACCGTACAGAGCGGATCCTATGGCAACGATGGGTGAAATATATTCTATATACATATTGAAGGAGTATTATGATAAAAAAATCGGTTATTCACTTATGCGGTGCGCCTTTGAGCGGCTTCAGGAATATGAGCAGGTTGCCGTATGGGTTCTTAAAAATAATGGGCGGGCAGTCAGATTTTATAAAAGATACGGATTTCAGTTTGACGGAACAGAGCAGCCAATTTTATTGGGTACGCCGAATACCGAAGTACGTATGATTATAAATAATATTGTCAGGTAAATGTTGTAAAAAATATTCCATAAGGGCATATTCACTCCAAAAGCCGTTTTGATTTTCAGGGCGGTTTTTTATATGATTTATATTTTTCAGAAAAATTTTAAAAAAAGTATTGACAAATCAAAAAAAGTATGGTATTATATATTTTGTGATGTTGAGATATATGCACCATTAGCTCAGTTGGTAGAGCACCTGACTCTTAATCAGGGTGTCCAGGGTTCGAGCCCCTGATGGTGTACCAAGAAAACCGCTTAAATACGTTGTTTGAGCGGTTTTTATTTATATGATTTTTCTGTACGACTATTTTTTGACTATCAGAGCAAAAATTTTGCATTACTGCATCCGTATATTATTCAGTATTTCCCTTTCCTCCAGAGATGTAGTATTGCTGTACAGCATTACAAGAAATTCGTTTATTTCCACAACTAATTTTTGTAAATAGTGATTAACGCCCTCCTGCGTGATTTTGTGCTGCTGAAAATCCATTTTTGCATTTTGATATTCCCTTAACGCCGGAAGAATATCATTCAACTCATTCGCGACCTGATCCGCGCCCTGAATTTCCGGCTTTTCTTCGATTGCATAATTCCCAAGCAGTTCCACAAGACAATTACGCGCACTGAAAAGCATTCCCAACTTCTCAGCTTCGCGCACATCGATCATCTTGTTGTGCGCGATTTTGCCTATTTCTGCATTTATAGTTGTCAAATTAAATTGTATCATTATTATCCATCCTTTTAACGATTTCTTTCAGCGTCTGCTGTATTTCCGCAATAGCTTTATTTTGCTGTTCAAATTCAGCCGATAACGCTTTCAGCAAAATATGCGCCTGCCGGTCATTTGCTTTTTCGATGTTGTTTTCCTGCAGCAATTCAATCGTTTTTGCCGATTGTACCTCGTTTTCATTCAGGTTTTGCATACCTATGACGAATGAAAAAATATTGATTAAATCAATGAAATTATTATTCATACAACCACCCAAAAGCAATCCACCTCTTTGCCTGAACAATCCCAGATATCCAGTATAGTCCCTTTGATAATACTCGTTAAATGTCCTTCGATTCGTACTATAATATTGCAATACGGATATAATTTGGCTATGTCGTCAACCGTTTCGCCATTCCGGCAGTCATATCTGTCATAACATAAAATCCGTTCCAATAAATTATGGTACGAACATAAACATAATTTAGGGCACCGGCTTATATTCGCCGTAATCCCCAGTAAATGATTGACCGCGTTATACTGCAAGCCTGTGGCCGTGCTTATCGCACGGCACACACAATCCTCTGTCGTTACATTCTGCGGATTCCTGTTATAATATTTAAAATTATTCCTCATCCGCGCACACCACGCAGTAATAATACAGGGCGAGTTTTTCAGACGCTTCGGGCGCGTCCTCGTCCTCCAGCCATGACTTAGCTAATTTTGCGTATACGACATCTTCTTTATCCGGCGGGATGATTGACTTCAGTGCTTCGCAATAGTCGGAGTACAGCATATTCATGGTAACAGCGAACTCTTTATCGCTGTAGTTATTGAAATGCAGTCCCATTCTTTGGCTTATATCCATGACTTTTTGCATATTAAAATGCGGTCCCTTGGATCCGTCTGCATTTCTCAGACCGTGCTCCCACTCGGATATATCACGCTTTTTTAATTTCATTTTCGGCTCCCATTCGGCATAATCGGCGCGATAGTTATAGTCTGCATAATCGCCGTAATCTTCGCCGTAATCGCCGTAATCTTCGCCGTAGTCGTTATAATCCGCATAATCCATGCGTCCGTAATCGTTTACAGCCCTATCCCTGTAATGTAATCTGCCGCCTATGCCATATGGTCCTGTGCCTTTTACCCCGCGTCTGCCGTCGGGTCTGTCGTAACGTCCGTAATCCCTGCGCATATCCCTGTCGTAACGCATTCCGTCCATGCGTCCCCTGCGCATACGTCTATCTACCATTCTTCTTGCCATATCATTCATTATAATTCCTCCTTTTATGCCGGTGTCGCCGGTGCAGCCGGCGCGGGTATGCTTGCCAGTTGATTATTAGGCGAACACGATAACCCGCCTAAAGATTTGAAAACCGCGCTTGTGGCGCTGGTTGCTACTACTGTACTGTATCGCGTACGCGTACGAATTGCGCACGCCGTCACCTGCGAACAGTTACAACGCGTAAACGGATATGTTGCAGTAGTGTCACCGCCTATTGTGAAAACGACAGGCGCGTTGATTGTAGCTGTGTTCGGTATTGCCTGCGCTATTACAATGCAGTATTTGTGATTGTTTTCATAGTTTCCCGCCGGAAGATCAATCACGAGATTTCCGCCGGTAAAAGTTACACTTTGACTGATACGGATTTTATCGCACAGTCTGCATGATGTTTTACAAGCCATTTTCTATACCTCCTAAAAAATAAAGGGCAGTACCGCATAATGCAATACTACCCTCTGTTAAAATCAAGCTATAAGCCGAGTAATCATCGCATTTGCGAGAATTAGCAGCAACCGCAATTATTGTTGTTATAAGAACCGCAGCTGCCATAAGACGCCTGTGACGCCCACGGATTACAGGTTATGTAAGCCGGAGTCGGGCACGGACGGAGCTGATTAACAAGATAATTGTTCTGATTAGCCTGTGACGCCGCGAGTTTAAGCGTAAAGTTCTCGTCTCTGAGCGTCTGAGCCTTATCGGCCGCGAGATAATCAATTATTCTGTCGCCTACTCTGTCGATTGCCTGCAGGGTGTTGCAGTTCATCTGCTGTGCGTCAAAACGTGTTTGCATAGCGGATTTTTCGATATCGCAGAAACCGCCGGCGAGTTGATTCTGAATAGTGTTTGTATTCAAAATTCCCTGCGTTGTGTTCGCCTGAATTGCATTCTGTGTTTTGCAGCAGCAGTCTGCAAGCTGTGTTGAAACTCCGTTAATTGCGTTTCTTGTTTCATAACCATTCTGCATCAAATTCATGTTGACGCCGTTCACAAGCTGAGCCTGTGTGTAAAAACCATCACAAAGACCAGTGTTTATAGTGTTCAGACCACCCATAATCGAATTGGTTGAGCTGTCAAGCTGTCTTTGCAGTGTAGCGAAATCTGATGCAAGCACATAATTTTCATATGCACCGCCGCCTCCGCCGTTGTTGCCAAAGCCATTACCGCCCCATCCGAAAATAGCGAAAATCAGGATAATCCATATCCAGCTCCAGCTGTCATTTCCGAAACCATTGTTACATCCGTTGTTCTGAGATGCTTGTCCGAGACCTACGCTGTAGCCCTCTGCAAATCCTTCTCCCATACTTATCGCTCCTTTAAAAAATATTTATCTATACGGCTAAAAGCCGAACGATACTAACCTATATTTAATTGCTTCATAATATCATCGGGGTTCAATCCCTTTTCTTTCGCGGTTTTCATAAAAAAATCTTTAGGCGACATATCGCTGTTGTTCACTGTATTCATAACATTCTGTAATTGTGGATTTTTTGCCATCATATTCTGCAGCATTGCCTGAGGATTACCGCCACCTTGAAACATTGACATCATATTCTTAATGCCGTTTATCATTTGCGGGTTTATTTTGTTTGCCGTTGGTATCGGCAGATTTTGAAATATGTTTGCCATTGTTTAACATCTCCTCTTTAAATTTTTCAAATTCTTCATATGTCACATATGTAGGTGTTGACTGTTCTTGTACTTTCTCTGTTTCTATCGGAGTATATTTATAATCGTTTATAGTTGAAAATCCCGCGCTATCTGTTGATTTTATATAAAATAGCGGTTCGTTTTCGTGAAAAAAAGCCGCTACACTGTTTGGCGGCATTTGATATGCTTTTACTACATCAACGCTAGGAACGCGTATCAGACCGCCCTGCTGCATTTGCTGTGTAAATGCAGGCTGCATAGACTGCTGAACTGACTGTATCTGCTGACTGCCGATATACGGATTTACCCCGCCATTCATATAGCTGTAAGGATTGTTATACATCTGAAAACCCCCTTTTCATCTAAATTATAGCACGAAAAAAGAGAGCTAAACTTTCGTTTAACTCTCTTTTTAATTTCAGAAAAATTTCAAATTTCTTTCGTTATTTTATTTTGAATTTTCTTTATCCTCCGCCACAACGCGGATTCCGACAGCGATAATTTCCGGCATATTGATATATTGCTTTCTCCCTTGCGTTTCAGCCGGATGATTTCTTTCTCCTCGTCAGAAAACGGACACCGTTCAAGAAAACGCTGATACTCCGAATGGGAAAAATCAAATTTATACTGGAGCGTTCGCTGCGCGTGCTGGACGGCGCCGTGGCTACGTTCTGCGCCGTGGGCGGCGTGGAGCCCCAGTCGGAGACCGTATGGCGTCAGGCCGACAAGTACAACGTGCCCCGTATCGGCTACGTCAACAAGATGGACCGCACGGGCGCCGACTACCTCTCTGGCGGCGCGC
>CAZLOX010000034.1:13791-15307 GCA_964561265.1 uncultured Lachnospiraceae bacterium
GACTTCCTGGCCGTCTGCTCGCAGATCAAGGAACACTTCGGTGCTACGGCGCTGCCCGTGGTGCTGCCCATCGGCGCCGAGGACAAGTTCGAGGGACTGGTAGACCTTATATATAATAATGCGATCTACTACTTCGACGACAAGACCGTGCGCGACAACTTCGAGCTCAAGGAGATTCCCGAGTCGATGAAGGCCGAGGCCGCCGAGTGGCGCGCCAAGCTCATCGAGGAGGTGGCCGCAACGGACGAAGCGCTGATGGAGAAGTTCTTCGAGGACCCCGATTCGATCACTCCCGACGAACTGCTCGCCGCGATCCGCAAGGCGACGATCTCGATGCAGATCGTGCCGATGCTCTGCGGCTCGTCGTTCCACAACAAGGGCGTGCAGAAGCTGCTCGACTATGTGATCGCGTTCCTGCCCTCGCCCATGGACGTGCCCGCAGTGACGGGTACCAACCCCAAGACGGAGAAGGAGGAGGAGCGCAAGGCTTCGGAGGACGAGCCGTTCTGCGGTCTGGCGTTCAAGATCGCTACCGACCCGTTCGTAGGCCGTCTGGCTTTCGTACGCGTATACTCGGGCAAGCTCGATGCCGGCTCCTACGTGCTCAACGCACGCAGCGGCAAGCGCGAGCGCATCAGCCGCATCTACCAGATGCACGCCAACAAGCAGAATCCTCTGGAGACCGTAGGCGCCGGCGACATCTGCGCCGCCGTAGGTTTCAAGGAGATCCGCACGGGCGACACCCTCTGCGCCGAGAACGCACCTATCGTGCTGGAGCAGATGACGTTCCCCGAGCCGGTGATCGGCCTGGCCGTAGAACCCAAGACGCAGAAAGACCTCGACAAGCTGGGTATCGCTCTGGCGAAGCTGGCCGAGGAAGACCCCACCTTCACGGTGCACACCGACGAGGATTCGGGTCAGACCGTCATCAGCGGTATGGGCGAGTTGCACCTCGACATCATCGTCGACCGTCTGCGTCGCGAATTCGGCGTGGAGATCAACCAGGGTGCTCCCCAGGTCAACTACAAGGAGGCCCTCACGCAGACCGTACAGCACCGCGAAGTCTTCAAGAAGCAGACCGGCGGTCGCGGTAAGTTCGCCGACATCATCTTCGAAATCGGCCCTGCCGAGGAGGGCAAGATGGGTCTTACGTTCGTCGACGAGGTCAAGGGCGGCAACATCCCCAAGGAGTTCATCCCCTCGGTACAGAAGGGCTTCGAGTCGGCCATGGCCAACGGCGCCCTCGCAGGTTACCAGATGGACTCGATGAAGGTGACCCTGAAGGACGGTTCGTTCCACCCCGTGGACTCCGACCAGTTGTCGTTCGAGATCGCAGCTCGCAACGGTTATCGCGCCGCCGCTCCCAAGGCCGGTTCGGTGATCATGGAGCCGATCATGAACGTGGAGGTCGTGACCCCCGAGGAGAACATGGGCGACATCATCGGCGACCTGAACAAGCGTCGCGGTCAGATCACCGGCATGGAGTCGAAAGGCACCGCCCGCGTGGTCAAGGCCA
>CAZLOX010000035.1:0-14889 GCA_964561265.1 uncultured Lachnospiraceae bacterium
GGCAACTCTTGTATTATGTGTTTTTATTGAAATGCGCACATCATCGGTCGCGTGTATGATATCGCTTCTTACAGCCTCTGTTCCGCCGGAAAAATCAGCGGAGAACATATATCCTGTCGTTTCTGCCGGAATATTTATTCCGCCGGATTTTACGCCGGCCGGCACTTCGGGCACTTCGGGAAGGTCGGCAATCTCCTGCGGTTCGGGAGCAGGGGTAAGCTCCGGAGATTTGTCCTCTCTGTCAGCTCTGTCCGCTTCGCTCAGAATATATACTTCTATGCTCGGTTCGGGAGCGTTGATTTCCTCAGACTCAGCCAAAATGCTGTCCTGCAAATCTACGCCTGTTTCCTCCGGCGTGTCAGGAATGATTTCTTCCGCGGTTTCGGGTTCGTCCGGAATTTCATCTTCCGCATTTTCAGGCATATACTGAATTGGTTCGGGTATTTCCGTAATTTCATTTCCGCTGAAAATAGGCGCGATTTCCTCGGGCGCTATCTTTGCGGCGTACGTAAATCCGAAAGCTGTCAGGGAGCAGACCGACATAGATATAAGAGTCAGTATGCCGGCCGTTTTTATCAGTTTTGTTGCCGTTTTAAATTCCAGAATTTTTGAAAGACGGTTTTTGATATGTTTTTTACTTGCCGCCATAGATGTCGAGTATACATTCATGCGGCTGCCGGATTCTTCTATTACCGAAATCAGAAGCCTTCCGTAATCCTTTTTGTCCTTTAAACACAGAATTTCCAGAACAGATTCGTCACAGTAAAGTTCGCACGCGCTGTTTATGACTTTTTTCAGAAAATACACCGACGGATTGAACCAGTGTATACATCCGGCCAGTACACAGAGAAGCTTTATTGCGGTATCGTGATGTTTGTAATGGGTGAGTTCGTGGGCAAAAATCATTTTAAGCTCAGACTCGGTAAATCTGCGTTCAGGTATAACAACCATAGGTTTTATTACTCCGAAAAGAACGGGCGATTTAATGCCGTATCCCTTTTTCAGCGATATATTGCGGCGGATATTCATAGATACGCACATTTCTTCAAAACGTCTGCGGACAGTTTTGTCATCACATTCACTGACGATACCGTTCAGCTTAACCGCTGTTAGAATGTATGCCAGTATATTTTTTACACATAATACCGCCGCCGCTGCCGCCCATATGATAAATATTATCTTAATGGGCGTGAGATTGATTTGCCTGAGCGTTACGGGAGTGCCGATATTGTATATAACATCGCCGCTTTCGGATACCGGCATTTTTAAGGAAAACATTTTCGGCGCCTTGTCAAACAGGTACTGAAAAGGCAGGATAAACATTGCAAGCGATGTGTTCAGAAGAAGGCAGAACCATTTCGCCATGCTTTTTTTCTGCATAAGCGGACGCGCCGCTATGCTCAGTATAAACATTATACCGCCCGTAACGCTGCACATAAGGAGATTGTGTAATATATGATGCATTTTTTACGCCTCCTCAAACCACTTTTTTATTTCATCCATATCTTTCTCATCCGGTTTTTCATCGTCGTAAAGAGCGGCGAGAAAATTTTTTACCGAACCCGAATACATTTCGTTTAAAAATTCATCGGTGCGCTGCTTTTTATAAGTTTTTTCGCTTATAATCGGCGTGTAAAAATTAGTTTTTCCTTCGCGGCGGACGTGCAGTACGCCTTTATCCGCAAGGCGCTTTAAAAATGTAAGCACAGTGGTTTGTTTTTTCGGAGTAGCCAGTTTTTCAAAGATATCGGCGGTCGTCACCGCTGTACCCTTATCCCAGATAATTTTCATAATTTCCATTTCCGACTCGGATATTTTCATAAATTCCATCCTTTCTTATTTTGCAAAAATATAAGCGCTTATTGATTTTGCCAAGGAAATACAGCGGGTATTTCCTCAAATACTCTACATCGCGTAGTATAAGTATTGTCTTATATTCTACACTATGTAAAAGACTTTGTCAAGTACTTTTTGAAAAAAAATATAAAAAAATTTATTATCCTTTATTTTCAGATAGATTTTTCTGGAGTTTAAAAGGGATGAAGCAACACTGCTGATGTAATAACAACTAAATTCAGTATAAAGAAAGTCAGCTGAAAAACCCGGAGCGTGCAAATAAAATGGAGTTCGCGCCGCAAATCATAGTATGCGTGACTAAACTTAAGCGGCAGAATTTTTCAGCGGTCAGTAACCGCGCAGCGAGCTGGCGAAAAGGGAGTTCTAAGAGGGGAAAACCTCCGCAGGTTTTCCCCTCTTAGCGGCGTTTTGGTTACTTTGCCGCTGATGGCAAAGTAACTCGGGGGTTGTGAATAAAAATAATTCAAGAAAATTCAAAGGGGCGTCGATACGCCCCTCCGCAGTACACTTGTAATCTCTATTACAAAACAGCAAAAATGGACTGCATCAAAATGATTTTGCTGCAGTCCATTTTTATTGAATTTACATTGCCGCGTACATACTGTAAAGGCTGTTATACAGCCCGCCTTTTTCGATAAGTTCCTGATGAGTGCCCTGTTCTTCTATGCCGTTTTCGGTAAGCACAAGTATTGTGTCAGCGCCGCGTATGGTGGTGAGTCTGTGGGCGATTGTGAAAACTGTTCTGCCTTTTGCAAGTTTTTCAAGTGAGCTCTGGACGATTTTTTCGCTTTCGTTGTCAAGCGCGGAAGTTGCCTCGTCAAGAATGAGTATAGGCGGATTTTTCAGGAAAACTCTCGCAATGCTTATACGCTGTTTCTGACCGCCGGATAATTTGACGCCGCGTTCTCCGACATATGTATTATAGCCGTTCGGCAGAGCGGATATAAACTCGTGCGCTCCGGCAAGTTTTGCCGCTTCAATAACATCTTCCATTTCAGCGCCGGGCAGTCCGTACGCGATATTTTCATAAACTGTGCCGGAAAATAAATATACGTCCTGCTGAACCACGCCGATAGAGTTGCGCAGTGATTTAAGGGTAACATTTTTTATATCCATGCCGTCTATAAGTATTCTGCCTTCGGTGGTATCGTAAAAACGCGGGATAAGATTGCACAATGTTGTCTTTCCTCCGCCCGACGGCCCTACAAGCGCAACGCTGCTGCCCTTTCTGATATCAAGGTTGATACCCGAAAGAACCTCCATATTGTCGTCGCTGTAATGGAAACTTACATTCTCAAATTTGATATTGCCCTGAACGTTGGTAAGTTCCGCCGCGTTTTCGGTTTCGGTTATATCAGCCGGAGCGTCCATGATTTCAAGGAAACGCTCTATTCCTGTCATTCCGCGCTGAAACTGTTCTGTAAACTGTATTATTGTGCGCAGAGTTGCAAGCAGTGTGCTGACATAAAGCAGATACGCTGTCAGGTCTGCCGCCGTTATGCCGCCGTTTATCAGAAACAGCGACCCTGCAACTACAACAATAAGGTACATTATACCTTCAAAAGCCCTGTTTGACGTCTGAAATCCTGCCATGTAGAAATATCCGAGTCTTTTTGTGTCAAGGAATTTTTTGTTGCCTTCTTCAAATTTTTCTGCCTCAATATCCTCATTTGCAAATGATTTCACAACTCTTATTCCGAGCAGGGAATCCTCCACCTGCGAGTTGATTTCACCTATCTGATTGCGCTGTTTTTTGAACGCGCCGCGCATACGGGTATTGAAAAATCTGACGAACCCGAAAATAAGGGGGAGCGAGGCGAATATTATCACTGTCAGGTAAACATTTACTCCGCACAGAATAATAAATGACACAATAAGTTTAAGTCCGGCGATGAACAGTTCTTCCGGACAATGATGCGCAAATTCGGTGATATCGAACAGATCGCTTGTAATACGCGCCATGATCTGCCCGACTTTGTGTTCGGCGTAGTATGAATGGGAGAGGGTTTCAAGATGTTCAAACAAATCGCGCCGCATATCCGTTTCTATCTTTGCGCCCATAATATGTCCGGTGTCCGCCATATAGAAATTTGCGGCGGAGTCGATTATACGGAGTATAAGATAGAAAAGCCCGATTTTAAGTATGGTCTGGGCGGTAAGCGCCGCAATATTATTGATACTCATATCAGTTATGTATCTTACAAGCATCGGAAACACAAGCTCGCATACGGCGGTCAGCGACGCGCATATCAGGTCAAGTATGAGTATGAATTTGTATTTTTTAAAATACGGCGCAAATCTTCTGATGAGATATGTCATTTTCATTTGTTTTTCTTCTTTGGAATAATTTGTTTGTTTTTCTTTCTTACGCATAATTCAAGCCTCCTTAAATTCTATTATGTAAACTCTTTTTGCTGTTTATTGAAAAATTATATTGCCAAATGATGAAATATGTGATATGATTAAATAAGCGTGTTTTTTTATATCTGAAAATAGATAAAAAAATACTTCCGCCTTAACAGCGGAAGTATGGTCGGAGTAGCAGGATTTGAACCTGTGGCCTTCTGGTCCCGAACCAGACACTCTACCAAACTGAGCTATACCCCGTCAACAAAGAAAATTATAGCACGTTATATACGACTTGTCAAGAAAAATTTTAAAATTTTTAAAAATTTTTTTTGGAGTTAACTTATATTGACAAATATTGAATATTAAGTTTTATTTATCATATAATTATTACTGTTTGGATAAGCGGATTTTACTCAGACTTGTTTATTGGTATAAAAATGAATTTATGAGGTGAAGATAAGAAATGAAAAAATTTACGGTTTTTATAATTTGTATTATATCAGCACTGGAATTTGCCGCGGCGGCGCACGCGATGGATATATCCGCGCAGCACGCCTGCGTTATCGAGGCGAACACCGGAGAGGTGATATTTGAAAAGGACGCGCATACAAAACACTCAATGGCAAGCACCACAAAAATTATGACCGCACTTATGGCAATAGAGGCGGACTGTATGGATGACATTGTGACGGCAAGCAGAAACGCGGAACTTCAGGAGGGATCGTCGATATATCTTGAAACCGGAGATCAGTTTCTTATGAGCGACCTTATTTACGGTCTTATGCTTAATTCGGGAAATGACGCCGCCGTTGCGATAGCCGAGCATATATCCGGCACTGTCGCGCAGTTTGCCGAAGATATGACGGCAAAGGCAAAGGAATTCGGGGCGTATAATACAAGTTTCAAAAATCCGAACGGACTTGACGCGAAAGACCATTACACGACAGCTTATGACCTTGCGATTATAACGAGAAAAGCCATGCAGAATGAAACATTCGCCAGAATAGTTTCCACAAAAACCGGCAAAATAACTCCTCTGAACAGATTTGAAACTACCTATCTTTCCAATCATAACCGCCTTTTATCTATGTATGAGGGTGTGAACGGCGTCAAAACCGGCTACACAACGGCAACCGGACGCTGTCTGGTATCTTCCGTTGAACGTGATGGAATGAAATTTATCGCCGTGACGCTGAACGCGCCGGACGACTGGAAAGACCATATGAAAATGTTTGACTACGCTTTCGGGGCATGTGAAAAAAAACCGGTGATAAGCGGTGGAGCGGTCATAAAAACGGCAAAGACGGCGGACGGTGAGGTATACAATGCCTGCGCTGCGGAAGGATTTGAAATATCCGCGCTGAAAGGAACAATGCCGGAGGCCGAAATTTCGGTTAAAATTGCGGGCGGTCTGAAAGCGCCGATAAACAAGGGTGAAAAAATAGGCATACTTGATATAGGTTTCCGCGGAGATGTGCTTAAAAGCATAGATTTAGTATCGGATTCCGATGTCGCAGCAAAAAAAGATACGCACAAAAAGAAAAATCTTCTTGACTATTTCAATATTATAGTGCATAATTGGTTTATGACATAATTTTTACGGAGGTTGTTATGGGAGAATTTATGAGATTACAAAAATATATAGCGGCTTGCGGTATAGCGTCAAGGCGCGCCGCCGAAAAGATGATCGAGGAGGGGAGAGTGACGGTAAACGGAAAGGTTGTCGATCATGTCGGAGTCAAAGTCGAGGCGGGGGCTGATAAGGTGTATGTGGACAACGAACTTATCAAGCCGATAAATAAAAAATACTATATTATGCTTAACAAGCCGGTGGGCTATATCAGCGCGGTGCATGACCAGTTTGACCGCCCGACAGTCGTTGATCTGGTGAAAAAGGATATTTCC
Source organism: uncultured Lachnospiraceae bacterium (assembly GCA_964561265.1). Taxonomy (GTDB): domain Bacteria; phylum Bacillota; class Clostridia; order UBA1381; family UBA1381; genus JAFLUR01. The sequence goes on from CAZLOX010000035.1 coordinate 6,112, forward strand.
GCGAATGTCGTGCCTGTCGGCAGACTGGATTATGACACGTCCGGACTTATTCTTCTGAGCAATGACGGCGATTTCACTTATCGGGTGACACATCCGAAATTCAAGACAAACAAAACCTACATAGCTGTTTTAAAGGGCGGAATAACCATATCCGGCCTTAACGCTCTCCGGCGCGGAATAAAGATAGAAGATTACAGGACATCTCCGGCAGAGGTGGAAATAACCGATTCCAGACCAGGATTTACAACTGTGCAGATAACAATACATGAAGGAAAAAACCGGCAGGTAAGAAAAATGTTTGAGGCTGTCGGCGCAGATCTGTACGCATTGTCGAGAATAAGCATAGGCAATGTGAATATGGGACATCTTGCCGAAGGAAAATGGAGATATCTTACAGGACATGAAATAAATATGCTGATGAATTCTTAAAGGAAACGCCGGATAAATCAGGATAAAATATTATGAGGTTCCGCGGCTGTGCAAAATGCACAAATCCTGAGCCTCTTTTTCTGCGTTATTCTATGTATATATATGAAAAAAATTTCAAAATTCAATTGAAAAAAAGTTGATTTTGGTATATAATATTGTTAAAGTAGGAGTATTTTTTTAAATTTCATACCTATACTTATTATGCTTATTTTTATAATACTTACTATTAAACAATTTTAATAATATGGAGGTAGAAATATGAGTACAGTTGATAAACTAACTCAGCTGCGAAGCCGCAGAAACGTCATTGAACAGGGCGGCGGCGAGGCAAAAATCAAAAAACAGCATGACGCGGGCAAGATGACCGCGAGGGAAAGAATCAACGCGCTTCTGGATGAAGGCAGTTTTATCGAAATTGACGCATTCGTGTCACACAGATGCAATGAATTTGATATGCCGTCAACAGAAGCTCCCGGTGAAGGTGTCGTTACCGGATATGGAAGCATTGACGGCAGACTTGTTTACGTTTACGCGCAGGACTTCACTGTAATAGGCGGTTCACTTGGTGAAATGCATGCAAAGAAGATCTGCAAAGTCATGGATATGGCCGTTAAGGCAGGCGCTCCAATTATCGGCATGAATGATTCCGGCGGCGCAAGAATCCAGGAAGGTATTGATGCTCTGGCAGGTTTCGGGGAGATATTCCTGAGAAATACGCTGGCATCAGGCGTTGTTCCGCAGATATCGGTAATTATGGGACCATGCGCGGGCGGAGCGGTTTATTCTCCGGCTATCACAGATTTTGTGTTCATGGTTGAAAAAACATCACAGATGTTTATAACAGGCCCGCAGGTGATCAAAGCCGTTACGGGCGAGGATGTCACCTCTGACGAACTCGGCGGCGCAAAAGCTCACGCGTCAGAAAGCGGTGTGGCTCATTTCACAGCCGCTACGGATGAGGAATGTATAGCAAAAATCAAAGAGCTTATCTCATACATTCCGTCAAATAACCTTGAGGGAACTCCGTGCGACGTTCCGACAGACGAAATCAACCGCGTATCCGAAAAGCTTACATCAATTATTCCGGATGACGCAGGCAAGGCTTATGATATCAAAGAAGTTATAGCTGAAATCGTTGACAACGGCAAATTTATGGAATATCTGCCTGAGTTTGCGAAAAATATCGTTACAGGATTTGCCAGAATGAACGGCATGAGCGTTGGTATCGTTGCAAATCAGCCTATGGTAATGGCTGGTTCGCTTGATGTTGACTCATCGGATAAAGCCGCAAGATTTATCCGTTTCTGCGACAGCTTCAATATTCCGCTGGTAACTCTCACAGATGTTCCGGGTTATATGCCGGGTGTGGATCAGGAGAAAAACGGCATAATCAGACACGGCGCAAAACTTCTTTACGCTTATTCGGAAGCAACTGTGCCGAAAATCAATGTGATACTGAGAAAAGCATACGGCGGTGCTTATATCGCTATGAGCTCAAAACATCTCGGCGCGGATATGGTATTCGCATGGCCTACGGCTGAAATTGCCGTTATGGGTCCGGACGGCGCGGCTAACATTATATTTAAAAAGGAAATCGGCGAAAGCAGTGATCCTATCGCCGCAAGAGCCGCAAAGATCGAGGAATACAGAAATAAATTCGCAAGTCCTTATGAAGCGGCGAAACGCGGTTATGTGGATGATATAATCGAGCCTGATTCAACTCGTCCGCGCATTATAGCGGCACTTGAAATGCTTCTTGGCAAGAGAGAAACCAGACCGTCCAAAAAGCACGGCAATATCCCGCTTTAATTTACAGAGAAAGGGGATTTTCAAAAATGTCAGTAACCGAAGCTTTATTAAAAGGCCTTGAAACTACCGTGGTAGGATTGGCAGTCGTTTTTGCCGTACTTATAATACTAATGCTTGTAATTATGATTATGGAAAAAGTGTTTACGAAATCAGATAAAAACGCCGAACCTGCCGCGCAGCAAAAACAGCAGACGATTCCGGCTCAGGCATCTCCGGCTGCCGCGCCCGTATCCGCTCCGGCAGAGGACGAGGAAGAACTGATCGCGGTGATGACCGCGGCGATTGCGGCAAGTCTGAACACGTCAACATATAATCTCAGAATAAAATCTTACAGAAGAATTGAAAATAATTCAACCGCATGGAACAAAGCCGGCGTGAGGGAAACTATCAGCAGCCGTGATGTGTAAAAAATTGATTTAATTTAGGAGGATATTTAAAAATGAGAAAATTTAATATAACTGTAAACGGAAAATCTTATGAAGTAGATGTGGAAGAAGTAGGCGGTTCTACGGCAGTTTCCGCACCGGCTCCGACACCTGCACCGGCACGCGCAGCGGCTCCGGCGGCAGCTCCCGCGCCGGCACCGGCTCCGGCAGCTCCTGTTGCAGGCGCAACAAACGTTACCGCTCCTATGCCGGGTACCGTTGTTTCGGTAAAGGTAAAAGTAGGCGACAGCGTAAATGAAGGCGATCTGGTATGTATACTTGAGGCTATGAAGATGGAAAACGAAATATTTGCAAACGCAAGCGGTAAAGTTGTCGGCGTAAGCGCGGCTGCCGGCGCGTCGGTAAACAGCGGTGATGTATTGGTATCTATCGCTTGACAATTTTGATTTTGAATGAAAGTGGTGATACAAAGTGTTAGAAAGTTTAGTCAGCTTTATGCAAAATACAGGCGTCGCGGCTTTGATTGATACAGCTCGGGAATTATTTTCCGCAGGGCAGTATCTCCAGGCCATAGGCACGCCCCTTATGATTATAATAGCCTGTGTGCTGTTATATTTGGCTATCGTCAAGAAGTTTGAGCCGCTGCTGCTGCTGCCGATAGCATTTGGTATGCTTCTTACAAACCTTCCGATGTTTAAAGGCGCAGCGTCTATACTTATGCACACAGAATTTTTTACAGACCCCGAATATCTGATAGACGGACATATTAACATACAGCTTATAGTGTCTGAAGGAGGACTTCTGGACCTCTTATATCTCGGTGTAAAACTGGGTATATATCCGCCTCTTATCTTCCTTGGCATAGGATGTATGACAGACTTCGGCCCGCTTATCGCAAACCCGAAGAGTCTGCTTCTTGGCGCGGCGGCACAGTTCGGTGTGTTCTTCGCATTTCTCGGCGCAATGCTTCTCGGCGCGCTTGGTCTTGGATTCGGTGTAAATGAGGCGGCATCTATCGGTATTATCGGCGGTGCGGACGGCCCTACGGCTATTTATGTAACAAAAACACTCGCGCCTGCGCTTTTGCCGGCAATTGCTGTTGCGGCATATTCGTACATGGCGCTTATTCCTGTTATTCAGCCGCCTATAATGCGTCTTATGACGACAGAGGCTGAAAGAAAAATAGTTATGACACAGCTGCGTCCTGTTTCGCAGCGCGAAAAAATACTTTTCCCTATCATAGTTACAATAGTTGTTGCATTGATAGTTCCTGACGCGGTTGCACTTGTTGGTATGCTCATGCTCGGAAACCTCGCAAAGGAATCCGGCGTTGTAGACAGACTTGTAAAAACTGCTCAGAACGAACTTATGAATATTATCACAATATTCCTCGGATTAACGGTCGGAGCGACAGCGACAGCGGAAAGCTTCCTGAATCTGCAGACTCTCGGTATTATATTCCTTGGTCTTACAGCATTCTGCTTCAGTACATTCGGCGGTCTTGTGTTTGGTAAAATCCTTTGCAAGGCTACCGGCGGAAAGGTTAATCCTTTGATCGGAAGCGCCGGAGTTTCGGCTGTTCCGATGGCGGCCCGTGTTGCGCAGGTTGAGGGACAGAAGGCTAATCCTTCAAACTTCCTTCTCATGCACGCTATGGGTCCGAACGTTGCCGGAGTTATAGGTTCGGCGGTTGCGGCGGGTGTATTCCTCGCTATGTTTAATTAAATATTTAAAGGAGTGTAATATATGGGAAAACCTGTTAAAATTACGGAAACAGTATTGAGAGATGCCCATCAGTCGCTGATTGCAACGCGTATGACAACAGATGAAATTCTTCCTATTGTAGAAGAACTTGACAGCGTGGGTTATCATTCTCTCGAAGCATGGGGCGGCGCGACATTTGACGCGTGTCTCAGATTTTTAAATGAAGATCCTTGGGAAAGACTCAGAAAAATCAAGGATAAAGCGAAAAAAACACCGCTGCAGATGCTTTTCAGAGGTCAGAACATTCTCGGATACAGACATTATGCGGATGATGTTGTTGAATATTTCGTGCAGAAATCAATCGCAAACGGTATAGATATACTGAGAATATTTGACGCGCTTAACGATGTCCGCAATCTTGAAGCGGCGATAAAAGCGTCAAAGAAGGAAAAAGGTCATGTACAGGCTACCGTATGCTATACGATCAGCCCTGTTCATAACATTGATACTTTTGTCAAAATGGCAAAACAGCTTGAAGATATGGGAGCGGATTCCATTTGTATCAAGGATATGGCAGGACTTCTTGTGCCTTATACGGCATATGAACTTGTCAAGGCAATGAAAGAGAATGTCAAGCTTCCTATTCAGCTTCATACACATTACACAAGCGGTGTTGCGTCAATGACATATCTGAAGGCTATCGAAGCCGGCGTTGATATAGTAGACTGCGCTATGTCGCCTCTTGCACTCGGAACATCTCAGCCTCCGACAGAGCCGCTGGTTGCCACATTGCAGGGCACAGAATATGATACAGGCTATGATTTGCAGAAACTTACAAAAATCGCTGAATACTTCAAGCCTCTGCGTCAGAAATATCTTGACAGCGGACTTTTGAATCCGAAGGTTATGGGCGTTGACGTTAATACGCTCCTGTATCAGGTTCCGGGCGGTATGCTTTCAAACCTTGTTTCTCAGCTGAAACAGCAGGGCAAGGAAGACAAGTTTGACGAGGTTCTTCAGGAAGTACCGCGCGTTCGTGCGGATCTGGGATATCCTCCGCTTGTTACTCCGTCAAGCCAGATTGTCGGAACTCAGGCAGTGCTTAATGTTGTCATGGGCGAAAGATATAAGATGATATCCAAGGAAACAAAGGGTATTGTACGCGGTGAATACGGTAAAACTCCGGTTGAAATCAAGCCGGAAATTGTTGAAAAAATTATCGGCAATGAAAAGAGAATTACCTGCCGTCCGGCGGATAATATTTCCAACGAGCTTGAAAAGCTCAAGAAAGAATGCGCGGAATATATCGAGCAGGACGAGGACGTATTAAGCTATGCTCTGTTCGGTCAGGTTGCTACAAAATTCTTTGAATACAGACAGGCTCAGAAATATAAGATCGACCCTGACCTTGTGGACAGAGAAGAAAAAACTCACCCGATATAAGCAGATAAATTATGGGGAATGACTTAAAAAAATAATCCCGTTCAAACGAAAAACTCTCAAAATTATGGCTGAACAAGTCATTTTTGAGAGTTTTTTATATTTTTTTCTTACAGCGGTTTTCAGCGGAAAAATAAGCTGTATCCATTTTGCATTTCTGAAATTATGCTGTTTATCTTTAGCTGTTCGGTAAAATCAGAGCGGCAAGAAAATACAAAAGCACACCTGTTCCGAAGCAAAGTATCAGTATAGCCCATGCAAGACGAATAAAGGTTGAATCTATGCCGAAATATTCTGCAATACCACCGCATACTCCGAACAGTTTTTTGTCGGTTGATGATTTATATAGTTTTTTCATGTCATTATCCTCCTGTAAATTGTCGGTTCTATAATAATTATATCCGATTTGTTCTGTCAAGTCAAGCAATATTCCGGTATTTATAAATAAAAGCCTGTCCGCAAGAGGGCGCAGAACTGACTGCTTTAAATTACGGACAGGCTTTTAATATTATGTCGGTTTTAATGCTGATTTATTAGTGCTTATCAATCCTTAGGAACAGTTTCCCAGTCTTTGAGGAATTTTTCAACGCCGGCATCTGTAAGCGGGTGCTTGAGCATTTGCTTGATAACATTGTAAGGAATTGTTGCGATATCGCATCCTGCGCGCGCTGCGTCGATAACATGGATCGGATTTCTTATGCTTGCAGCGATAATTTCTGTTTCGATTCCGTGTATATTGAATATATCAGCGATTTCTTCGATAAGATTCATACCTGTCATACCGATATCGTCAAGTCTGCCGAGGAACGGACTTACATATGACGCGCCTGCGCGTGCTGCCAGAAGTGCCTGAGCTGCCGAGAAGATAAGTGTTACATTTGTCTTGATTCCCTCTGCGGCAAGAATTTTAACAGCCTTTAAACCTTCTTCAACCATAGGGATTTTGATAATGATATTTTTATGTATCTTAGCGAGTTCGCGCGCTTCTTCAACCATTTTAGCGCTTTCAAGCGATATTACCTCAGCGCTTATAGGACCGTCTACGATTGTTGTGATTTCTCTTACAACTTCCTCAAATTTTCTTCCCGATTTGGCAATCAAAGACGGATTTGTCGTAACTCCGCATATAACTCCCATATCATTTGCCTGTCTGATTTCATTTACATCAGCGGTATCAATAAATAATTTCATCTTTTTAAACCTCCGGTTTTTATTTTACAGCTCACAAATGAGCATTATATATTTATTATATCATCATTATAAAATATTTTCAATAATAAGAATAAAAAAAGTACATAAAATATAAATTTTTTTTACGCATGAAATATATGACAGTGATACGGGAACAGTCTGAGCGAACAGACTGTTCCCGTAATTTATCAAAATCTGAAATCACGCACTCCGTTTTCTATTTTTACAAGATTATCTTCGGCGATACTGCGTACTTTTTCATTTGTGATTTCGCCAAGTTCAGATTTTATAACTTCATTTCCAATCTTTTTCGTGTCTTCCGACGCGTAGTCCATAATATATTCCTTAAGCGTCATAAGGGCGTTCGGCTGACAGCAGTTTGAGATATTTCCGCTTTTTGCCAGAGGCATGAATCTGTCGCCGGTTCTGCCCTCGCGGTAACAGGCTGTGCAGAAACTCGGAATGTAGCCAAGTTCAAGCAGCCATTTCACGACCTCATCCAGCGTGCGCGTATCGCTTCTGTCGAACTGAGCCGTTTCGTCACCCTCATTATGAGCGTATCCGCCGACACTTGTTCTCGACGCTCCGCTTATCTGAGATATTCCTATCTCAAGCGCGTGTCGGCGTACTCTTTCCGATTCTCTTGTTGATATTATCATTCCGGTATACGGAACGGCTATGCGTATAACCGCGATAATTTTATAGAATATTTCATCAGCGACGGCATTGGAAAAATCATTGACGTCAATATCATCGGCGGGGCATATTCTCGGCACGCTTATCGTGTGCGGGCCTACGCCTTTTGCCGCTTCAAGATGTTCGGCGTGCATAAGCAGTCCGACAAAATCATAACGGTACATATTAAGCCCGAACAGTACTCCAAGTCCTACATCGTCGATACCACCGTCCATTGCGCGGTCCATTGCCTCGGTATGGTAAGCATAATCGCTTTTCGGGCCTGTCGGATGAAGTTTTTCATAATTGTCTTTGTTATATGTTTCCTGAAAAAGTATATAAGTGCCTATTCCGGCATTTTTGAGTTTTCTGTAATTTTCAACGGTTGTTGCGGCTATATTGACGTTTACGCGTCTTATCGCGCCGTTTTTGTGCTTTATGGAATATATAGTATCTATACATTCAAGAATATATTCGATAGGATTATTTTTCGGGTCTTCTCCCGCTTCAAGCGCAAGACGTTTGTGACCCATATCCTGCAGAGCGATAACTTCTTCCTTTATATCCTGCTGTGAAAGCTTTTTCCGCGGGATATGCCTGTTTTTCATATGATACGGACAGTAAACGCAGCCGTTCACACAATAGTTTGACAGATAAAGCGGAGCGAACATTACAATGCGTTTTCCGTATATTTTTTCCTTTATCTGCTTTGCCAGTGCAAAGATCTCATTGTTCAGATCCTCAAAATCACATTCAAGAAGAAGCGCCGCCTCACGGTGGGAAAGCCCTTTCATGGCTTTTGCCTTTTCGATAATTTCCTCTATCAGAGCACGGTTCTGCTTATTCTTTTCCGCGTATTCAAGCGTTTCTGAAATTTCGCTGTCGCAGATAAATTCAGAAGCGTCTTTTGATAATACGTCATACATAAAATATCCTTCCTTCGTATATGTTTTTCATATATATAATAACACATTCAGAGGGATTGGTCAATATAATAAAAAAATTTGTTAAAAATTTAACTCAATTTTTATCGTGCCGCCGGTTCCCTGAATTTAAAGAATATTTCTACTTCTTTGTTCCTGCCTATATAAATTTTATCAATAAGCATAAGAAGAGTATTTCTGTCGGGTTCATCAAAATTGAT
>CAZLOX010000036.1:0-14492 GCA_964561265.1 uncultured Lachnospiraceae bacterium
ACAGACCTCTATGTCTGACACCCACATCGCCAAACAGTATTGGCGTTCCTCCTCCGCCGGAGCATCCTCCCGAACATACCATAACTTCAATAAAGTCATATTCACACGTTCCGTTTACAATGCTTTCAGCAATCGCTTTTATATTTCCGATACCATTAACAACACAAGCACGTATAATTTTATCCCCTATTGCAAGCTCAGCGGTTTTTATTGCGCTGTTTCCTCTCAGTTCGGTAAATTCTATCTTTTCGGATTCCTGCCCCGTGATATTATAATATATCGTTCGCAAAGCCGCTTCACACACACCGCCGCTTGCTCCGAAAATACGCCCACTGCCGCTTGTACCGTTAAAAAGCGTATCAAAATCCTTTTCCGGCAAAGATGCTAAATCTATATTTTGGGATAAAAGCAGATTTTTGAATTCCGTTACTGTTAGCACAGCATCAACCGATTGTATGCCGTCTATATTCATCTCTGTCCGATTTGCCTCATATTTTTTAGCTGTGCAAGGCATAACCGCTATATGAAATATATCCCTTACCGGCACACCGTATTTCTGCGGAAGGTAATCCTTTATCAAAGCGCCGAGCATTTCCATCGGTGATTTACATGAGGATAAATGCGGTATCAGTTCCGGATAATTAAGTTCCACATAATTTACCCAGCCGGGACAGCATGAGGTCATAAACGGCTTTTTAGTATCAGTATTATAACATTCTATAAATTCCGCCGTTTCCTCCATAATAGTTATATCAGCGCCAAAATCGGTACGGTATGCTTTTCCGCCGAGCAGTTCTGCTGCCGCAGCTATTTTTCCTGATACATCTTCACCGCTTAATATACGAAATTCTTCGCCTATAATATGCTGAGCGGACGGCGCAAACTGCCAGACTATATATTTAGAACTGTCATTTAACGCTTCATTTACCAAAGCAATACTGTCCTTTACGGAAATCGCACCTGAAGGACAGACCCGCGCACATTGACCGCACCCGATACATTTTGTTTCCGAAAGACAGGAACCGTATTTCAGCGTTGATACGGTTTTACCGTTTTTTTCTTCCAAAGTCAGAATATCCAGTCTCTGTGTGCCTGTACATACTTCAACACATCTTCCGCAGCCTATACATTTTGACATATCACGGCTGATTGACAGACTTGTGGTATCGATAAACTCACTTGCCGCGTCTGCATTTTCTAACGGTATGAAATTCTTTCCGAAAGTACATACTACAGCCATGCCCACTGTCGCATAAAAACTGTTTTTCAGAAATTCTCTTCTTGTGAGTTCTTTACTCATCGTTAAGTACCCCCTTTCCATAAAGTATCTGTCCAATAAGAGCCGCCGTATTATAGGCGTCATCTTTTATCTCGTCCGGATATTCAAGCCTTACGCTCTGTGCATTTTTTATATTTTCCGCAAAAGCGTTTAAAGCGTCTGTGTCAGTATTTTTTGCCGGGACAATTCTTATATCCGAGATTTGTCCGTTTTCAACAGTCACAACAGGATATACTCTCGCATACAGAGATATACCCTCCGGAGCATAAATGTCTCCTGTACTGTTTTTTACAATAGTCTGATTATTCAAAGCATTTTCCACCGCCGATAATATTCCGGCCGATGATATCGTAGCGCCTGATATCATATCCACATCATCCACATTGTCTGCGTATAAAATGCTTTCACTGATACTGTTCCATGCTTTCTGATAAAGCTCCCTATCCTTTGAAGACATTGGTATTTTCAAGGTTTTATCCTGAATTTCAGATATTTTACCGTCTTTAACGTTCACTTCCACATCAACCATATAGTTAATATAATTGCCAATACATTGTGCGCTGCCCATATATGCGCCGTCTGGAATTTCAGGCTTAGCTTCAGGAGTAACTGTCGGTGCAGGCGCATTTATCGGATTGGTTTTGAGTGCCGCGTCCACTGCGTCCATAATCGCATATGACGCGCAGGTTGCTCCGGATACTGCATCAACATTTGTTGTCTGCTTGGCTATTATTGTATCAATAATTTTAGAAGCGTTTTTCAAATATGAGGCATTCGTTTTATTCGTTGAATTACCGTTATACTCATATCCTTCTATATCTTTTATTTCAGTTATTTTATCTCCTGTTTTCACAACGGTAAGACGTACGATATACGCGTCAAAATCCTCCCATTCATCAGGTATACACGTCGCTTTGCCCCTATAAATAAGCTGCTCTATCTCATTCTGAACAACACATACAGCATTGGTAAGCGGTTTCATATTTTTATCCCAGTTAAACAGACGTATTTCAGTACCAGACTGCGAAAAATTATATATAAGAGGTTTATTAATTGATACCGCCTTTAAAACGCCGCTTTCATATACTGCAATAAAGACCATATCTCCATCGGCCTCCGCTGTGAGAGTGTGTGTTCCTTCATTTATATCCATATTTTCCGATACCGGCTTACTGTCAAGGAAAAGGGCGGATTGCTCCGCCCCTGCCGCTATTAAACTTAAAGACAATATAAGAATTGATATAAATAATAATATTATCTTTTTCATATTGTTTTACTCCTCTGCATACTCAACCTGAACAGTCAACGGAGCATAGTTATCACTGCTAAGAGCAATAATATATGTTATACCATCTATCGGATTTCCATAAGTTTCAGTATCTCCTGCCTTGTTTGTTACGCTTCCCGAAACAATTGTAATTTTCCCGTCTGTAACATCAACAGTTATCGGATCAATATCATCGTCAGCAGGATCAACCTCTAATGGCGTGAGATATGTATAAACAGGAGGTCTTCCGCCTGTTGTATGATATACCTGCGCTTTAAGATTTTCAATATCTTCAGGCAGATTGTTTAATATGATTTCATTATCTGCAAATTCTGCCGTAACTTCTCCGTCATACGCCGGTAAAAGCTCAACATTCATCGGATAATCATATACATAATATGTGAGTTCTGAACTGTTTTCCGATTTATTATTGCAATAATAGCGTACATTTGTAATAGTTGCGCCGTTCAAGCCCTCAATCTGTGAATTTTTCCACGCTATATCGCTGTATGACCATACATTATACAAGTGAATTAAGCCTGCTGTGATTATGTTGTTATCATTATCCTTGGCTGTAATTACAACAGCATTAATCTGTTTATCAGACACATCTTCCGCATCACTCAAATCAAACTGAACATCTCCCCAATTTGAGCCGTAAGTAACAGCAGGTGTTATTTCTGTTTTTGTTGTTGCTTCCTGACTGTTAGCAGTAAATACTGGCTTGCCGTTTTCAACCGTTAAATCCATATAATATGCAGGTTTTTCACTTAAAACATAATATGAATATTCCGGTGCTTCCGTCAATGTTTGATAGCCGTTAAGGTCAGTCGATGATGTCTGTCCTCTTCCGAGAGTTGCTACTGTTACTTCCGAGTCGTCTGTTATAACACTGCCTCCGAGTGCGGCTAAATCCACGTCTTTTCCAACTTTTACAGGCCAGATTACACCCTCGTTTGACGCTCCATTGTCACCGCCGACAGCCGTAACTGTTCCATCTTCTGCAAATTCCGCTGTTTTCTTTGAGTGGTATGCACCGCCCGACTTTCCATAGTTACCTACTTTATTTGTGGCAGAACTGATTGCGTCATAGTTCATATTCAATTTACTATTATCGCTGACTTTGCTTGAAATATTTTCTGCACCATAAAATGCTTCATATGGTATATTCATAAGCACATAACTATCTGATGCAGCATATTCCACTTGAACAGTCAGCGGAGCATAATTATCACTGCTGAGTGCAATAGTATATGTTGTACCGCCTTTCGGATTTCCGTACAATTCAGTAATCCCTGCTTTATTTGTCACACTTCCCGAAACAATTGTAATTTTTCCGTCTGTAACATCAACAGTTATCGGATCAATATCATCGTCAGCAGGATCAACCTCTAATGGCGTGAGATATGTATAAACAGGAGGTCTTCCGCCTGTTGTATGATATACCTGCGCTTTAAGATTTTCAATATCTTCAGGCAGATTGTTTAATATGATTTCATTATCTGCAAATTCTGCCGTAACTTCTCCGTCATACGCCGGTAAAAGCTCAACATTCATCGGATAATCATATACATAATATGTGAGTTCTGAACTGTTTTCCGATTTATTATTGCAATAATAGCGTACATTTGTAATAGTTGCGCCGTTCAAGCCCTCAATCTGTGAATTTTTCCACGCTATATCGCTGTATGACCATACATTATACAAGTGCATCAAGCCTGCTGTGATTACGTTGTTATCCTTATCCTTTGCTGTAATTACAACAGCGTTAATCTGTTTGTCTGACACACCTTCCGCGTCACTCAAATCAAACTGAACATCTCCCCAGTTTGAACCGTAAGTAACATCCGGCGATATTTGCGTTTGTACCGACGCTTTACCGCTGTTCACCTTAAATACAGGCTTCCCGTCTTTTATCGTTAAATCCATATAATATGCAGGTGTTTTGCTCAAAACATAATATGAATATTCCGGTGCTTCCGTTAATGTCTGATATCCTTTAAGGTCGGTCGATGTTGTCTGTCCGCGTCCGAGAGTTGCCACTGTCACTTCGGAAGCATCTGTTATAACGCTACCGCCTAGAACTGATAAATCTGTACTCTTTGCAACCCTGACAGGCCAGATTACACCCTCGTTTGACGCTCCGTTATCGCCGCCGACGGCTGTAACTGTTCCGTCCTCTGCAATTTCAGCCGTTTTCTTGGAATGGTATGCACCGCCCGATTTACCGTAATTACCTACCTTGTTTGTAGCTGAACTGATTGCGTCATAATTTATATTCAGCTTATCGCTGTCACTGATTTTACTTGAAACATCTGCCCCGCCATAGAATACTTCATACGGAATATTCATAAGCACATAGCTATATGTTGTGCTTGTTGAACTATGACCTCGGCTGCTGCCGCCACCGCTGCTTACTACCGGTGCAGTAGTCGGTGTATCCGTTGGTGCATCCGTTGATGTATCTGTTGGTGTATCTGTCACCTGTGGCTCATAAGACACTTCCGGCTGTTCTGTAGAATCAGACGATACATTGACCTGTTGTGCAATATTATAAAAAATCTGAGCAATTTCCGCCCTTGTAATATTTGACTTAGGGCGCAGATTTCCGTTATCACCTGATATATATCCGGCTTCAACAAGCGCTGCTGCCGATGTTGTTGCCCATTCCGCGACATCCGCGCTATCAGCAAAAGATGATAATGACGGATTTTCCGCTGTCAGATCATATGCACGCGCAATTACCGCAAAAACCTCTTCCCGTGTGATAGGCACTTCCGGATTTAATTTGTTGTCATAACCCTCAAATATACCTGCCTTCACAGCTTTTCCCATATCATTATAATACCATGCGTCAGGCGATACATCGGTATATTGGGAAATATCTGCCGTATCGGTATACCCTTTAACTCGGTTTATCACCGCTGTAAGTTCTGCGCGGGTGAGAAGCCTTTCCGGAAACAACATTCCGTTATCTCCTTTAAAAATGTCATTTTCTACGGCATATACCACAGCGTTATGCGCCCATCCGTCCGGAATATCGGAATAATCGGATACAGCCGCAAAACCGCTTATATTTGCTGCTATCATACAAGCCGCAATGCCGATTGCTGTTATTTTTTTCTTCACAGCAAAACCTCCTTTATTAGTATTTTTAGGTTAAATAAAACTAACCTTATCTCAAAAAAATTTGATATAATTGTATACCAAATTTTTTATGACTAATTGATAACGGTATATTCATATTGGCTCTCAAAACATTCCTCAATACCTTTAGTAATATAGATTTTATTATTATCTGTAACAAAAACAACATCAAATCCATTATGATTTTGCCAATAATCAATGCCCGCGTCAAGTCCCATGACAAACAACGCTGTTGACAGACCGTCCGCAAGAGTTGCATCTGCGCTCACTATTGAAACAGATTTTAGTTCGCTGTGAGCCGGATATCCTGTTGACGGATCAATAATATGATGATATATAATACCGTTCCGCTCAAAAAATCTCTGATATCCTCCGGATGTAATAACCGCCATATCAGATATGCTCAATCCGCCTATATATGATTCGTTATCCGGATGTTGTATCGCTACTTTCCATTTGCTGCCGTCTGGTTTTACGCCTATTGCCTGCACATTTCCTCCAAGCGATACTATACCCGATTTCACATTGTTTTCACGAAATATTTCCGCAATTCTGTTTGAAGTATAACCCTTTGCTATTCCGCCTAAATCAATATTCGCTCCATTTACGACATCAACGGAATTATTATTGATTTCTATATTATGATAATCAACGGCAGAAAGTATTTTATTCAATTCGTTTTCGGTCGGGACATAAAAATCATTGTCGTAAAAACCCCATAAATCCATAACAGGGGCAATCGTTATATCAAACGCGCCGTTTGTATTTTCACATATATCAAGAGCTCGTTTGATAAGCTGAAAAGTATCATCAGATATTTTCGCAGAATTTTCGTTATTTAACTTATATATTTCACTGTTCTCACTTTTTCTTCTTAACAATGCATCAAGACGCATAATTTCTTCCTCTGATTTATCAAGTGCCGTTTCAGCATCGGCTCCGTATGCCTTTATTGACATAATTGTGTCCATAGCCTCAACAAGTCTTGACACTTCGGTTTCATCAGATATATCTGACCGATCTGATGTTCCTGCAAAAGAACATCCGGTCATAATAATTACGCATAAAATCAAAAGTAATAAATGTTTATATTTCAATTTTTGTTTCCTCCTGAAGATAAGTCCTTTCTTTTAATGATTACCTGCGCTGTTAAGCCTGTAAATATTCCTGTGATAATAGCCGATACAAGCAAAACGGGAAGATAAGTTATGATCTGCCATGTTGATGTAACAAATACCGCCGCTGTAATTTGTCCGATATTATGCGAAATTGCTCCTAATACACTCATAACCCAAAAGGTATTGTTTTTAAAAATATTTATAGTTAAAGCCATTATAATAAAACAGAGTATTCCTCCCGAAAAACTATAAATAAAACTCATCAGAGTTCCCGCAAACACACTGCTCAGCACTATTTTGAGCATCAAAACAATAAACGCATCTTTTCGTCCAAACCATGCAAGTGTTATCAGTGTAATAATATTCGCAAGTCCGAGCTTAATACCCGGAATAGGCACAATAGGCGGTATCTGTGCCTCGACTATAAACATTATCAATGACAACGCAGTAAGCATTGATAATGTTGTCAGCTTTTTTGTATTCATTTCACTATTACCTCGCCTTTATGCATTATTTTTACAATCTTATATGAGTTAGTAACACCTAACTCACAAACAAAATATAAAGTTAGTCAAAACTAACCTTATATAGTATATCATAACTGTGTATTGTTGTCAAGATAATTTCAAAAAAAATTTATTTGTCCAGCAAATTCATTTTCTTTTCTGATTTTCTGCTTTTATTTTCTACCTAAATGAAATAGACCTTTTTTCTCATAAGACTCCCGTTGAACGGATAAGACTGTGTAACCTGTCGGGTTAATTGAATTATGCAGCGTTTCATCACTTATATCCATATCTGTAATAATGATAGTTTCCCCTTTGGTATGTGATGAAGATACCTTTTTTACTTTCGGAAACGCCTGACGAACAGTGTTGTTAACATGGTTTTCACACATACCACAAGCCATACCCTCGATTTTCAATGTGATTTTCAGCATATTTATCAATCTCCTTTATTTTATTCCATAAATCAATCCTATTTGATGTTTTTCCGCTTTGCCGCTTTTATCATTTCAACAGACAAATCCATTCCCGTATCGCCCTTGAAAAAATCCTCAAAATATTCATAAAACATCTTTGTGGCTTTCTCATAATATTTCTTTTTATCGCTATCGCCGTCATACATAAAAAACTCACTCATACGATAATAACCGATTGCGTTTTCGATACGGTTTTCGGCTAAAGCTGTATCGCCAAGAGCGATAAGCTCGCGCTTCCAATCCGCGCTGTTATGTATTCTATGACATATTTCCGCAATATCCTCATAGCGCCCTCCGTTCCAATTTATAACGCGGTTTAGCTGAAAATCAAAATTTGCATTATCATTTAATTTATACACGCCTGTTTTAAATTCAATTTTGGTGTTTATATCATATCTTTGTTCCATTATCCTGCTCCTTTATTTTAAACATCTAAAACACGCCATAGATTTTACGATTTCAATATATACCTCTGAATACATAGATTTTAACCTTCTTTCAAGACTCTCCTTTGTTTCAAACGGCGGCGTTAAATAGCCCATTTTTGTATAAGGCTTTGTAAGAAACCAATCCGTGCACTTGCTTTCTCCTACAACGGCAAAACAGCCGCACAAAACGCCGCCATTTTTCAAAACACGATAAGTTTCGGAATATGCTGCGTCTTTATCGGGGAAAGCGTGAAAGCCGTTTAAGGATAGAACAGTGTCAAAGCTCTCATTGTCAAAGGTCAGCTTGCCGACATCACCCTGCATAAACCGTATGTTTTCTATTCTCATTTCATCAGCACGGTTTTTCGCGCGCGCCATCATTTCAGCGGAATAATCAAGACAGACAATATCCGCTTTTTTTAGTTTTTTATACAGCGGCATTGTTAAAATTCCCGTTCCGACAGGCACTTCAAGCAGTTTACCGCAAAAATCCGCAGTAATCGGCGATAATGCTTTCTCAAGATATTCTCTGTTTTCTTCTTTATTCATTCGCCATACTGTGCGGTTTACAAGCGAGCCTAAAAAGGTTGTGCTTGTTATCATTCCGTCATAGAAATTGCCTTTACCTAATTTTTTATATGCTGATTTTACATTACTCATTTTCAGTTCCTCCTTGCGGTTAGCTATGCCTAACTACATTTTACACCCGTTTACGCGTTTTGTCAATACAGCAAAAGAGGATATTGCTTCAATGCAATACCCTCTTGTATGAAGGTAGCTTGTATTTTATTTACTCCACGCTTGCCGGACAAATCGGTTCAAGTGAATTTATGCTTTTCCATAAGAATACCTTGATTTCATCTGCACCCTCAACATCTGAAAGAGTGTGTGTAAAATCACCGTTTACAGTATTCCTGTCTAATTCAAGAAGTGTACCATTTTTATAATAGCCTATCATAAGTGTGGCATTTTCTGTTGTTGTGCTGCCGATTACAAGGTTCATATTTTTCTGAATATCAGTGTAATCCGTAGCGTCTGATAAGCCTTTAATCGCTTTTCTCAAATTGCAGTATGCTTCGAGATAATCCTCATAGGACGCAAATTCAGCCGACAGTGTATTTTGTGCCGCCGTCAATACGTCAGAAAATGCAGACCACTTTTCAGCGGTATAATCTGCCCCGTTTAGAGCTTCGCCCTCTTTGATTATTTTATCAAGCGCAAGTATCGCTTGAAACTCCTTATGCTCGTCTTGAATATCTCTTATAAGGTCATAAAACTTGTAGTATCGGTTATACTGCGTCAGTACCGCCTTATGATTTACAACTACATTGTTTTCTTTCATACCTGCAAGCACCTTGTCCAAAAGTGCTTCGCCGAGATTACACATCAACATAAACTGTGTGTCATAACTATCGCCGTTATATACTTCTCCGCTTGCTTCAAATCCGTCAAGTTCCGCCAGATAGCCGACTTCTTCACCAAGTAAATCGCCTGTTATGTTCTTAACTTCAATATTCAGATTTTCAAGCACCTTTGCAAGTTTTGAGCCTGTGGCGGTATCTGTGCCAAGATTATATAAAAGGACTATCGGCTTCGGTATGCTTTCACCCTCGTTCAAAATATAAATGGGCATTGAAACATAGTCAACTTCTTCGCCCTCCCATTCAATATGGGGAAGTCTTAATTTTGCGACAAGTTTATATCCTGCCTTTAATGCAGATGTCAAACTGATTTCAACCTCTCCGCGTGTATTTTGAACAGTTCCGACGCGCTCCGCCCACGATTGTTCCCAAAATTCATCTGAGGTATCTTTATCAACAGGAATTTGATACAGTGTAATGTTGCAGTAATAATCGTCCATTGACAGATAACCCTCGTCATAAGTTGATGTTACCGTGATTTTTGTTGTATCGGGAGTTATGTATTCACCGTGAATTGCGATAGTCGGAGTGTCCCAAGCGGGCGGCTCGGTTACTGTGATTATGTTTGAATATGCTGTTTCGGTCTGCGAACCGTAAGTTGCGGTAATTACAGCTTGTATTTTATTGCCTGCGGTAAGCGGTGTTGTTCCCGATTTGAAGTAAGCTGTTTCATTTCCTGAGCTGTAACAGGTTTTTGAAGCAAGAACAGTTCCGTTTTCTATGCTGTCGGAATACGAATACAAAGTATATGTAACTTCTGCGCGGCTGTCAAAGGAAGTAACAAGTTTTGCTTTCAAATCTCCCGTTGTAATTTCTTTTTCGTTAATAGAAATTGTCGGTGTCTGCATAGGCGCGGCACCCGCAACTGTAACAGGCTCACTATAATAGCGTGTAAATACTGTTTCGTCAGCTTTTTTCAAATTCAATACAGCCATTATTTTTCGTCCCTCAATAAGCGGAAGCGAGTATGAGTTAATAGTGATTTTTTTGCTTGTCGCGGAAGCTGTTGCCGCACCGCCGTGAAGAATAACATTATCGTTATTATCAATGTCGAATGTATCGCCCTCATATTCGTAAACGGTTACATAACCGCTTCTTATTGCGCTGTCAAAGTTTGTTATCAGCCATAATTCTTTTGTGTCAACACTGATATTTGCTGTGGTAATATCGACAACAGGCTCAATAACTTCCTCGTCTGTAATGCTGATAGGCGCAGATTTCGCTATAATGCTTCCATTTGATAGAATAAGAGCAATTAGCTTTCGTCCTGCTGTTAAATTATCCGAATTTGTAACGGTAATACTTTGATTATTGCCTGCTGTCAGATTAGTTTTGTTTGCAACAAGAAGATTTCCGTCTGCAAGCCAAGTATATGTATCGCCCGTAAAGCTGTGGAGTAACAAAATACTTCCGCTCGGAACATCACCCGACACATTTACAGATACAGATGTATCGCTTGACAAAGCCTTATCAGCATTGAATGATACGGACACGCTTGACGCTTCGCTTACAAGAACACTGTTGTCTGTTGCTGCGTATTCATAATCATTACCTTTTGGAACAAAGGACTCTATATCCTGCGACCAATAAACGATTGCACGGACACGATAACCCTCTATTAACGGCTCTGTAAATGTAAATTTTTCAGAAGTAAATGCGCCCGTTGCAGACTTAACGCTTAAAAGCGGTATCATATATTCGCCTTCAAGGTCAAATGTTTCGTCTGCCGGATATTGATATAAGCAATAATGAATTGTTACCCTGTCATTGCTAAATAGCCTTTCATCACCTGTGAGCGTCATATGCAAAGATGTCGCGCCTGCTTCGAGTGCTGCTTCATCTATGTTGATGTGCGGCCAATCGTAGACAGGCGCGCCGTTGCCGTTCTCGTCAAGTATCTCATACGCCTGTGAAACAACAGACCTGTAATTATCATCACCTATCGGAACATTCAGACACGCGATTATTTTATATCCTGCTTTTAACGGAAGTGTACTTGATGAAAAATCACAAGTAACACTATCACCATTATGAACAAAACCCGCGTATAACCGTTTATTTGCTATACTATCTGAGTCAAAAGCTGTATTGCCCGGATAGGCAAATACGGTCATATATACTCCGTTTGTAAGGCTTTCATCAAGTTTGACGTTCACAACTGTGGAAGTGTCGCTGACTGAAAAATTAGTTTTGCCGTTCATAACTATTTCAGCTGAACAATTATCAAGAATATTTCCGCTCGTACTTCCGCCGCCCTCTGTAACCGCTACAGTTTCCGAAACATATTCGGTCAGCGGAGTGGTTGATGTATCGCGGAGTACCGCAATAACTTTGTTTCCTGCTGTCGGGGAAGTATCAAGACTAACCGTATTATTTCCTGCGGTTATAGACGCAAAACCCACTGTCGCAAGTGATGTATAGTTAAAGAAATTTGAGGAATTGTATTCCTCGTCTGACGGTATTTCCAAAATCCTCATAAAGCCTGCTGTAATTGCTTTTTGAACATTTACAACAAGGTTTGTGTCCGTTGATGTGATACCTGCAGATTTTATAGAAATAAATTTACTGTTATCCGGCTCGGTAACAGTTATAGGCTCTGACGTATATTCAACCATTGAACCGCTTGTTGTATCGCGAAGTACGGCTATAACATTATTGCCAAGCGTAGGTGTATTGGTAAGAGATATAATATTATCTCCTGCTTTTACAGACGCATAACCCACAATGTCCGATAGAGATGTATAGCTAAAAAAATTTGACGGATTGTATTCCTCTCCGGACGGTATTTCAATAAGTTTCATAAAACCGCCCGTAATTGCACTTTGCACCTCAACAACAATGCTTGTGTCTGACGATGTTATAGTTTCTGTTTTAATCTTTACTGAATTGCCTGCTGCATATGCACAAGGAATTATAAGCTGTAACATCATAATCAAAGATAAAATAATTCCGCTTGTGCGTTTTAACTTTTTCATAAATGTAATCCTTTCTGCCTTAAAATGATTTTCCTATTGCGTCATATAGGCATATAAACGCAAATATAGTTGTCTTAAAAACTCAAAAAATTGATATGCTGTAAAACTTAACTTGTAAGCATTACAGCATATTATTCAGTTTTATTTGGGTTTACACTGCTGCGGTTTTACCTAAGTTGTTACAGTTTGCAACTGCTTCATCATCAGGAGCGTCATTGGCAATAACGCTGTCGCAAACAAGTTTTGCTTTTGCGCCTGTTACGCGTTCCTCCCAACTGCGCATCCATTCGCCATCGCCCCAACCGTATGAGCCGAAAAGCGCAACATTTTTTCCTGCAAGCTGTGTTTCAAGTTCGGTAAAGAACGGCTCAAATTCGCCTTCCTCCAAAACCTCCGCACCCATAGCGGGGCAGCCTAATATCAAAGTATCATATTTAACCGCTTCATCGGCTGTTATTTCTGAAACATTGAAAAGCTTTGTTTCGCTGTTTACCTCTTTTGCTCCGTCGAGTACAGCCGCTGCCATAGCTTCGGTGTTGCCTGTACCGCTCCAATAAATAATTGCTGTTTTACTCATATGTAAAAACCTCCTTGAAAATTTATTTAACAAATTATCGTAAAGATAATATTGTTTTCGTGTTTAATTATGCTGTGCAGAACAATTCTTCAAGCGTTTTTCCCTCGTTCAGGCGTTTCACTACCGCTTTACGACAGGCTGTATATCTGCAAAACAGCTTTTTTGCATTATCCGCGTCGGCATATACTTTCCATTCCCCTGTTAATAAACATTTTTCATCTCGGTGGTTAATAAACCCGTATATATCGTGTATCGGATAACCTAAAAATGCGCCTATCTCGTGCGGAAATTCCTCTGTACCCGCGCACCCCAATACTATCCGTCCTCTTAAAACTTCAAGATATTCCTGCAAAGAAAATTGTTCTGGATAACCGTATGTTTCAAGTAAACTTTTTATCTGCGGAGTGTTCAGATATTCACAAAGATTTTTACGGCGGTAAAGCATTATTAAAATTCTTTCTTTACATTCACATAAAGTTTCTATGTAAATATCTTTTTTGTTCAAAATATTGTTGAGTGCTTCAATCTCCGACAATATGTACGGATTTTTTAATTTGTTGTATGCTGCAATATTAGCAGGTTTTATTCCTGCTAATGCCGGAGCGCAGTAATGCGCCAAAAAATGCTCAATATCCATATAACCCTCCATAATATCCAGTTAGTCATAGCTAACCCACGGGTAAAAATATATGGTTAGTCAAAACTAACCATATATAGTGTACCACAACATCATATATTTGTCAAGATATAATTTTTATTTTATATCTTTAATTTTGAATGTAACTGCATCTATACAATAAATAGTTTTGTCAATTCCAAGTGTATACTTGATAGTTTTTCTTGTACCACTCGGCTTTCCGTTCCATACAGCTATAATATAATTGCTATTGTCTACCATTTATGCAAAACAAAAGATAATGTAAAGATTTACATTAAATCATAAAGCTGTTGATTGTCTTAAAAAACTTAATGATACAGATATTATTATGATTTTAGGATATATTGACAGATTACAAAATAAACAGGCAGTCTACACGAAACAATTACGGTGTAGACCTCCTATTTTTGTGTTTACTTATTCTGTGCGTTATGGAGCAGTTTTCTTTCCACCATACACATCAGGTCTTAACATTTTTCCGCAATTTCTATTATCACTCTTTGGTTATCACTAATTGGTGATAACTTTGGTTATCAGGAATTTTATGTAATCAGGAAATCGGTCAGGGAATCTTTTCTGACCGATTTTTCGAAGGGGGAATTTCCTGATTACATTTTAGCAGAGAATTGGATTTCTGTTG
>CAZLOX010000037.1:0-4646 GCA_964561265.1 uncultured Lachnospiraceae bacterium
GACGCACGCCGCCGGCGCTGCGTTCGATTATGTCCGACAATCCCAGTGCCATACACAGCGACGCTTTGAATGATTCGCCGCCCGAAAGTGATTTTACACTTCTGTTTTTTCCGGTGTTTCTGTCCTTTACGTCCAGATCAAAGGATTTGTTGTCACTTCTTATAAGAGCGTACTGTCCGCCTGTCATTTTTGATAAACGCTTGTTTGCCTCGTTTATTATCTCGTCAAAATAGAACATCTGAACATATTCTTCAAGCGCGGTGCCCGTTTTCTTTTTGTTATTGTTTTCAATACCATTGGCTATCTTTGAAAGTTTTAATATAAGACTGTATCTTTTTTCGGTATCACGGAGATTACCAGCTTTTTCTCTTATCCGTTTGCCGGCTTTTTCGTTTTGCCGTATTCTCTCGTTCAGATCCATTATCTCTGTATTGCATGACTCGACTGCATCGTTGATTCTTTTCTTTTCCTCATTCAGCGCTGAAATATCTATCATTACGCGGTCAGCTGTTTCTTTACGGAGATTTTCATATGCAGATTTGGCAATACTGTATTTTTTGTCATAATTTTTAATATCATTCTCAAGCGCGTTTATTTCCTTCTCGTTTTTCAGATATTTTCTGTATTCATCCTCGCCGGAAAATCCGCATTCAATTATCTTGTCAGTAAACAGACGTAAACTTTTCATATAATCGGCATTGCGGGTCTGTATCAGAGGTTCGTTCTCCTGTATCATCTTTTTGCACGATTTTATTGTTTCCTGACAGTCTTTAAGCTGTTTTTCTGCGGTATCTATTCTTTGCCGGATTTCTGCCTCAAGCTTTTTCTTTTCATCTATCTCGCGGCAGGCATCTTTTTTAGTCTTGAAAGGCAGCTCGCTTTCAAGAGATGATATGATGGTATTGTTTTTTTCGATATCAATACGAAATCCGGTGAGTTCGTCTTCAAGACTGCGGAGCTGCATTTCTGATTTTTCCCTGTCTTTTTCAAGGTTATTTAATTGCTGGTGCAGTCTGTCTTTTTCGGCTGTGTCATTTTCATATTTTTTTAATTTTTTCTTCGCGTCCGCAATAGCGGCGGCAAGATTTTTTATTTCATTACTGATGATTTTTTCCGCGTCGGCTTTTTCAATGTTTATTTTCAGCCTTTCTTCAATATCGTCACATATCTCCGCATCAAGCTGTTTTATGTAGTCCGCGCCGGTTTCTATTCTGGCAGAAAGGTCATTGTATTCCTTTTCGGCAGCTCTGTATTCATTTTCAGCATTATCAACACGTTCTTTTGATATTTCTTCCGAGAAAAGTTTCGCTTTATGGGGATGAACGGTTGAACCGCATACGGGACATGGTTGTCCTTCGTTAAGTTCCTGAGCGAGAAATCCTGCCTGAGAATTTAAGAACTGCAGTTTCAGTTTAAAATATATCTCCTGCTTTTTTGTGAAATTTTCCTCTGCGGCGGTATACTGACTGTTTAATTTTTCATATTTTGCGCGTGCGGTGTTGTTTTTTTGGATTTTGTCGGCAATTTTATCTATATGTTCTTTTTTGCTTTGCAGTTCACTTATTTCGGACTCACATTTTGCATACAGTGTTTCCGGATTTTTCAGACTGTTGATTTTCTCATTTACAGCGGCGGCCTGTTCGGCTGTATTCTGCATATTTTCTTTGCAGACGTTTATTGAGCCTGATTTTTTATCCGCGTCATTAGTCAGTTTTTTTTGAAGTTTTTTTGCGTTTTCATATGTGTCATATTTGTCAAGAGTATTTTCTATGGTTATATACTCACTCTTTAATTTTTCAGCTTCCGGTAATTCGGAATTTTCTTTTTTATATGTATTTTCAAGAGCGTCCACCCGTTTTTCTGCGTCTTTCATTTCAGCGCGGTAATTATCGGTCATATTTTTCAGCGTTTCATATTCTGATTTTTTTCCGAGCATTTTGTTTTCTTCGGCTTTGACAGTATACACCGCATTTTTTATTTTGTCCAGTTCATTTTCTTTCTGTCTGTATTCATCATGCTTTCCGTCAAGTTCGATATATGTTTTTTTCGCATTTTCAAAATTTTCAATGATTTTATTGTTTTCTCCGGCATATCCTATTTTCGACGCAATTTCTTCATTCTGTTTTTTCAGGGCATCCCTCACCGTTTTTTTATCCGCAATAAGTGTCCTGTCTTCGGTTAATATTTTGTCTGCCGCGGTTAAAACATCTTCTATAATTTTTTCGGTTATACAGCTTTCATCGTCAACTGTGATTTTTTCCTCTTCATTTCTGAACATTGTGTCGGATATATCTTTTTTTATCTCTTTTTGAAGCTGTTCATATTGATTTTCCATCTCATCTGACATTTTTTTCAGACGCTCCTGAAGTGTTTCATATATTTTTGTGGAAAAGATATCGCGCAGTATTTCAATTCTGTCATTTTTCTTGTCTTTCGGGATGATAAGTTTCATAAAATCCCCCTGCGCTATCATAGCGATCTGACGGAACTGGTCGGCTTTTATGCCAAGAAGCTCAGCAGAATAATTATTTACATCTGTCTGTCCCTCAATTATATCATCATTTGGCAGATTCATAATCGCTTTTTGTTCAAATCTGACAGGAGAATCAGCTTTTTTCGGTATTGTCACCTTTATGTCACGTCTGATCGTATATGATTTTCCGTTGTGGATAAAATCAAGGATAACATAGGTTTTATCATCTTTACCGGCAAGATCGCTCCGGAGCATTTTATAATCTCTGTTTTTTCCGCTTGGCTCTCCGTAAAGAGCGAAGGTTATCGCGTCGAATATTGTGGTTTTGCCGGAACCGGTATCGCCTATAATAAGAAAAAGTTTGTTAGATGAAATTTTTTCAAAATCTATTTCGGTTTCTTTCAGATATGAGGAAAAACCGCATATTGTAAGTTTTACAGGTTTCATAATCAAATCCCTTTCGTTAAATTTCGTCTGATATATCGTCTAATATTTCCTCTATAATTTTCAATTCTTCCTCCGACATCTCATCGTTGGTTTTCAGATTGTAGAATTTAGCAAAAAGTTCTGCCGGACTCATACTTCTGTGTTCGGATATTGTATCGTTTATATCCTGATATGTATTGCTGAATTTCAGAGACATCATATTTGGGAAGATATTTCGCAGCATACCCTGAGGATTTATAAGTTCATCTTTGTCGGTCAGAGTTATATGAACAAAGTCATCCGATCCGGCCGTTTTCATTATATCGCTGAGTCTGCCCTCTATAACGCGCATATCATGCATGGGGACAATCGGTATTTTTGTTATTTCCATATGCTCTTTGTCCACGTCCGCTATGCAGAGGAATTTTCCGCGTACAGCCTCTGAGGCGGAGTATTTGAGCGGCGAACCGCAGTAGACAACGTTATCTCTGCCGGCGGTCTGCATACTGTGGATATGTCCGAGAGCGGTATAATCGAATTTTTCAAAGACCGACGCGTTGACGCGGTCTGTTCCGCCGACCGATATGCTTTCTTCGGAATCGCATAAAATAATCTCTCCGCTTTCTCCCGCAACGAACTGATGAGCAAGCAGAATGTTTATTTCATTTTCGTCTATTTCGGTGTTGTCTATCACGAATTTCACCGCGCTTTCGGTATTATCAAGCGGTTCGTCGGGATAATATTTTTTCACATATGACGGCTTGATGAAAGGGAGCAGATAGAAATTAACTCCGTCAACGGTATATTTATCAAGCTGTCCGCTGAATTTTGCCGAGATATAGATATTGTTTTTTTTGATAAGTCTGCTTCCGAAATTAAGTCTGTCCGGAGAGTCGTGGTTTCCGCTTATAACGAATATAATTTTTCCGGCTTTTGAAGCCTTTGTAAGAAAATCGTCAAAAATATTGACAGCCTCTGCCGGAGGAACGGATTTGTCATAAACATCGCCGGATATCAGAATAAATTTAATATTTTCCTTTTCCGCGGTGTCAAGTATAAAATCAAGTATGAAACGCTGTTCCTCCTCCATGGAAAAAGCGCCGATTTTTTTGCCTATATGTAAATCTGATATATGTAAAAAACGCATAATTCCTCCTTGTATATCAATCCATTCAGTTTTGTTGTTCAGTGATTTCATCTGTGTAAAAAATATTATTGTATATATCCGAAATCATAAGATATACACCTGTTTTAAGATTATCTATTCTTTCGCGGGAAACTGTCATCTTTTCATTTCCCATAACGATTGGAGTTCCGAAAAAACGCGCGCCTAGGTATTCTCCGTCATAGCTGTAATAATCGCAGAAAAAATCTATAACATCGCCGTTTTTAAAGCTTTTCAGTCCTTTTGCAGCAGGGGCAGGCGAGTCAGCGTCAATTTTGTTTCTGTATCCGGCGACATATCCGCCGTCAGCGTTCTGGTATATTATGATATCAATTGTATATAGTCCGTTTATGACAGCCGGAACATATCCGCGCCGGATAAATCCGTAATCCGTATATTCCTCATATTCTTCATAAAACGGTACCGGATTGCCGTTGAGAGATATCCATGTGTAGTCGAAATCAATTATAAGGTCACCGCTGATATCGCGTCTTACGCCTGTTTCCGTGCCGAGAGCCGTATAACCCTCACCGTCATCCTCATAAACGTCAAGCATAATACTGCTGAGAGCAGAAGTTTCTT
>CAZLOX010000037.1:4656-8644 GCA_964561265.1 uncultured Lachnospiraceae bacterium
AGAATAAGTCCTTTGTCACTTTTTTCGATACGCACTTCGTTTTTATCGGCATTTACATAAAGCTGGGAATAGCTGTTTACGGTATTTTCGTCAAACCAGCCGAAATTCTGCCAGTATTCACGGCTGTTTTCCTTTGAGCATTTTGCTGTTTCAAAGGGGGATTCCGATGTGCCGTTCACAAGTTTTCCGCCTGCCATTATGCTTGAAAAGCGTGATATAAATTCGGGATATTCATTTCCGAAACCAAGCGATTTGTATATTTTAAGCATAGCGTCCAGATCGCCGACATATTTATACGGAAAATATAGCGTTAAACCGTTTGCATTACCGCCGTTGGATGTTTCTTTGTGGTATTTCACCGCCGACTTTATTTTTCCGGTGAGAATATCCGAGTAATCGTCTGAAACAAGTGAGATAAAATGCAAAAAATCAATATGTCCGTATTCACTGAACGCAAATTCACGGCTCTCCGCTCTTGCTTTTGCAGCATCGTTATATCCACCGGCGGCAATTTTTTTATTGAGCGAGTCAAAGAAACTGCAGAATACAGGATATACTTCCGCGCTTAATTCTTCAAGGTCTGTGACGGAGAGAGTCGAGTAAGCGAAGGAATCGGACAGAGCGGCGGTAAATATGTAATCATCCGCTATATTTTTTGCAATTTGCTCTGTCGGCATAGACGGGTTATCGCTCATGCGTGAAAGAAAATCCGTATAATACCAGCCTGAGGCAGGTTCTGTTTCCTCGGAGGCTATAAGATAATCGGCGTGGCGGCTCAGCATAAGGGCGGTTTCAAAATTAGCCATAATGCAGGCGTCAAAACCTATAAAGTCAAATTTGACTTTTGCCAGAGAAAGAGCCTTGTCGATTTTGTCTATGGTAAGGGAGGAGCGCGGATTTTTTTCGTCAATACCGAATCCATGCACCGCACCGCCGCCGTGATCCCAGAAAATCAGATCATAACGGTCTGCTTTATAATTTTCGCCGCAGAAAGAGATAAAATCAGCGAGAGCGCCGGCGGAAAGCATATCAGCCGCACCGATATCTTCTATAAGTTCAAGTTTATTGTCCCTGACAGAAAAACGCTTGTTTGTATCGGAGCTTATTTCGGAGTTGTGCCATTTTGCCGCGCCGCCGCTCTGTATGATAACGTTTATATTATCGCTTAAATCTGCTTTCAGAATTTCATCTATGTCCATACTTGCCGCGCCGCTTTCCGATTCAAGATCGCTGCCGCATATATAAATCATCACGGTTGTTGTGTCAGAACCGTCACCTTTGATTTTTGTGAATTTGCCGTTTCTCACAAGCGGTTCGCTGTTTATGTAAGATATGGTTTCAGGATATACATTTTTATAAAATCTGCCGGTTCTGATACTGCCCTGACATCCTGCAGCAAGTACAGCGGATAAAATTACACATATCAATAATATTCCGAACCTTTTATTTCTCATACTTCCAACCTCCATAATTATATCGCATTTACGGTGTTTTTGTCAATATAAAACATAAAAAACAAATAAAAACTGTCCTATGGAAACGCTGAATAAATCAAGATAAAAAAATAGTTTTAGTCCCCCGACGGCGGAAAATAGCTCTTCATATGAAGAGCGTATATTTTCCGCAAAACTATTTTTTTATTACCTTAAATCAGCCTTTCCTTATGTAAAATTGTATTCACGCGCTGCCGCTTTATTACGGTGAAAAATATTATTTCTGCCGGAGTGAAAAAAATTGAATGTTTTGCTGT
Organism: uncultured Lachnospiraceae bacterium; assembly: GCA_964561265.1. Taxonomy (GTDB): domain Bacteria; phylum Bacillota; class Clostridia; order UBA1381; family UBA1381; genus JAFLUR01. The sequence continues at coordinate 6,407 of CAZLOX010000037.1, forward strand.
ATTTTTATGTCAAAGGTATTGCATTTCATTTGAAAGTGTGGTAAAATAAAAATATATTTTGTGATTATTTTAACTACACAAAAAATTATCTTTAATATTTAGGAGGATTTAACATGGCAATAAAAAATCAGTATTTAATTGACCTGCTTGAAACAGTCAAGAAAAGAAACAGCGGAGAACCAGAATTTATTCAGGCTGTTACAGAGGTTCTTGAAAGTCTGGAACCTGTTATAGAAAAAAGACCGGATTTTGTTGAAGCCGGCGTTCTTGACAGACTCGTTGAGCCTGAAAGACAGATCATTTTCAGAGTTCCATGGGTTGACGACAATGGTAAAGTACAGGTAAACCGCGGTTTCCGTGTACAGTATAATTCAGCAATCGGTCCTTACAAGGGCGGATTAAGACTTCACCCGTCTGTTTATCTCGGAATAATCAAATTCCTCGGATTTGAACAGGTATTCAAAAACAGTCTTACAACTCTTCCTATGGGCGGCGGCAAAGGCGGTTCCGACTTTGATCCTAAGGGCAAAAGCGACGCTGAAGTTATGAGATTCTGCCAGAGCTTTATGACAGAGCTTGCAAAGCATATCGGCCCTGACTGCGATGTTCCTGCCGGAGATATCGGTACAGGCGCAAGGGAAATCGGATATATGTTCGGACAGTACAAGCGTCTGCAGAACGAATTTACAGGCGTTCTGACAGGTAAGGGACTTACTTACGGCGGTTCACTCGCAAGAACAGAAGCTACCGGTTACGGTCTTTGCTATTTCACTGATGAAATGCTCAAGGCAAACGGCAAGAGCTTTGACGGCAAAACTGTTGTTATCTCGGGTTCGGGAAATGTTGCTATATATGCTACACAGAAAGCGACTGCTCTCGGAGCGAAAGTTGTTGCTTTGTCCGATTCAAACGGTTATATTCATGATCCTGACGGTATCGACCTCGCTTGTGTAAAACAGCTCAAAGAGGTTGAAAGAAAGAGAATCAAGGAATATGTTACAACTCATCCGAACGCAACTTATACAGAGGGCTGCTCGGGTATCTGGACAATTCCGTGTGATATCGCTCTCCCATGCGCTACACAGAACGAAATCAACAAAGAGAGCGCTGAAATTCTTGTTAAGAACGGATGTTTTGCAGTTGCGGAAGGTGCTAATATGCCTTCAACTCCGGAAGCTATCGAAGTATATCTCAGCAATAACGTTCTTTACGGACCGGCTAAGGCTGCAAATGCGGGAGGCGTTGCTACATCAGGTCTTGAAATGAGCCAGAATTCTATCAGATATTCATGGACATTTGAAGAAGTTGATGAAAAGCTCCACAATATAATGAAGCAGATATTCAAGTCATGTGATGAGGCTGCCAAGGAATACGGCCTTGAAGGCAACTACATGGCAGGCGCAAACATTGCAGGTTTCCTGAAAGTTGCGGAAGCAATGAAAGCACAGGGCTGCGTTTGATTGATTTTTAAATAAAAAATATTTTCGGAATACCGGATGCTGTTTTAAAGAGCGTCCGGTATTTTATTTGAATTACGGCTGAAAATTCTCAAAAATAAAAATTCCGCTGGGATATCAGTTTCGCTGAATTATCAAATACAAACCGTCATATAAATAAAGTAAATATTTTTCTGTAAAAGGCGGGATATACATGATTATTCTACTGAAAAAAAACGCTGTTGCCTTTGCGGCTGCCGCAGCTGCGGCGGCGGTTGCACTGAGTTGTTTTGCACAGGGCATAGCAAGAGAATCAAAACCATTGTACCGCGATATATCGGTAATCGTGGATGCCGGACATGAAGCGCCCGGAGAATACTTTAAATGGAAAATTAAGGTGTAACCGTGGATTGTATGTGTTGTATGTATTGAGTTTTTTATAGGACAGGCTTTTTATTTTGAATATCGGTCATTCGGTACGAATGTGTTATATTAAGTAAAAGGTGAATTAATTGATTTTATAAAATAGTAGTAGAGTATATATCTGATGACTATGAATAATATTAGATTAAATGGTTTTATATATTTATTGTTATTACTCCGCCCCAGACGCTTTCTGTTGATATCCAGTTTATCAGGCATGATGAAAGTTCAGTCAGATTTAATCTTTCAAAGTATAGTAAAACAGGGAAATCAATTTTTAAAATTATGCACAAAATTGTTTCGACCAAAGGGCAGAAAAACGATATAAAATCAGTATTTTGGTGCTAAAAATTATTTGTTTTGGAATATCAAGTACAGA
>CAZLOX010000037.1:8654-14418 GCA_964561265.1 uncultured Lachnospiraceae bacterium
GCACATTGACGGAAATGCCTTTAAAATTTGATTTCCGTGATAGTAAAATGCTATATCTTGACATTCACAGACATTTTTGATATAATATTTTTAATGATATTAATGACTTTACAAATAAATATATCCGTATTGAAAAATTAAATATTAAAGAAAAAAAGAATATCTTTTCGTTGATGAAATGCAGATAGATGTTGATTTATAAAATAAAACCGAGGAATTTTAGGAAGAGAAAAGATAACAGCAAAAGTTGCAAGGTGGTTTTTAATTAATATAGAAATTAATAGTAAATTATGAGGTGATAGTATGACTGATATACTTTTTGAGGATTATTTTCAAGAATTTATAAACATTATGCAACAAAAACAAGAGGATAAAGATAGTATAGACTTTAATTACTTTGAAGATTGCTTTAATAAGTTTATTGATTTATTTTCTAAAGAACAAATTGATTTTGTAAGAGAAAATATTAATGAATGGCATAAAGCGTATTTAGAAGCGGATGAATATAATTTAAACCATATTGAGGGTATTTGGGGGAATGGCTTTGCGCTATATAAATGCTATATTGAATCAAGTACGAGATTTTGTGATGAATATTTAAAGTATATAGAAAAAAACAAAAAATTTGAAACTAATAGCGATGGAAAAAGTGTATTTACAGCACTTAGATATATAAATGGCAGAGCAATACATATCGCAAATGAGATTTTGATTTTATTAAAAAATGGATATGCTGATGGTGCTTATGCGAGGTTTAGAACTCTATTTGAATCAAGTGTAATAGCTGACTTTATAGTAAAGCATGGAGATGAAGCTGCAACTAAATACATGGAATATAAAAAAGAAAGGTATGGATGGGCATCAGATATATTAAATATAAAGAATCCTAATTTTTATGATATAGCAGAAAATAGCAATATAAAAAAGGAATATTTTGATTTATGGAAAAAAGAATTTAAACTTTGCCATAAACTCGTTCACGCTTCACCTCAAGCTACTTTTACAAGGATTGCATTAAACAAGCTTATGGACAATATACTAATTGGTCCATGCGATGATGGCTTATCATTGCCTGCAGTTAATTCCATAGAGGCACTTTATCATATTCATTGTTTGTACTTTGGATGGGATAATGAATTTATGCCTTTATTATGGATTAATGTGTTGAAAAAAATAAAAGAAGAAACACAAAATGAGTTTGATTATATTCAAGCAAATAGTTTTGCTACAGAGGAGGATAAAAATGACTGATAAATTAGACGGATTTTCTATGGATTTGGAAAATACAAATATGGAAAATTTTAAATCAGTATTCCCTGAATTTTTTGCAGAGGGCAGACTTGATATAGACAAGCTGTTGTCGCTGTGCGGTGAATATAGATAATGATTTTGAAAAGTACAAATTCGAGTGGAAAGGCAAGTCAAGTCAGAGTGTCTGCGGCTTCCGTAGAAGTGTTCCACAGACACGTTGCGTCCATGCTGTGAAGAAAGCACCAATTTTGATGATACACAGAATTTTTATATTGAGAGCGATAACCTTGAGATATTAAAACTGTTACAGGCTGCCTGTTACAACAAGATTAAGATGATTTATATTGATCTTCTCTACAACGTCTGTTTGATACCATAACAGCAGAAGATATTGAAGCGATTATCGCATACGCTCCAGCAAAAATTGTATGTGTCGAACAGGGATTTGCTGATGATTTAGCGCTGTCAAATGCATACTATATTTTAAAAGATAAGCAAATTGAATTGAAGTTGATATGAGGTGATAAAAATATGGAATTTATAGATAATGCAAGAATTGAAATAGATGCAGTAGTTAAAAGGCTCTATGAATTAGATCCATTTTGGTTAAGATGCAGTCCTTGTTCCAACAAAGGCTGCTGTTGTGAAGGTGCCAATACTAATTTGAGTAGTCAAGAAGCACGGGAACTCATTATGAAAAATGAATTTTCTGATATAGAAAAAAGTCAATTACAGAGCAATCTGCTTGAGAATAAACAATGTCCGTTTCGATTTTCAGATAAATGTCTAATACATAATTATAGACCAATAAATTGTAGATGGACACCATACCAAGTAGTCGTTGGTGATTCAGGGATTGTTCGTTACTATAAAATAGACAGCAACTGTAAGTGTGAATTTAAATTTGTAGAAATAGCTAAATATAAATTGAATTTTTATGTTTTTGAAAGATTTTATGTATGGCTACCGCATTTTGATGGTACACAGCGTTGTCATATTATTCTTAATAATTTGAATTTTATAAAAAATGGATATGATTAGAATATATCTGCAACATATGTTGCGGAGCAAATTCTTCAAGATTGGAATATAAAGAAATGAACAGAGAAATATTATTCCGTGGTAAGAGGAGGGATAACGGCGAATGTATTAAATGTTTTTATAATATTTTGCTTTTTAAGGCAGGAAAAACGGCATAAAATATGGCTTTAAATTTTGTTGAGTTGATTTAATCAGTGTTTTCTTAGAAATCAAAAGGCGAGAAAATTGAATAATAATATTATAATTTTTAAAACGGAAGATGAGCAAATCAAAATTGATGTGCGGTTTTATAATGAAAGCGTATGGCTTACAATGGATCAGATGGCTGAACTGTTTGAGTGCAACAAATACACTATATCAAGGCATATTAAAAATGTCTATGAAGATAAAGAACTAACACAGGAGGCAACCGTTGCAAAATTTGCAACAGTTCAAAACGATGGATGCAGGAAAGTTGAAAGTCGTCTTGATTGATACAATCTTGATGTTATAATATCCTATATATAAAGTATGGACGGTGATACACAATGACAGAAAAATCAAACTTTTTAGAAACTGTTAGGAATATATTACAGCAAGCTAAGCGACAAGCAAAAACAGCAGTTAATATTTCTATGGTATACGCCTATTATGAAATCGGAAAGGCAATTATCATGGAGGAGCAAAATGGTTCGGAAAAAGCTGAATACGGAAAATATATTTTAGACAATCTGTCAGAATATCTGACGGAAAACTTTGGTAAGGGATATTCCGTAGACAACCTGAAACTGATGAGAAGATTTTATCGGATATATTCACAGGATCAGATTGGGGAAACACTGTTTCCCCAATCTGAAAAACTTCCTTCAACAGATACAGGAAGAAAATTTTTTCTTAGTTGGTCGCATTATTTAAAGCTGATGCGTATAGATAATATTGAAGAACGTCATTTCTATGAAATTGAGTCTGTACGGAACGATTGGAGTCTTTCAGAATTGAAAAGACAATATAATTCATCTCTATATGAACGGTTAGCTTTAAGTTCCGATAAAGAAGCTGTTAAAAGACTTTCACAGGAAGGACAAGTCGTAGAAAAACCTATTGATATTGTGAAAGATCCATATGTGTTAGAGTTTTTAAATTTGCCGGAACTGGAGTCATATTCAGAAACAGAGCTTGAAAAAAGAATAATAGATAATTTGCAGAAATTTTTACTTGAGCTTGGCAAAGGTTTTACCTTTGTTGGAAGACAGGTGCGTATCACATTTCAGGAAGAGCATTTCAGATGTGATCTTGTATTTTACAATAGGCTGTTAAAATGTTTTGTGCTGTTTGATTTGAAAATCGGAGAATTAAAGCATCAGGATATAGGGCAAATGCAGATGTATGTTAATTTTTATGATCGGAAGGTTAAACTTGAGGATGAAAATGATACGATAGGTATTATCCTTTGTAAAGACAAAAATCAAGCAGTAGTCGAAATGACCTTGCCTGAAAATAATACACAAATATTTGCAAGTAAATATCAGACCGTATTACCAAGCAAGGATGAACTCAAAAAACTTCTTGAAGAATAGATAGTGACAATATTAGTGATCCTCCAACTAACTCTTAAATTTTTCTGCTTGCCCAAACTGTGAAATTCTGCGTCAGAAAACCTTGAAAAACGCGAGTTTTCCTGCGGTTTTCTTCCTTGACTTTCGCAGTTTGTTCTTCGCATAAATTCTTCAATATTTAATTGGGGGAACAATAATTTGTGCAAATAAAAAAGCCAGAAACAAGCAATATCCTTAAGGATGTGCTTTGTTTCTGGGGATCTGTAAGAGTTTCGCTTTATCTGTGCAAAGCGTCTTCTCGCAGATGGATTTTCAATTAACCATATCATAAAATCATGTGGTTTTAAATCACCGCAGCACTTTTCATCATTTTTTAAACATCATTCGGGGATTATACCAAGCGAATACAGGAAAAAGTTTAACGTAATTTAATAAGCTGTAATAAAGTTCTATTGCCGTGCCGATATAAAACCTTCTCAGTTTAGTTTGTTGCTTAATTTAGATTGAGGAATGTAATGTGTTTTTTGTAATAGTTTGGTAAATTTCTGCTTTATGGCAAAAATTTGATTAGTTGTTCTTCAGGCGGATTTTTTGCCTGATTCAGGTAATTCATTTAAACAGATAGACCGTTAATCGTCATCGTTATCATCGAATATTGCACTTATTTCATCAAAAACATCTCTTATTCCTTTTACGGAAGACAAGAACTCAGATATATCGTTGCTTATTTCCATTGCATCATTTAAAAAATTATCATTATTACCATTATTATCATCATTATCATCATCTTTAAGTATATCATTTAAATATAACAATCCTGATGATATACCATTAGTTATACTTATTGAGTTATCTAAAAGATTATCATCTATTTTTGACATTTTTTTCATCAGGTCCGATAAATCAGAACGTGAAATACAAACAAAATACGAATCACTCATAGAATAAAGCTTACCGTATTCAAAATAATTCAGAAATTCCGTTTCGGTAAATAATTCTTTTATCCATATACCATCCTCTGTGAATGATATACCAGTACCACCATTACCAAATAAAGTTGTATCAACTAATGCCAATATATCGTCCGGATATTCATTGGCATATTTATTTATGGCGCCATTGATAAGTTTTGATGGGATATTTCCATATGTATAATAACTTGCATTTTTAATGACCGTATGTAGATTATTTTTTAAACATCGTATTTTTTTTTGACGATTTTCCATAGTATTCATCTCTTTCATAAAATTCCAAATCAGTTGATTTTAAAACCTATATTTAATAACATAAAGGCAGAAAATTTAAGATTTTATCTACCTTTATGTTAAAATGTTTAAAGCAGCTTGGACCTTAATAAACCACAGCGAAATGCAGTAATAAAGTCTATATAAGATATTATTAATATTTTCTGTTTACCACCCAACTATGCGGCTTATATTTGCCATCACTTGATTTTGGTTTTCTCGGACAATTTCCGGGATCAGGGCGACCTTGAAATGCTCTTTTTGTTATTCTTTTTCCGCAATATGAACATATGTATTCTACGTTTTTTCCATCTGACATTATTTTCACCTCCAATTGAAATATTTTTAATACATACGTAAGTCCTCAAAGTTTAGATATTCAATTAACTCCGCCATTTTTCTGTCTGCCAAAACTGCGAAATTCTGCATCATATCATTGGATAAAATACACAAAGTGACATATAGTTATGTTTTCTTTGAATATTAGTTGTTATTTGGGAAATATTTACGCACTATTGCTAATTCTCTTGAAGAAAGCGTGTACTTTCTTTCTGTTAAAGCTTTAATATAACCTGTTCTTTTAAATGATGAACTGCTTTTAATAGAACGGCATAATTGTTCTATATCCATATCCATACCCTTAGAATATGCTTCGTTCAAATCTCCGCTTCCTTTTTCAAGACCATTCATAAA
>CAZLOX010000038.1:0-10570 GCA_964561265.1 uncultured Lachnospiraceae bacterium
TAATGTAATCTGTGTATGGGTCAAGCTGTTTCATAAGTTTCGGAAGATGCTCCTCAAACTGACGGATATAATCAGTCTTTAACTCCTTGCCGTAGGCTTTTTCCCAGCCCCAGTATGCCCACGCGTATTCAAGCTCATTGTTTCCCGACCACAGCGCAAGACAGGCATGATGACGCAGACGGCGCACATTATCCTCTGTTTCGGCGGTAATGCTTTCTTTGAACTGATTGTTAAATTCATAAGCGCCGCAGGCATAAAGGTGATCCTGCCAGATCAGGATTCCGTAGGTGTCGCAGAGGTCATAGAACCAGTCGTCGGGATAATATCCGCCGCCCCAGATGCGCAGCATATTAAAATTCGCGTCAACGCACGATTTTATAAGCCGTTCGCTCCGTTCGCGGTTTATGCGCGGAATAAGATTATCCTCCGGAATATAATCTGCTCCCATAGCAAATACGGATTGACCGTTAATCTCAAATTCAAAGCTTTCGCCCCATTTATCAGGTCTGCGGATAAGTTTTATTTTGCGGAGTCCTATTTTATATGTACGGATATCCGCTTCCTCTCCGTTATCAATCAGACGTGCTGTGAGTGTGTAGAGCGGATGAGCCCCCATATTATTCGGCCACCAGAGATGCGGAGATTGGATTTTTATTTCATTATCCGTTCCGCGGTATATAATTTCATCATCGGGAGAAAGAAGCGTGTATTCAACTGTGCAATTGCAGATATCCGCACCGCATATCTCGGATGAAACTGTTATCTGCCACTCATCCTCCGTTCCGTTCTGCGCTATCTGTATATCACCAAAACGCGAATTATTGAATGCAGTGATATAAATATCACGCCATATTCCCGAATCAGGCAGTTTAGGTCCCCAGTCCCAGCCGAACATATAATGCGCTTTCCGTATATGAGAGATGCCCGGCACTGCGTCCGCGCAGCTTGTAAGAAAACGCTCACTGTTTTTTTTAAGAGCATATGCAGTCGGTGATTTGATATATATGCGGATGGTATTTATTCCTTGTTTTATGTAATCTGTTATTTCCGTTTCATAGTGTCTGTGCATATTGTCTGCGCGGAGAATAAGAGTATCGTTTAAATATACATCGCATAATGTATCAAGTCCTTCGCAGTTCAAAAAGATATGTCTGAAATCAGTATTGTCAAAATAAAAATCACGGCGATACTCAAAATCAGATTTTGAAATTTCAAGCGATTTGTATTCATTGTCACCCCAAAAAGGGTCATCCATCACACCGTTATTTATCAGATCCGAAAATACGGAACCGGGTACTTCGGCATCATACCATTTATCGCCGTTGGCAGACCGCATCTGCCATTGTCCGTTTAATGTAGTGAGAAACATATATCATGTATAATATAATTATCCTGAAAATATTGGCAATTATATTATTTCTCCTTCCTTTTAAAATTTGTCATGCCAAAGGTAAGAATCTTTATTAAGAGCTCTGTTCCATATTTAATAGTTAGTCACCTTTAAGCTGTTTTATTTATTATATAATATACAATGCTATATTGTCTTACGCTGTACACACAGAGATTTGTACTGTAGCCGCATAATGATATTGTATAATATTGCTTCCAAATGGTGTTGTATAATACAACATTATTTTCCATATCTTTATTATATCATACGCTTGCCATGCCTGCCAAATGTATAAAAACTTGTTGCTTTTTTCTCAATCTTATGGTATGATCTTATTATGAAATAAGAACTTTTATCATGGAGGAGAAAATATGTGGGCATTTAAAAGTGTATTTTATCAGATATATCCATTAGGATTTTGCGGGGCTCCGTTTGAAAATGACGGTATACCATCTCATAGAATTGAAAAGATCAAAGAATGGATTCCGCATATCAGAAAAACAGGCGCAAATGCAGTTTATTTCTCGCCGGTATTTGAATCGGATACCCATGGCTATAATACCCGCGATTTCTTTAAAATAGACACCCGTCTCGGAACCAATGACGATTTTAAAGAGTTGGTACAGGAACTTCACAAAAATGAAATCAAAGTGGTGATTGATGCTGTGTTTAATCATGTCGGACGTGACTTTTGGGCATTTAAGGATGTTCTTGACAAAAGAGAGGATTCCTCGTATAAGGATTGGTTTTACATCAGTTTCGAAGGAAACAGCAGTTATAATGACGGACTTTGGTACGAAGGCTGGGAGGGCAGTTTTCATCTTGTCAAACTGAATTTATATAACGATACAGTGGTTCAGTATCTTCTAAATGCAATAAAGTTCTGGGTGGATGAATTTGATATTGACGGACTCTATCTTGATTCCGCATATTGTCATACCCCTGACTTTTTAAAAACACTCAGAAAGTTTACAGCTCAGCTTAAACCTGAATTTGTACTGATAGGAGAACTTCTGCGCGGAGATTATTCACAGTATGTTAATCCTGAAATGCTGCATTCCTGCACAAACTATCAGTGCTGCAAGAGCTTGTATTCTTCATTCAACTCAATGAATATGTTTGAGATTATTCATTTCATACAGCGGCTTTTTGGCGAAGATGACTGGTGTATCTGCCGCGGACAGCATCTTCTGAATTTTGTGGATAACCATGATGTTACAAGAGCGGCAAGCATTCTTACCAACGAAAAACATCTTCCGCTGATTTACGGACTGATGTTTGGTATGCCTGGATTCCCATGTATATACTACGGCAGTGAATTTGGGATAAAAGGCGAAAAAAAACAGGGCGATTCCGCGCTTCGTCCCTGCATTGAAAAACCGGAAGAAACGAAACTTACCAAGTGGATAGCCGCTCTTGCCAAGGCATTCAAAAACAGTGACGCATTGCAGAACGGTTCATTCCGATATATCGTTCTCCAGAACAATCACTGCATCTTTGAAAGGAAAACGAACAGCGAACGCGTATTGGTTGCAGTCAATGCCGATAAACATTCTGTAGTCTGTCATTTTGATGCCGGCTGCGGTACCGCAGTTGATCTTATCACAGGCAATCCGCATGACTTCGGCGGAGGCAGTGAGCTGATGCCATACAGTGTGTACTTCTGGAAAACAGAGCAGTAAAATTATGACTATGATTATTTTTTTCAGAGTGTATAAGAAGCGCACACCAAGGTGCCCCGTACGCAGGACCCATATTATAGCGTTCATTAATTCTCTTGGGTCACGTCTTGCTCTGCCGCATTTGGATGTTTTAGGCGGAAATAAATCCTCAATTTGCTTCCACTGGTAATCTGTTAATTCATAATTGCTCATTTTGACAACCTCCTGATGCTTTTATCTTTATTATGCCTTTTTTTAGAGATTGTTATTTTGTTAAAGTATATTGCCTATGACCGATGCCGACATGAGAGATGTACCTCTTTTGGATTGCCTTGTGAACCTATTTGAACACAAAGCAAGTGATGAGCTTATTTTCCCGAATGATAAAGGCGAACTTATCCGAAACGGTAATTTTACTCGTTTGTGGGATAAGTACAGGTCAGAAACAAATTTAAAAATAACTCCGCATCAACTGCGTCATGCGTATGCTACTATCCTTTATGATGCCGGAATTGATATAAAAACAGCTCAATACTTGTTAGGTCATGCCAATATCCAGACCACAATGGATATTTATACACATTTATCTCAGTCCCGCCAAGATACCGCTGCTGATATTTTAAATTCTTTCATGAAATCCTGACTACTATTTGACTACTTTTTATATTGAATTTCATTGAATAATTTCAAATTATAACAAATCAAAAAAGTGTATCGCGCATTTATCGATATATTGTTTGAATACACCGCTACCCCAGTTTCTATGTCAATAGTACCAGGACAGCCTATTCCTACAGACTTAGAGCCTATCCGTAATTAAAAAAGTGCATATTGCGAAGTCGGATTTTTTGTCAGATTGTACAAAAAATCCGACGCATACTATCGTATGCCGAGGACTTTTTTGGGCAATATGACGGAAAATCAGCAAGCAAGATGTGCTTAATTTAATTTACGGATAGGCTCTTAATCTCGGAGGAATCTATTCCGCCCTTCTCCATAAGCATACCGATAAGTCATGCCATATCAGCGGTTATCTCATCCGTCGGGCGCTCCGCCATTGTAGGCGCTGATTGTTTACAGATTATTTTTCCTCCCTCATCAACTATACCCGCTGCGATATTCGTACCGCCCAAATCTATTCCGACATAATACATTTTTATAATCTCCTTATAAGTTATTTATCCAATCCACTGCCATTTTAAGCCATGCATGAACCTCAGGACGATCTCCGTCCTCACACTCCGCTACATACTCATTAGCTGCCGACATACCGTGCGGACCGTTAGGGAAAATATGCAGTTCAATGGGAATTTGATTATCTGTCAAAGCCTGCGCCATGTAAATGCTGTTCTGCACAGGAACAATAGCATCTGTAAAGCTGTGCCAGATAAATGCCGGTGGACATGAAGCTGTCACTTGCTTTTCAAGAGACAGTTTTCGCGCGATTTTCTCGTTATCTCCGGCGATATTTCTGATTGAACCCTTATGCGCATTAATGTCGGATGTAATTACCGGATAGCATAAAATCATACCATTTGGTTTGTTAAGACCTCCCGCATTTATTATCGCACTTTCTCTATCATAGAATACACCAAGACTTGCCGCAAGATGTCCGCCTGCCGAAAATCCGCATACCACCACCTTGTCGATGTCAATCCTCCATTTTTCAGCATTATTTCGTACCATACATACCGCATCTGACAAATCCACGAGAGCTGCAGGGAACAAGGTCTTTATTCTGTAATTCACAACTACTGCGTGAAATCCTGCCGCGTTAAACGCAAGTGCTACAGGTTCGCCCTCGCGCGGCGAAACGAACTCGTACGCTCCTCCAGGACAGATCACTGCAACAGGTCTTTTTCTGTCCAGTTCAAGCGGATCATCAACTATATATGTCGTTACATAAGCAGTCTTGTCTTCTCTTAAATAAATCTTTTCGTGCAGCATTTTACTCCTCCTTTTCTGTCATCGCAAATGAGGCCTGAAAACCGTCATCCGGCCTCCAAGCCATGTTTTGCCTTTACCGGTTATTATCCGCTTATATGCGACGTTAAAAGCTCTGCAAGATTATCGGTAATAATCGCATATCCGTTCATGTCCGGATGTATATTGTCATCTGACATAGTCACACCCCAGTCAGTTGTGTCAATATAATGGAGCTTTAAATCGCGTGCCCGTAAATGCAGTTTTCAGATACGGTCTGATATAAGCGCTTCTATACGATTTTTTATCTCCCGACCATCTTCCGATATACTTAATACTTTCGTTGTCAGGATATATTTTTTTTATTTATGCTTAAAATCCTTTGTCACAGAATAATATCAAGCATTTCCATAAGTGAATTGATTTTATAATCACACAAATCACCGATACCGGACTGCTCTATATTGCCGCCGCTTATTCCGACACAGCTGAAACCCGCGAGCTTGATCGAAACAACTCCGGCACTGCTGTCCTCTATACCGATCACCTTGTGTCTTCTTTCAAAAGGAATCCCTAAGCCTACGCGTGCTGTCTCGGCGTAAAGCCACGGATGCGGTTTGGGGGCAAGCTCGCCGAGTGTACCCGTCTGTCCTTTTTTAAGAGCCTGCCCCGCAGTGATAATCGAATCGTAAAAGTCAACCGGATCTCCCATATCAAGCTGTCTGAAAGCTGACAGGATTTCCGGCATTGCTTTCTCATACAGTCCGCTTGTAACCAGACCTATCTTTATGCCTTCACCTTTTACAGCGGTCAAAAATTCCTTAAGGCCGGGAGCCGGAGTAAACGCGTCCTGCTTGCCTCTGCCCTTTGCAATCTCACTCATCTCATAATCAACGATTTCAAAATAATATCGGCGCGCCTGCTCAAGACTTTCGCCTTCAGCGTATTTGTCTATCATATACTGCAAATGTTCCGAAACGCTGTGCCCTGAAATGAACGCTTCATCTTCAGCTTCTCTTATAAAATCCGATTTGCCTATGAGTCTTGCTGTTGTTTTTTCTATTACCCACATCCAGAATGCCTCGCTATGAACACTTGTCCCGTCAAGGTCCATAAGAATAGCCTCCGCCTTTGGTTCAAAATGAGTTTCATGCATAGGATATACCGCCGGATAGCCCATTGCGCTTTTTACATAACAAAGTTTTTTGTCGTCAAACTCAATTATGTCAATTTTTCCGTCATCCGGTGTCAATATCCGCTTTACTCCATCCCTGCCCGCTTCAAATAAGTCACTTTTCTCAACTTCTGTCATTTATACTTTCCTTTCCCGCACGGATGTTCCATCTGCGCTTATACTGATTTCATACAATTTTTTATTAACCATAAGCTTAAATCTCATTCCGTTCCAATTCTTCGGAAGCGAAGGCGTGCAAACGGGAACTCCATCCGAAATATCAACTCCCGCAAATCCTTTTACAGCAACAATCCATGCACCGCCTTCGGCTGCCGGATGAGTTCCGCCTATATACAAAAGTCCCGCCCATTCCTTTGAACCGGGCAGCAAATCCGCCTTTGCCGATTTCAAAAATAACTCATATGCCGAATCGGGATCTCCGATATGACACGAGAGCAGCGCATACATACAAGCTGACAATGATGAGCCGTGTTCTGTTCTCGTTTCATAATACTCCCAGTTTTTCCGCATGATTTCCGTGCTGTAATCATGCGGAAACATACTGAGCATTGTCACAACATCCGCCTGTTTTATAACCTGTGTCTGACTTGCGACGCCGTACGCTCCGCCCCAGTATTCCTTTGGGTCAATCAGTCTTGAACGCACTTCATCAACGCTTATATCTTCTAATCTGAAATACCCGTCAAACTGTTCTATAATACCGCTTTCATCAGGCTGCTGCAAATAAATTTTATTCGCTGAATCTTTAAATACTTTATAAAGCTCTGAAAGATTATACTTTTGACCAAGTTCATCATAGTATTCACGTTCGTTGACCTTAACATACTCTATCAGTTCCGCTGCCGTGTCAAACACGAACTTTACCATACGGTTTGTGTATGCGTTATTATCCACTCTTTCATGATATTCATCAGGACCTACGACATCACGGATTTCATAGTTGCCGCCGTCAACCTTCTTAATCAGAAGTGAACGGTACATTCCCGCACATTCAATTATTGTTTCCAATCCGCCTCTGAGTACAGAATAATCGCCTGTCGCGTTAATATATTTCATAAACGCATATACTACCGCCGCCGAAACATGATACTGCTTATCCCTGAAATGCGTTCTCATGGGGCGCTTTGTGAATACGTCAATCACGTTGAAGTCAGAGCAGCCCTCATATCCGCCCTCCTGACTTTCCCACGCGTAATACGCGCCGTCAAGACCGTATTGTGCGGCTTTTATTTTCGCTCCGCTGAGAGTCTGATTTCTGTATTCAAGCAAGGTTCTGGCAATAGCCGGATCTGTATGAATATAATAATCTATCATAAACATTTCAGTATCCCAGAATACCGCGCCCTTATAAACCTGTCCGGAAAGTCCGCGCGCCGGAATTGACTTCGCCTTCATATTTCTCGGCGCTATGCAATTAAGATGATATATTGAATAATTAAGCGCGTGTTCAGCTTCAGCGTCACCGTCAATTTCAAATCCGGAAATATCCCATATTTCTGACCACGCTTTTATATGCTCGTTCTTACGCTCATCATATGACAAAGCTTTTATATCCGAGCCGCACGGATTATCATCAGCGTCCGAACGGACAAGAGCGATCTTTTCTATTGAATACTCTCTGCCATGTTCCGCATTAAAGGACAGCTTGCGCAGGATTTGTTTCTCCGCCTGTACAACTTTGATTCCGACCGCAAAATCCAGAATAACAATCTCGCTTACCTCAACGGCTATTCCCTTTTCACCGGTTACTCCTTCGGCAAATATAATGTCACCGCGCTCGCCAAGACTTAGTCTGGCAAAATGCGGTCCGTTTATGTCCCATACATCACCGTCTATGCCGGTATAAATTTCAACATCGGCGTCAAAATCTGTTTTTACGGTATATTTCATCGCAATAATATGCTGGTCGGCCATATCGGCAAACCTCTCGCATGATACGCTGATATTGCCCTCAGGCGTTTCCCAGACAGTTTTTCTTGAATGTATACCGCCGGAAAAGTCCAGTTCCTGAATATGCGAAGCGGGCTCCTTCTCCGGAAGTGCATACCTCTCATTATCAACAACTATGTATGTATACAGCGGATTTGGAGCATTCACCGATTCACGCCATGAATCCCCCACTCTGTCGTATATGCCCGCCATATTAACGCACGGCATATGCTCTTTGCGGTATTCCTCCATAGTTCCGCGTATTCCGAAATATCCGTTTCCTGTAAGAAATTTATTTCCAAAAAAAGAAATGTTCTTTTTTGAAAATCCGTTTTCTGTTACTTTAAAATTATTCACACCCACACCTCTTTAAATATATCCATATTTTCATAATCCAGACTGTCAAGTGACTGTGCAGAGTAGTCCGCAAGCGTACTGTCCGCCGCCTGACCAACTGCTATTGCAATCATTCCACCCGCTTTTGCCGCCTCAATTCCTGCGTATGAATCCTCAATAACTACACATTCCTCAGGCTTCACACCCAATTTGCGCGCCGCGATAAGAAATATATCCGGATCAGGCTTTGATTTTGATGTATCAAGTCCGCAGCTCACAGCATTAAATTCACCGGCCAATTCCGTTTTCTCAAGTATCAGCGGAGTATTCCGGCTTACAGAGCCAACTGCCGTCTTTATGCTTTTTGCTTTAAGAAAAGCAATAAAATCCTTTACGCCGGGAAGCAGATTTTCCGGTGATAAGGTGTCAAGAGACCTGACATATATTTCATTTTTACGTTCGGCCATTGCAAGCTTTTCTTCCATACTGTATTTTTTATCTGTCTTTTCAAGGACAACCTCAAGAGACTCCATACGGCTGACACCCCTCTGTCTGACATTATCGCTCTCTGTAAAACCGCTTATCCCAAGGCTGTCCGCCAGACTTTTCCATGCTTTAAAATGCAGAGTATCGGTGCTCACAAGCACGCCGTCCAAATCAAAAATTACTGCCTTTATCATCATTCTCTACTCCGTTCTAAAATTCAGATTAAAATTCAAATTCCATTGTGACAATCTTCTGACTTCCGATACTTATCGGAGCTGTTATGTCAAATTCAGCTTCTCTCTCCTCATTCATTGTTGTAAAATATGAATGAGCGGGTGTCTTGTACAATGAAATTTTTGTTTCCGCGGCTGAATTTGTCGGATTGTATAATCTCATTATAAGACTGTTTCTGTCCTCCGCCTTCTTAAATGCCGACATGATAACGCTCTTGTTCTCAATCGAATACAGGCTTGTGTTCGGCTTTATGCTGCCAAATCCATGTGCAGCCGTCTGAACCGCCGCAGGAGTAACATTGAACTTCTGCGCCTGTTCATATACCCCGCCGGTTTCCCAGTCTCCGCTGTGCGGATAAATCGCATATTCACATCTCTGCTTTCCAAGACACTGACCTCCATGCTGCTTCGGATACGCATTGTTGAGTCGCTTATCCGTGCAAATAGTATTTTTCACACCTCTCAGCACCGTAAGGGCAAGCGTTCCCTCGCCATCATTTTTCAGTTCGTATTCCGTCAGTGAATTGTTTACAAACGCAATGCCGTTCTGTCCGTCTGTTACATCAACAAAGGTCTGCTGCGGAAGTGTCTGCATATCTGTCCAGTATTCCTTGCCGTCATACGGCATAACAGGACGCTTGTCAACGGTGAAATGTCCGGCGGCATATGAATTTTCCGCCTGTATTCCCGTAGGATACATTACCCTCAGCCTGTGATCACATATATTATTGTCAATCTCTATCCTTACATCAATTTTCTTTTCATTCTTTTTCAATGTGAAGTACGATATGATTTCCATATCGGCATAATCATCGCTGCGCTTTGAATCAGCTGCATGGAAACAATGCGGACGTATACCCTCCTTCGGCAGACGCATAACCTGACGTACGCCGAAGGCAGCGGATAACTCACCGTTATTTTCAATCCATATGTCTGCATTGGTACCTATTGACGTATATGTTCTGTTCCTGTCCGGTCTTATGTTAATCCAGTAACTGCCTACCTCGCCGGTATCTTCAAAATAGTGCATATTATTAAATACGCGGTTTGTGAGCTTGTCGGTAATCTTCACAGTTCCGTTCGGATTTACTTCAAGTCTGATATAATCGTTTTCCAATGACAAATCAGTTTTTGCTATTTCTCTGCCGCATGATGTTTCCTGATATTCCGCGCCGCATACAAAACTCCGCTCAAACTTACGTCCTGCCTCTGCCTTGTATATTCTGCAGCCTCCGGCGGGTATTGTGCCCGTTTCCATATATATCATATGACGGTCGCACGGCATCGATGATGGTCTGGACTGACTGTCATCAACTCCTGCCCATATTTCCTCTATTGCAATCCTCTGATTTTTGACCTCCGCGCCGGTATCGTCTGTAATTATCAAGTCCCATGCGTCCGTTTCTGAAGGCATATC
>CAZLOX010000038.1:10670-14152 GCA_964561265.1 uncultured Lachnospiraceae bacterium
CGCCGGTATCGTCTGTAATTATCAAGTCCCATGCGTCCGTTTCTGAAGGCATATCAACAGCAACCGCTATCACCTCTGCGCGATCAAACGGAAGCGGATTGTATACCATAAGAAGCACATCGTCTTTATCATATCCCGACAAATCAGTCTTTTTGATATATTCCCGCATTGCCCGCTGATACATAATATCCGAAAGCTCCTCGGCCTGCTCAAGACGATACATCTCATCGCGCACAGTTTTATCCTGAGTAACACCGTTTATACTGTCATGCGGATGGGCTTTCAAAAGAAACTCCCACGTTTTATCTGAAAAAGAAGCGTCATAATCACTGCCCGTCATAGACATCGCCGCCATAAGCGGTTCAGCTCTGTATATGAGCATATTCTGTACCTTCTTATTTTTCTGTTTTATATATAACCTTGACGACAGGGCATTACCGGAGCAGGCAGCGCTCGGGCCATCCCTCAATTCACCCGTTATCGTAGTCAGCGCACCGGTATCAATGTCCTTGCATAACTCGCTTATATAATTGTCAAGTGTGGAAAGTCTGAAATCTATATCGCTTACCTGTTCATTTGCTATTCCGATAAATTTGTCAACATCCGGTTCCGCGCCTGCGAAATCGCATCCGAGAAGAAACAGTCTTACATTCTCCGATACGCTCTGATCGGTCGCATGCCACATATCAACAAAATTTTTTCCTATTTGTCCGCTGAAAAACTTTGTATTGTCATCATAAACAAAATGGTCGATTTCCTCTTCGCCCGCGTTTGCCTTGTGATATATCAGACCGCCCTCATTCCATTTATAGTGCATATCCTTATCGTTTGTTCTGCCCCGGCGTATCGCCGTAATTCCAAATTCAAACAGATAACTTCTTCCGCCGCTGCCAAGCTTTGTCGTAAGAATACGGCTTCCGTCCGGAGATTCCCACCAAAACTCACTTTCCGGCGCGCGCTCATCCGATACCCTCTTTGCGGTAATACAAAAATCAATGCCGAAGCTTTTGTATATCTGCGGAAACTGCGCCGTCTGTCCCCAACCGAATGAGGTGTAGGCAATTTTCATTGTTTTGCCGAGTTTCTCCGAAAGACGATAACCTTTCATCAGATTTCTTATAAGGCATTCACCGTCCAAGGGATACAAATCCGGTAAAGTATACCACGGACCTGCGGTAATACGTCCTTCCTTTATATATTTTTCTAAAAGTTTGCGCTTTTCGGGACGTATTTCAAGATAGTCCTCAAAAATCACGCTTTGACCATCCATAATAAACTGAACATATGAAGGGATTTTTTCCAAAGTATCAAGCAGCTCGTCCATAAAATCTACAAGCAGGCTTCTGTTCTGCCAGATTGGATAACGCCATTCTCTGTCCCAATGAGTATGCGGTATAACATGTGCTGTTTTTTTCATTGATATTCTCCTATATTATCACTCTAATTTCTTATATCGTTGATATCCATAACTGCAACTGCCAAATTGCCGTCTTCCTTCCTGAACGCGTAAATTACCTTACTGCAATCAGGCGAAAAACTCGGATGAGGATGTCCCGGGTGATTTGCCCACCTGTTTACATGCTCAAGTATTACCGCGTTTCCCGTTCTCGTATCCGTAAGCATTATATCGCTTTCCAGTCCCATCGGCCCCGTATCCGATACGACATACACTCCCTGACTGTCAGCCGCCGCATGCCAATGCGCCGCCTCGGAATTAATACATTTAACATTTCCGTCCAGATCGCAGAAATGTATTCCGGTCGGCTTTTCAGGACTTACCGCATATTTGCAGAAGAACACGCCGCTTCCGTCGCGCTTCCAGCTTTCATGTCCAACACAGTCGGCATTTGAACCCGATTCTGTCAATCTCTGCTTAAACAGATTGCGCCGCTCGCCCGTTTTTTTATCAAGAAGCCACAGCCTGTCGGTCACATAAAAACAGCTTCCTTCATGCGCAAAGAACATTATCTCCTTATTCGTCGGGCATATCATACCATGATCCGCAAAGGTAAACGGCGGCATAAACGATACCTCGCCCGCAATATGCATTTTGTTTTCTTTTGTATCAAACACTCCGAATGTACTGTTCTGTTCATTTTCTGACCAATAAACGCCCAGATAGCGTCCGTCATTTGTAAAGCTGGCGGAGCCGTGGAATACCTTATTCTCCGGCGCCTCCCAGATCAGTTCGGTCTGTTTTGATGCAATATCCGTACACCGTAGCTTATTGCCCTCACTGTAATAAAGTTTGTTCTCACACGATACACCTCCGGTTTCCCAGCCCTTTGCCGAAGTCAGATATTCATATTTTCCGCTTTCAAGGTCTAACACATAATACCTGCACGGCGGCTTTGTTGTTCCGTCATCCTCAAATGTTGCAATTACTACACTCTTACTGTCAGAGGTAAATGAATTTGTCGTGAAATAACAATGCGCCACACACAGCTTATCATCGGAAATTTCAAAGTACTCTCTGCCTGTTATGTCCGATCTGCGATTTTTAATCTGTATCATTTTTCCACATCCTTCCTGAAAATATCCGAAATTACACATTATTCTTTATAAATTCCGCAATAATCTCCTGTATTTCATCACGCGACGGTGACGGAACAATTCCATCGTGCATCTGTTCAAAGCAATGACCTCCGCCTACCGATAAAACCAGCTTACTTACTGCATTATTCTCAATCAGCCGTTTATACAGCAGCTCCGAAGAATTGCTGTACACCACTCTGTCGCTTGTTCCGGTGCAAAGAATTGTTGCGGGAGCTTTTGGGGAAACGTAATTGTACGGACTCGTTTTTTTCCGCATTGTATCAGTATCGCATCCCTTAAAGGCCCCGTCTATATTTATGCCTATCGTCGGCTCAGGATCTGTATTATACAGAATTGTCGGCGCGCTTATCGGCGCGGCCGAAACAACACTGAACTCATCACACAGCACCGAATCCTTTGTAAACATATCATGAGGCGCATACGCAAGCATCAGACAAAGATGTCCGCCTGCGGAATGACCTGAAACAACAAACTTATCAGAATCAATTTTTAACACTTCACGAAAATGCGAAATATATCTTGCGGCGTCAAAGCAATCCGATATGATTTCCTCCATTGCAATTCCGTCTTCATCGGATACCCGATAGTCAATACTTACAGCCGCAAATCCGCTCTCACGCAGAATCTGTACCGACACTTTTGAAAAATCCAGCATATCATCACGGCTTTCCGTGTGCCAGCCGCCGCCCGGAATTATAATGTATACAGGTGCGTATTCATATACTGAATTAACCGGCGGCAAAAATGTCAGCGCTATTTTCCTGCTTCCTGCTGTTTTATATATCAATATCTGCTCATCGTTATTTACTGGGATATCAAAGCCCATATCAATTCCCTCCTGCAATTAAATATCAAATTTATGGAAACGCTGAGTTAGAGCCTATCCGTAATTAAAAAAGTGCATATTGCGAAGTCGGATTTTTTGT
>CAZLOX010000039.1:0-13928 GCA_964561265.1 uncultured Lachnospiraceae bacterium
CATCAGGCTGCAACTCGGCCACCAACCGATTCACAGCCTCCAACCGCGCCCGCAGTCCATTTACGTTCCAACTAAGTATCTTCATCTGCAATCTAATTTATTCATGTCATCTTCAGAGAGTCTCTGAGACCAATTTATGGATTATATCGATCTTTTGGGTTTCTATATGCACCTTGCTTGAAACCTTGGTCATTAAATATTCTGACTCCAGTACAACATTTCAATATGGCACTGTTGTCTTCAAAGAATAATTTACAAGCAGTGCTCGGATCTCCTGCGTTGATTGGATACTTGTAACTATTCATTTTAATTTCCAACCAATTACCATTAAAAGAGAATGAACAATCATTATTATATTTTTCTCGAAATCTCATTAAAGCTGCGGCTTGATCATCGTAAGACATTCCTCTAACAAATGCAGCTTTATCAGCATTGAGCTTTCTATAATAATCTGACATAGGAACATTCAAAGTAGTATCATATTCCGACACAATAGATGTAACATTTTCAAACTCTGGAAAATCGATACCATCTACAGCGTATTTCTTACCATTATCTCCATGAAACAAAATGTTCATCCGGACTATATACTTACCATCTCCATTCTGCTTAACCTTGTAACTTTCAGAATCAGCGAATACAACTCCATCAAAAACATAATATTCACGTAGATTATCTGAATTACATAAGTCGAATTCAAAAGGAAGTTCATAGCTACTTTCTATAACCGATGAACGCTTAAGCATATGATAATTTACTGACCAATATTTGATATTTTGTGGCTTAATATTTCTTGATGACAATATAGAGTCCACTATCATCTTCAAATCTGAAGATGTTATATCGCTTCTTTCTTTCTTTTCTTCCGTTGTCATCGAACAGGAGCTCAAGAAGAGCAAAGCATACAATATACTATTGTAAAGAAGTCCCTTTTCTTTCATTTAATATTAAATTATACTTTCTTAATAATCAGAGCCTCAATCGTTTTTGAATACTTGAAATGAAAGGCGAACTTGATACTTATCCAATATCTTAGGCTGGATTCACGAAAGCGCGGAGGCGAGCTGCAACTGCATAGAATTAATTTCTTATTACTTTACTCCCATATCTTTAAAATATTCTCTAAATTTATCCTCAAGGAATTTATAGAATAACGTGATAGCATTATATTTGCCAAAAATAACATCACGAGTATTCAAATTTTGCGAACTAACCCAATTGAACTTTTGTCCTTGATAATATACTTCTCTATTATTATAAAATGGAAACCACGGAGTAATATCAAGATCTTTTAGTATCTCTGATCGGTTGTTCATGTCCTCGAATAAAAGGATTTTTGAATCTGACTGATTATCAGATTTGAAGAAACTCAGCTGTACTAACGTGTTGGAAGGGTCTGTTAGATAAAGAAAAGTTCCAATAATAAGGTTGTTATCTCGGAATAAGTCTAATTTATGAGCCAATTGAGGAAAGCGTGTATAGATAAAATGTTGGTATTCCTTAATGACAGTTTCCAACACAATTTTACATTTTTCAAAAGCATTAGCATTACATACATCAGGAGATTTGTGAGAACGAGAAAAACTGCGTTGCAAGGGGTAAGGGCTTTCCAAATGGGTTTCGCCATTGTCTCTGAGAAAACAAAGAGCATTATATATAGTATTTATGTAAATATGACGTCGCCCATTTAATACTAATGTAATGTTTCGTTCAGGGATATTTGGATACTCCTCCTCCAAATACCCTATCAACCTATCGATATTATAGAAATCTACGTTAGTTTTAGACAATCGAGATTTAACTTCGGAAATGTAATCATAAGCATACTCTTTGAGGAAAGAAACACTCGTAGGTATAACCGCTTTCCCCTTTAAGAACTTTTCAACATGCCCCTTAATCAGAGAAAGAGATAACCCTCTGGGATTCTCCTTAATAAGATTTCCTGCACATGAAATATGTGCAAAATCATACTTAAAAGAATGTGTATTATCAAAAATATTGAACTTTGGTATTTGCACAATTGGATTCAATAGTTCACCATCTTTTATATTGAAAAGGGAGTATTCTACGGATGTGGCTGTATATACTGAAACAGCAATTCCGCGTTTCCAAACATCACGAAAAATTGCCTCCTTCACTACAAGAAATTCATTATCCAACAAATTATTATAACACTCAAAGAATGTTTGAATTTCCTTGATGTCGGATGATGATAAGTTTATATCAGGGGGATTTAATTCCATAATCCTTGATTTAAGCAGTTTGTTCTCTTCGAGAATACTTTCACTATAAAAAAAGAGTTGTTTTGCATTATCGCATACTTTTTTTAAAGTGGAAAGAAAATTTTCAACATTAGATGATGTTATCACTTCTTCATCTGAAAAATGAACAGTGACAGAATCTTGAGAAGACTTGGCAGAATATTGCTTAATCAAACTCCTTGAAATGTGTTTACAAAGAACCCATTTATTAGCATGGTCAACAGCAAACAAGAAAACAATATCAGTAGTATTATCTGCGTATCCGAATAAAGATGTAGGACACGGGAATTTTTTCTTTCCTTCATCTTTGTTGTTAACAGTCTTAATTTGAACCGCTATTTTCCCACATATTCTATTTGTTTCATCTAACAACTCAATATACCCGTCGATGTTAGGCGTTTTATCGTTAGAAGAAAGTAGAAGATTGACTTTTCCTATCAACAATTCTTCAATAAAGTGAATCGAAGAAATCTCTTTGACAGTATTAGACGTTAAAGAAATTTGTGGTTTAAAACACATATTGTTGAAAATTATTTATTTAGTCCTAGTCGTTTAGATTATCAATGAATTGGTTGAGGTCAGAGTCGTCAAAAACATCCGACAACTCGCCCGGTATTCTCGTTGTTGGAGAAGTCAACCCAACCTCATGTACTGGGTCGCCGTTGTAGGAGTCAAAATCATCCATTCAAAAATGCAATATACGTATCACTTGAAACGCACTTGAAGATTGATTTTGAAGAATAAAATACCATCTTCTTTGTAGAGCCATCCAAACTGATAAGGTTTGGGGCGCGAACCGGCTGGAAAACGAACATGTCCGGGATTATCAGGGTCTTCGCTCGTGGAAGCCTGTTCAAGTTTGGTTCCGTCGAGAAGATACTGCAAGAAACGATTAAGTTCGTAAACATGATAGCAGACAATATCGCCATCTTTCTTAACGATTATTTGACCTCCTGTAGCATCGTAAAAACCGGTCCATGGCTTTTCGGGAGTCATACCCATAGCACAATCCTGCAAGAAACGTTTAACTTTATATTCATAGACTTGCCCATGTTCGTCTATTCTAAAGTTAAGAGGATTCTCTTCAGTTAAAACTTCTATATACTTCTTCCATGTTCCTCGGTTTAGACGGTATTTAATTAGAAGAAGTTGAGAAAGGATGTAAGGCAAATCCCCGTCTATAGTTCGGAGATTTTGTGATAGACAATCAGATTGAACGTGGTCGAAAGTTATTGTGCCGCCTCTTCGAGTAATTTCTTCAAGGCGATAAGCAATTTTATTCGGTTTCCCTTCATAGGTGGAAGCGTTAAACTCGTCGCAATCGACTTCAACTCCTTCGGGGAATTCAATACGATAAATGAAGTTGGTGCCTGCTCCGGGATTAAATAATGTAGACTTGGCGCCAAGAAACGACTTTATACTAAACCCAAGCGTCTGCGCCATACCATTATGAAAGTCTTCTATGGTTATGGTAATATCTCGTTTGTGCCCGACATCTTTAATGGAAAATACCTTAAGCTCAGTAAGAAATTCTTCAATTTCAGGTTGAGTATATTTAAAGTTATGTTTGATATTATGTAGTAGAATATCTGCATTTTCAGCAAACTTTCCGACTGACATTGAGAAAGTTTCTATTTCGCCGGTAACATCATTCTTTACTTTTATGTTTATGTAATCGTCATAACGGAGATATTCATTCTCGCTTTGCGCTTCTTTACGAATAATAGCAAGAATTTTATAAAACTCATTAGGCACAGCCTTAAGAGTTTCATCAGCAACATCCAACTTGCCGTTAGCGAGCAAGCGGAGAAAAACATATATCTCGCTCCACTCACCTATGTTTCCTCGTAATTGTGGTTCAGACATATTATTGATGGAGTATTTTTTTATTATACAATACGTTAAGTAACTGCTGTGCGGTTGCTTGAATAGCAGGAACGGCTACCGAGTTGCCGAACTGTTTATAAGCGGAAGCATCAGCAACGGGGATTTGGAAAACAGGTGAACCGTCGCCGTTGTCGTAAACCGGGTAGCCCTGCAAGGCTCCCCATTCACGCGGTGTCATACGTCGCCACCCATCCTTATTATATTCACCCTTGATACGAGTGGTTGGTGTCAAATCAGTTTGGCGAGTGTCTATAACGATATTTCGTTCACGACCCATGCCGCCGACAACGATAGCATTTGCAACTTCATTGTCACCAACAATAGCATAACCGAAGCCGTTACCCTTACTTGCATGGCGTTCCTTATGTCGTATAAGAGTATCTACATAAGTGGTGGAAAGATAATATTTGGAAGGAACCGGGTCTTTTTCTCGAATGTCGATAAAGTGCTTGGTAACTTCTTTCTGTTCAGGATAAGTAAAGTCTTCGGGATTTATACCAAGATCCTTACGGAATCCGACGATATAAATACGTTCACGGTGCTGCGGTACACCGAAGTACATAGCATTGACAATCTGAGGAGGAACGACTGTGTAGCCAATTTCATCAAGAGTATTCAATATGGTTTTTAGCGTCTTGCCCTTATCATGGATAGCAAGACCTTTCACGTTTTCGAGGAAGAAAGCCTTTGGCTGCTTACGACGAAGTATTTCCGCAACATCAAAAAATAGAGTACCGCGGGTTTCCTCAAAGCCTAACCGTTTACCTGCAAGTGAAAATGCCTGACAGGGGAAGCCGGCGCAAAGTATATCGAAATTATCGGGAATAAATTGCTTGTTCTGCTCAGAGGTTATATCTCCAAAAGGCACTTCGCCATAGTTAGCGAAGTATGTTTTCTGAGCCTGTGCATCCCATTCGGAAGAAAACACACATTGTCCTCCCAGATTCTGGAAAGCCATGCGGAATCCACCAATTCCGGCAAACAAGTCAATAAAAGTAAACTTGGGATTCGCAGGACCAGGGAAGGGTACATCATTCAGATCATCAAATAGTGAGCGTTGAAACGGACTCAACGGCTCACACGCAACGGAGCAATCAATGTTAACCTTACTTGGCAAAGTAGAATTAATCCATGCGTCTATGAGTTCATCTGCCTTAGATTGATAAATCTCTCCGTGCGGTTGACCTTTCAACATAAGCGCATGAGTAACTATTGCCAACTGCGCAGGGAAAGGAATTACGATAGGGTCGCCATTTTCATCAACCTTATCATAGCAAGTCCGCTCATCGTATATTTGTACCGGACCTGCTTTTTTATAGCCCATATCCATGAGCGTAAATGTCAATCTATCTTTACTCATTATGAAGTTGCGTTAGCAGATTTTGAAGTGTTAAATCTTTGGCCTTTGGTTTCAGCTGGCATTGCCAAATCTCAATAACTTTCCATCCTGATTCTGTAAGGCGTTGATAAGTTATCTTATCTCGCTCTACATTGCCGGAGATTTTAGTAAGCCAAAACTCTCGGTTAGTTTCCGGAATAGTAGCGTACTTGCAGCCGTTATGTCCATGCCAAAAGCAGCCATTAATAAATATGGCGGTTTTATATTTTGGAAGAACGATATCGGGTTTTCCCGGCAAATCTTTTCGATGAAGCCGAAAGCGAAAACCGTTCGCAAAAAGGAAGCGACGAACCAAGACCTCGGGCTTGGTGTCTTTGCTTCTGATATGCGACATACACCTTCGACGCTGTTCTTTCGATAAAACATCTGCCATATATAAAACAGAAACTTCCAGGAAGTGCTGACAGGCGACCAAACCTTTTTGCGACTACTCGGAAGTTCCGTTAATATGTTGTATAAGAATTGTTTCTTACATTTGTGGTCTTTGTCAGCGCGTGCGCGTATTAGATTGCAAATATACGAAAAAAATCCGATATTTTGAATCCGAGCGCAAAATTAATACCAATCACTGCCTAATCTTTGCGCCAACATATTAATATTTGTTAATACTACTGCCATATTTTGTCCCATGAGGTGTTACTTCTAAAAATATCACCGGGATATGGATTCTTGAAAATGATTGAGGACTTTGAAGAATAGTCGTCCTCCCCGCGTAACCATCGTAATGGAATAGATGCAGGAGAAGCATATAATGAAGAAGTTGGCTGTCGATTCCATCTGTTCAAGTACCAATCATGTCCACAATAGAGTAAGTCAATGACTTCTTGTTTGGTAAGCACATAATAATCAGCATCCAAGGGAATCAAGGATTTGATATGACCAAAGATCCAAGGACCAATAATCTTTTTGACAATAGATTAAGGTCTAAACACTCCTCACATTTCACCCCTACTAAAAAACTTGACTTAGTAGTAGCCTTAACCTGAATCCCAATAATTTCGGCTCAAGCCGTAATTTCTGTTGAATCAAGTCCATGTTGACAGTACAGATCTGTGCCTTTAAAATTATTTATTGACTTGTTAAGGTTGACAGTCGGCCATCCGTGAGCCATTAGTTGTGAACTAACGAGATTCTCCCCGATTGCGCACAACATCTGATTTGATATTTGAGTAGCCATAATTTAATAGTCCTCTATAGCTGCGATGAATGGTAGGTCTACTTCCTCACATGAGCGGAGAGGGTAACGTTCCGGAGTGGCACGTTCATTTGTGCCGTAACCTATACCGGCGCAGAACGCGAATGCCTCTGATTCCGTATCGAAATATTCAGGGGCAGAAAAATCTAGCATGTCATCAGATGCAAGATACTCCTTAAATCCATCAATATCATCATTTAGAAAGTACTGAATTGCTTCTGAATCAGTGATTACATAAACTTTGATTGCCATATCGGTAGGTATATTGGGAATATTTGTTGTAAAGTCTGTTATCTCGGATGCAAGAATCTTCAATGCTGTTCGCAGCTTAAAGAGTTCTGTGGGTGTGAAAGAGACAGGTTTGCCATTTACGATGTTGTTGTTCAACCGTTGAATGAACCATGCCCGTGAACGATTGAAGAACCGTTCGGAAATACCGGCGCAGTTAAGGACATCCAATATCTCAGCTCCCTTCACCTGACGTAAGGAAATGATTCCATTGTCTTTCTTAGTAGATTCCATCATCGTAATCTTTCAATTACAAAGATAATAAACTTTTGTTAATTCTGCAAGAATCTGTCTAACTTTATATGTCTAAAATCCGATTAATCAGATATTAAAATGGTAAATACGATATTTTATTAGTAGGAATAGTGTCTTCATTACCCATATATATCAATAAAATTCACTATATTTGCAATATGCTCCAACCTCTTCTGCTCAGTTTGCCGATGAGATTCAATGGATCTATGTACTAATTATGCAAGAATCACTCCTCCCATCTATAATTGACAAGGATTCACCTAACTATTCTGCTGTAGTGATGCTCAGAGAAATCCTTGAGTATTCTCTTACAAAGGAAGGTGAAAAAATACGAAATGTGGCGTTAACAGGTCCTTATGGATCTGGAAAAAGTTCTGTTCTCTTTACCCTGCAGAAGGAATGTCAGGAGGCGGCCTCGGATTCACCTGCAAAAAAGTTAAAATTTCTTCCTATATCATTGGCTCTATTGAAAGGAGGAAACGAGTCTGAAGCTTTGGCAAGGGATAATGCTAACAACCGTTCAAATGATTCAGCTAATCAGAATACTACTGATGAAGAACTCATCAATAGACGTATAGAATATAGTATTCTTCAACAATTAGTATACAGAGAACCACATTCAGTGGTTCCTGATTCTCGCATTAAACGTATTCATTCCTCTAAAAGCAAACTAAACAATTCCTTCCTATTTAAGATATTCATGCTTTTTGCATGTATATTCATATTGTTTGAACCCACGTTGCTGAAAGTAGATACTATTTTCAACATTCTGAATTTTGGCAAATACAATATCATCGGAGATATAGCCGCCCTTGGATACATAATATGGTTTAGCTGGAGATATTTACTTCCAGAAGTTTCCAAGGTCTATCATAAATACCGAGTTGATAAGATTGAAATTAAAGGTGCGGAGATTAAGATGGAAAGTGAAAATTCTATTTTTAATCATCACCTTGATGAAATACTATATTTCTTTAGTCAGACGGAATATAATATCATAGTAATTGAAGACCTTGACAGATTCAACACCTCATCTATTTTTCTTAAGCTCCGTGAGCTATCAATGCTTCTCAACGAGTCAAAAATTGTTGACCGCCATATTACCTTCGTGTATGCTATAAAAGATGATATGTTCAAAGATGAGGATAGAGTAAAGTTTTTTGATCATATAGTGACCGTTATCCCTTTCATTAACGGTTCCAATTCTAAAGATATATTAAAAAAGAAACTCCTTGATAATGGAGTATCCGATCAACTAATTTCGGACGATGCTATATCTGATATGGCGTTCTTTATCCATGATATGCGCTTGTTAATAAATATAATCAACGAGTTTTGTCAGTATCGAAGAATGTTATCTATTGAAGATGAGAAACGTCTAAACATGACTAAGCTATTAGGTATGATAGTTTATAAGAATTTCTATCCTAAAGACTTTAATTCCTTACATAGAAGACAAGGGAAAATTTATCAGGCATTACAACAACGCGATAAGATAGAGGAGGAGGTTAAAAAACAGTTCTCTTGTGAGGAAAAAGAACTACTGGAAATGGAAAATCAGATTATTCAGTCCCGTGATAAATCTATCATTGACATCCGCCTTTCCTTTATGAGTAATCTTCTTATGGAGTTAAATATACCAACAGCCGGGTTTATCCGGATAGATAGGCAATTCCATTCTTTAACTGAGATATCATCTTCTGATGACTTATTTGAAAAACTATTAAATTTAAATAGCTTTGAGTATGGGTATTG
Source organism: uncultured Lachnospiraceae bacterium (assembly GCA_964561265.1). GTDB lineage: Bacteria > Bacillota > Clostridia > UBA1381 > UBA1381 > JAFLUR01. The sequence continues at coordinate 9,041 of CAZLOX010000039.1, forward strand.
GGATTCTTACCGAAGATATGATACAAGTTCCTTGTATTCTTTCAGCAATATTAGAATATCTACAATCGCCAAAAATTTTAAACTAGAGGAAAAGCTGTCAAGTATTCAAAAAGACCATCAGGATAAAATTCGGCAGAAACGCCAAATGCTTAATTATAAGTATGCTCAAGTTACACGAAAACCTTTGGGCTTCTATCTCACTAATTTTCCTAATGCGGCTAACCTTCCGTGTTTCAAGGAGATCGGGCTACCTGATATGTTGATTCTCTTCCTACAAGAGGGTTATATTGATGAGAACTATTACGACTATATCTCATTCTTCTATGACGGGATGTTGTCTGAAACAGATAACGACTGGCTGCTGAACATGAAGTTACATAGGAATCAGGACTATCAATTCCATTTTAATCATCTTGAAAATTTGGTGAAGTTACTGAAACTTTCTCATTTTGATCATCTTTCTATTCTAAATATCGACATTCTCGATTATCTATATGAGCATAGGGAAGGTCCATTGGAAGCTAAGTTTAATGCTTTAGTGAAACGGATTAAAAATAGCGATTTACCACAGGATTTTCTTTATTGCTATTCACAGGTGGGGAAGCATAAAGATGAAGTCCTTGGTGATTATTTCACTTGGGATGAAGAAACTACATGGATTTTGGCTGACGAATACTCTCAGACCTCAGAGTCTGAGACATTAAAGGCATTATGGTGTAAGTATACACAAACTCTACCTGAGTGTACTCAAGATTGGTTAGAGAGCAACTTTAGTTTTTTAATCAATAACCTTGCGATTATTGGAGATTCAAGGATTAACGAACTAATATCTGCATGTATATTTGAAAGACTTACGGAAGCTCCGAAAGTACTGATTGATACTGTAGTCAGCAACAACTCATTCGTCATAAATTATGAGAATATTGAATTAGTCCTTTTAACTATTCTTGGGACATCCGACGGGCATCCAAGTTTTTCTTCTATTCTTTCCTCCGGGTCTGACGAATTTATTCAATATTTGACCGACAAGGAAAATATAAATCTGACATTAGAAGTTCTTAGATCCCATGAACCTAATGAAACTGAAACAGGCTGTCTCTTTGTGGTTAATAATCTTAATTTAACGGAGGACCAGAAGGTTTCATATCTAAGGGAACAAAACAGTCGGATATCCAATATAGCCTTAGTAGAGAAACCGTCCCTAGAACTTACAGTAGCCAATGACCTTGTTATTCCGGTTTGGCAAAATGTCTGTACATATTATCAGTCAAAGGGTCTGAATGAACCACTGATAGAGTTTATTAAAAGGGGATATGAAAATATCTCTACAACCACTCCGAATGAATGTGTGGTTAGCTCAACACCGGATTGGAATCTCTGTAAAGAACTTTTAATCTCCGACATATTACCCATAAAGATTCACAAAAAACTGTCAGCATCTCTTAAATTTGAGGTAACACCTGAAGATTCTTTGTCAACCTTAGACAGTTCAAGATTTAAGAATCTTGTTGAATCCAACATTGTGAAGTGCGAAGATAATTTCCTGAACTGCTTAGATAATACTGACAATCTCGGTATCTTAATTGAGAGTAGTCCACAACAATATTTTCATTATGTTGAAGATAAGGAGTTGTCTATTACACCAAAATCGGCAATTTACCTATTAAACTCTTCTGTTCTTTCAAAAAAGGAGAAAGAAAATGTGTTTTGGACAATTTCTCCATCTACAATATGCAATGATGCGTCACTTATGAAGTTTGCATCTGAGATATTAATTAAATCGGATGAAACCGGTCAGTGGAAAGGATCAGAGATACTTTCACTCGTATCACGGGAAACTCCTAATGACTGGAAACAAGAATTGTGGCTAAAATCCATTAGAAAAGATGGAACACTCGTGCCTAATATACTTTCACAAATGGGTTCCTCCTATTCAGATATTTTGAAATCAGACAAAAGGCCAACTTACCCTAATGATGACTTTCATAAGAGCCTTTTAAACGAACTTGTACGTTTAGAATACATCAAGTCTTTTCATCCTCACAAAACAGGCTTAAGAGTATTTCATTGAGTCTTACACTAAAGATAGAGATATTTTAAGATGATACCATTCTAATAAGTATCGTAATCTAAAAGGTTTATTTATAATAATATAGAACGTTTTTCTTTATTTTTATTAAGGTGTCTACCCCATAGTTCCTTTGTTCCTCTAAACTCCCCGTCAGGCGGCGTTTTACCATGCAAAGTTACTGCGTCAGGGAGAATCGGCAAGTATCGCTTCGCTTTTCATATTCTTCATTCCAGTGAGTCTCCATATTTTTTCGTTCCTCAAAAATAGGTAGCCCGGTAGTTCCGAATGTTCCATACTTGCCTTAATTCTCCCTATTGTCCACTGTATGGATTGCATGTAAAACGGCGAACCCTGCCCGAGAAACTCTAACGAGCTAAACAGGAGGGAATATTGTGTTTCATAGCTATTATAAAGTATCATGACTCTGTGAAGTAAGGGTGGGATATAAAAAAGCAATGCTGCCCGACTAAGTGGCAGCATTGACTTGGACTTTTTTTATAGTGCTAACAGGAGCGACTAAAGTCTCCAGAGGCACTTTGTGATTGCAAAGATAATGCTTATATTTGATTCTGCAAAAACTATGCTTTGACAATCTATAATAACTTTTCCAATAAGTTCATTAATCAGATGTCTCTATCGCAGCTATTTTTTCATCACTTATCACCGGAAGATGTTGGTTGCGGATATATGAATATGGCTATCTCGCCAAATTAGTTATCCAACCATTTTGCCGTTCCTGCCATATTTTGTATATTTGTATATCAATGACTTATATCTTATACAAAAATGAATGCAAAACATCTCCTGCTTCTCCCCTCTTTAATGGTTTCAGCATCGGCTGTTTTCGCCTCCTCTCCGCTCCAGAAAGTGGAGTGTGGAACTATCGAACGCCTTGAGGTCGTGTCTCCCCAGCTCAATGATACCATCGATGTTGATGTGTGGTTACCGGATGGTTTCAGCGCAGAGCAACATTATCCGGTGCTTTATATGCACGACGGACAGAATCTCTTCGATGCTTCCACCACTTGGAATCATCAATCATGGGAAATGGATGTCACTCCCTGCCGCATGATCGAACAAGGTGAGATCGAGCCGATGATAATAGTAGGCATACACAGCGACCCTGCAACAAGAGTTTCCCGGCTTATGCCACAGAAAGCTGTGAAAGATTCCGGCCTTGAAGATCTTATGGAGGAAGTTAAATTAAAGGGACGACCAATCATGGGCGACAGTTATGCTGACTTTGTGGTCAACACGCTCAAGCCTCTAATCGACTCCTCTTATCCGACACTCTCCGATCGGGACCACACAGCGGTAATGGGCTCAAGCATGGGAGGTTTGATGTCTTTATATCTTATATGCCAATATCCGGAAACTTTCGGAGGAGCCGGGTGCCTCTCCACCCATTGGTATGGTTCGCTTAACGCCGGCAATAGATTCGGAGATGCGATGATAAATTACGTTGAAAAAGCCCTTCCCGACCCTTCCACCCACCGCATCTATTTTGATCACGGCACGTCTACAATCGATTTCCACTATGGCCCGTGGGAAACGAAAGCTCTCCTAAAGGCACAAGAGAAAGGCTATCAGTACGGTAAGAACCTTGACAGCTACATCGACTACGGTGCTCCCCACGAAGAATCAGCCTGGGCAGCCCGCGTTGCTCGTCCCCTACGCTTCCTTTTCGGAAAGAAAGCACAATAGAGTCAAAAATATATTCTATCAGACAAAGCTTCCGACCGTATATTGCGGATCGGAAGCTTTTTCGTAAGGTGATGGTTGAAGATCCTACAGCTATAATGAACCTATAGCTATTAATTTCAATGTTATATCACTTGGTAAAGTCAAGTCTGCCGCTCACAATGTCATCAACCATGCCGTCATAGGGAGCTTGTGAAATGACCTTCTCGTTGTTTGCACCTTCATTCTTTGCGAAGAAGATTTCACCAAACTCAGGAACTACATATTTTGGATAGTTCTCATATTTCTCACGGCTTTCTTCCATCAAAGGAATATGCTCGTTCTGATAGCATACCGTGATTTCAGGATGTTCCTGAACCCATTTAGGGAAGAAAATCACACCGTGAAGCTTATTTTCGCGAGGCATGAAGTTCAGGCTTACGTCTGTGCCTGTCGGCTCTGTCCAAGAGACCTTGTAGACACCGTCAGTCAGTTCTATGTGTCAGAAAACAATGAAACCGAGCGAAAGCACAGTACAAGGAGAATGCTTATAATCCGGATGCCCGGCTATCACAAGTATTTTACTCATAGCGTTAATTGGTTTGGTGGTTAAGGTTCTGATTAAAGAACTCTGATAACTTTATAACAGATTCCGCCACGAACGGTTCTTCATCGTACATATCAACGTGGGTTGCGCCTTAGACAAGATATAATTCCTTAGAGGGCCATTGTCAGCATCGTATGCAGCCAGACTGAATTAAACCTTGACATTCTGGTATCAGATTACACCGGAGGCTATCGCTTCTATAAAGATCTTTACATACATCCCGGGAAAGGTGAGAGCGTTGATGAAGAATAGAAAATAAAGCAATCTTACACATTCGTAGATTTCATTTATAAATGTCGCTCAAATAACTTATTTGATAAACTTCTTGCCGTTATTGATATAGATACCATTTGGAAGGTACTCCAAGTCAGATAATGAGTATTTGTGCCCTGAGAGGTCATAAATTGCCTGTGAATAAAAAGAGGGTTCATATTCCATTGTAATGTCCTCAATCCCCGCTTCCTCTATGGCAGATTTAGATAACAAGAATTTTAATGGAATCTTTACTCTTTGCTGCCAATACCACTCAT
>CAZLOX010000040.1:0-13887 GCA_964561265.1 uncultured Lachnospiraceae bacterium
GCCGGAATTAAGCAGAATATTTTTTATACTATCCATTCAGACTCCTTCTCTCGCGCATATTTCATAAAGACCGCATTCCGTGCATTTAGGCTTCCGTGAACTGCATACCGCGCGTCCGTGCGATACAAACTGATGACACATTCTCAGCTGTGATTTTTCGGGAATTATCGCTTTAAGTTCAAATTCAATTTTTGTCGGGTCGGTCTGTTTTGTAAGTCCGATTCTCCGCGCAATGCGTGACGCGTGCGTGTCCACAACAACGGCGCTTTTGCCGAAAATATCGCCCAGAACAAGATTTGCCGTTTTGCGTCCCGTTCCGGCAAGAGTGAGCAGATCCTCCATATTATCCGGTACTTCTCCGCCGTACGCGTCAATCAGCCTCTGACAGCAGGCTTTGATATTTTTCGCTTTATTCTTATAAAATCCCGTCGGGCGTATATCGTTTTCAAGTTCAGTTATATCAGCGGCGGCAAAGTCATGCACTGTCGGATATTTCTTAAAGAGCGCCGGAGTGACTTTATTTACGCAGTTATCTGTGCATTGAGCCGAGAGCTGAGTGGCTATGAGCATTTGCAGCGGAGTGTCATATGTAAGTGAACATTCAGGATTCGGGTACATTTCATCAAGAATTTCCAGCATTTTTTTTACTTTTTCATTCATATTCATTGTAGTTTCCTCCTTGAAGTTATTTGTAATTGCGAGTATAGATTATCTGATTAAAAGCCTCCTGTTTAATTATATACAGGCTTTAAAAAACTCTGACCGAATCAGAGTTTTTTAATATACATATTATTATCCGGAGCGCCGCGGCAAATTATTCTTGCAGTAATCGCAGCAAGAACTTTATCAAGACACATCCATTCGGACTGTACGTTTATTTCGCCGATATCCACAGTTTCACCGCTGAGCGTGACGAGCGAACGCTGCATACAATACACAAAATTCAGTGTGTTTTCCGAAATATCTATGCTTGACGCGGTAACGGTTGATTTTTCATATAATCCGCATATAACAGCGCTTATTTCAACGTCGGTCTTTACAAGTCTGTTATCAGAAAATATCACAACGCTTTTCGGGCGGATATTTCTGATCTCCGCTTTCCGACCGCTCAGATATACTATAATGTCGGCGCTTTCACGGAAATTATCGGATATTTCCACTCCGTCCGTACCGGCAAATACCGATTTCAGAATATCCGCTCCGGTATTGTCATCATCAATAACACATATATTTATCATACCCGCACCGCCTTTATTTTTACTGAACTGCGCTTTAATTCGTCAGTTCGTTCAGGATTCTGTGTATATGTAAATTAACGGTGCCGGACTGTGTCACCGATACGGCGGGGGACAGATTATAGTAACTGTCAAACGCATTGTTTACACTGCCGCGGTATATCATATATCCGCTGCCGCATTGCAGGCAGTGACATTCATGTTCCGCGCAGAGCGGGAAGGTATTGTTCAGATATATTTCCGCAAACTGCCGCGCTTCGTTCTCTCCGCGTATGTTATATGAAAGACGATTGTCGTTTTCATCCGATATAAATATATCATCGGGTTGATGCCTGTCTGCGTGCGCGGACGGCTTTATAAAAAACACGGCGGCAAAACAGCACGCAATGATAAGCATAAGCGATATCAGTACCGGCAGGGTATGATTTTCTATAAATGATTCGGCTTTATTCATCGTTTTTATCCTTTGTTTTTTCATAAATTTTCTGCAGTATTTTTTCAGCCGCCATATCCTTTGACATTTTTTCAAGCGGGTATTCGCCGTCTTTGTCTATAAGAGTTATAATATTCGTATCCACGCCGAATCCGGCACCGTCCTCTTTCAGCGAATTTGCGGCTATCATATCTATATTTTTCGATAAAAGCTTTTTTCTTGAATTTTCCAACATATTTTCCGTTTCCATCGAAAAACCGCATATAAACTGACCAACGCGGCGGTGAGAACCGATATATGCGAGAATGTCAGCGGTTCGTTTTAACTGCAGGGTCATATCCGTACCGGATTTTTTGATTTTTTCATCCGATACCGCGGACGGCGTATAATCTGCCACAGCGGCCGCTTTTATTATAATATCACTTTCAGCAAAATGATTTTTTACTGCGCCGAACATATCCTCCGCGCTTTCGGTTTCGATATAATGCAGCCCCTGAGGTATTGGAAGATTGGTTTTTCCGCTTATAAGCGTCACTTCCGCGCCATAGCGGACTGCCGCGCGCGCTAACGCGTAGCCCATCTTTCCGCTGGAGTGGTTGGTGATATACCGCACAGGGTCAATTTTTTCACGCGTTGCTCCTGCCGTTATAAGCACGCGTCTGCCGGCAAGGATTTTTTCTCTTGAAATTTTATTTACAATAAGTTCAAGTATTTTCTCTTCGCTTGGAAATTTTCCCTTTCCGACAGCGCCGCACGCAAGACGGCCCGAATCGGGTTCCATAATATCCACGCCGAAATCAGCAAGCCTTTTTATATTATCCTGCGTAATTTTATTTTCATACATCGCAGTATTCATTGCCGGAACGATAAGTTTCGGACAGCTTGCTGCGAGGAAAGTGGTCGTGAGCATATCATCGGCTATACCGCAGGCGGTTTTTGCGATAATATCGGCGCTTGCCGGAGCAATCACAAATATATCCGCGCTCTTTGCCAGGGAAATATGCCCGATTTTATACTCAAAATTCCTGTTGAAAGTATCGGTTATACAATTATTTGAAGTAAGCGCCTCAAAAGTTCTGGGATTTATAAAATTATGCGCGTTTTTCGTCATAAGAACATGGACATTTGCGTGCTGTTTTACAAGCATACTTGCAAGCGAGGCGGCTTTATACGCGGCAATTCCGGCTGTGACTCCAAGCACAACGGTTTTTCCTTCAAGCATAAAATACCTCCTCTTATTCGCTGTAAACGCGCACGCGGTATTCGCACCCAACGCTTTCGCACACTTTGCGGCATTTTTCTATTTCATCTTCGCCGATAACGTCCACAACGCTTAAAATAACGCGCGGAACATATTTTTTCGCTTTTTTTGCAAAATCAAGCATTTCATAAAATCCGTCTGTACCGAAATCGCATTTGCATATTTCATTGTATTTTTCCGCGTCACTTGCGTTCAGACTTATTGAAATTATATCCACACATCCGTCTAAAAGCGGCGTGACGTCTTTTCCGGCAATTTTATTCGCGTGTCCGTTGGTGTTTATGCGGATAGGGATATCGTGATTTTCCTTTATTTTATGCGCCACATACGCGATATCCTCCATTCTGTAACCGGGTTCGCCGTAACCGCAGAATACAAGCTCTTTATATCTGTTCAGGTCATTTTTTTCTATTGCCTGATATATTTCATCTCTTGTCGGTTCACGCTCAAGCCAGAGGTCAACATCGCCCACTCCCGACGGAGTATGACGGATGCAGAAACCGCAGCTGTTTGTACAGCGGTTTGTGACGTTTATATAAAGGCTGTTGTCTATCGGATAAGTTATCGTCATATTATTCCTCCGTATGCAAATAGTCAGTTCTGTTTTCTTGTTTGTTTCAGCCGGTCAAGTTCTTCCATAAAACTGTTGATATCGTCAAATCTTTTGTAAACCGACGCGAAACGCACATAAGCCACCTCATCAAGCTCTCTCAGCCGTTTAAGCACCATATCGCCTATTTCCGAGCTTGAGATCTCCTTAATGCCGCTGTGTATAAGCTGCGTTTCGATATCATACGCGACTGACTGCATATCATCGTAGCTGACAGGGCGCTGAACGCAGGCGCGCATTATTCCCGAGGTGATTTTTTCCTTATTATATTCCTGTCTTGAATTATCTTTTTTGATAACGATAATCGGCGCCGACTCAACGCGTTCATAAGTGCTGAAACGTCCGCCGCACGAAAGACATTCCCGTCGCCGTCTTATTGCGCTTCCGGCCTCTGCAATACGCGAGTCGATTACCTTGTCGTTATCGTGTCCGCAATGAGGGCATTTCATATCTGTCATCTCTTTTCTATACCGATAGTTCTCTGATTCTAATTATATAACATAATAGTCTGTTTTTCAAGCGTTTTTGCAATATTTTTTTGAGAAATTATAGAAAATTTCAGAAATAATACGGAATTTATTCTATTATAATATTTTCCACGCCATGCCGGAGTATAATATTTATCAGTTCGTTTCTTGAATAGTTGGTTTCTGCGGCAAGTTTGTCAAGACCGGCTAAAATATCTTCCTTAATTCTGACAGTGATTATTCTGTTTCCGTCCTCTCCGCGTCTTTTTATTTTTAAAGGTTCTATTTCCATAATAACACTTCCTTTATTGCTTTATAATATTATATCAACTTATATTTTAATTATACTCTTGACAATTCAACTACCATATGATATAATATGATTGTTAAATGTAATACAAATAGATATCATTAAGAGTAAATACGCTAAATGGTTAATATAAAATAAAAAGAGCCTGTTAAACAGACCCTTGAAAATTACTGCATTTATGGCTGACGGCATTTAAGTATTTTTTGATGCGAGAAACTGCATAAAATCTATAACCTCATTTTTCTGATCCGGTGTCAGAGAATGAAATATGATTAAAAAATCGTTGCTGTATGTATGATTTTTTATGTTTGTGATACCGAAAAGGTAATCAATACTTACCCCGAAATGATTGGCAAGCATAGTAATAATGCGCTCATCACGCGGAAAATGTATTCCTCTTTCATAATCGCTTATAACCTTGTTTGAAACAAACAGCAGCTCTGCAATATCCTTTTGTTTCTCGTTATTATCTTCACGCAGTTCTTTTAATCTTTCGCCAAATGTCATATACATCAACTCCCAGATTAATTTTACCTTAATCGTAACTTTATTTGAATTATTTAACCTATAAAGTAAAAATATTATTGACATTTACCGAAAAAGTAATTATAATATAGATATGATATAAATTTTAGGAGGGGTATCTATGAATGGATACAGAATAAAGAAACGAGATAACAAATGGCGGTTTATACTTTATCCAAATAATAACAGCCAAATCCCGCAGCAACCAATAGGAGAGTCAAAAGATTATACATCGTTTGATGAATGCATAAATGCATTAACGGAATTTAGAAAATTTGTTATTGATAATAATTTGCATTCATTTGTAACACCTCAGATGAATCAATTAAAAAAAGAATATAGGCTAATTGTTCAATACATCAAAAATGATGAAGTGATTTTTTCAACTCGTTCATATGGTAATAAACAAAATCGTGATACGGGAATCAAAAGTATTTATAAATTCATAGAAGAATATACAACAAACAATTTAGATAAATAAAGAAAGGACAGGAATATTATGAAATATTGCTCAAAATGCGGAAATGAAATGGAAGATAATGCGGTTGCCTGCGAAAAATGCGGAAATACGCTTGTTCCGGTACAGACAGCAGCGGTAAATCAGCCTGCCAAAACAAGTGTACTTGGTATATTGGCATTTATATTATCAATTGTTGGATTTTTAACAGCATTCTTACGCATTGGTATTTTATTGGATATAGTGGCTATTATCTTAGCTATTGTTACTTTAGTAAAGTCAAAAAGAAAACCCATAAAAAGGGGACTATCAATAGCAGGAATTATTATAGCAGGAATCTCTTTGGCTATAATGACTACTTTTTATATGGGTAGTTACATTACAGATATATCTAAAATAAAAAATGTGGAAAAAATGATTGATAATATTGGGCAGGTTACGGTAGATAGTAAAACAGCTATTGATGAAGCCGAGGAAAAATATAATAATTTAACAGATGAAGAAAAAGAAAAAATTGATAATTATGAAACGCTTGTATCGGCAATGAATAGCTATATTGAATTGCTTAAGTCAGATATGCTTGCAAAAGCGGAGCGAATAAATTTGTTTGAAATAGAAGAAGAAGCAAAAGGTAATATCAATGTTGCTAAAACAAAATATGACGGTAAAATTTTTACAACAGGTGCTGTTGTAAATTATATTGGTGATGATTATATTAGATGTGCTTGCTCTTGGGGGTATATGGTTTATGCTTTAGCAGGTGAGAGTCTCTTTTCAGATACATATATTTATTTTGCAAATAGTGATGATTTGCTTAAAATAAATAAGGGAGAGAATATAAAAGTAGTTGGGAAATTTGAGTTGTCTGGCAGTAGTAGATATACTATAAGAGATGCATATTTGCTTAGTGATGAAGAATACGATGCAATACAATAAATTTAACCAAAAGGACAGCATTCGCGCTGTCCTTTTGGTTTTCTTAAAAATATATTTACTGCTTAGGATGGGAAATATAGATATAAAAAGAACAAGGGAACACAAAAATGCTCCCTTGTTCTTTTTATATGGATAATACAATTAACCAAAATATCTCTTGAGCATACCCTCAAAGCCTTTGCCGTGTCGCGCTTCATCCTTGGCCATTTCATGAACTGTGTCATGGATTGCGTCATAGCCGAGTTCCTTTGCTCTTTTAGCGAGTTCGAGCTTGCCTGCTGTAGCGCCGCATTCAGCCTCTGCTCTGAGCTGGAGATTTTTCTTTGTGCAAGGTGTTACAACTTCGCCGAGAAGTTCTGCGAATTTTGCAGCGTGTTCAGCCTCTTCAAGAGCGGCTCTCATATAAAATTCGCCTACTTCAGGATAACCTTCTCTGATTGCCTGTCTTGACATAGCTATGTACATACCAACTTCTGTGCATTCGCCTTCAAAGTTTGCCTTCAAGCCGTCATATACGTCAGCTTCGATCTTGTCTTTTGCACCAACACCGATTACGTGTTCGCATACAAAGTTAAGAGCTGAACCCTCATCCATTTTTGTGAATTTAGCGCCGTCTACGCCGCACTGAGGACATTTTTCCGGAGCGGAATCTCCCTCGTGAACATAGCCGCAAACTGGACAAACATATTTTGCCATAATAAAATTCCTCCTTAAATTTAAAAGTAATATTTTTCTTTTTATTATACCACAAAACAGAATTTTGTCAATATATTTTTTGAATTTGGATTACAGTATTTTTGGAAAAATTATTGACAAAGCGGTGTTTGTATGATAAAATAAAAACAGGAAAAGGCAAGACAGTTAAACGGTCAGCCCTTGATTATTAGTTATAAAATAACCGTACATCTTTGGGACGATGGAGCGGTTATTTTACTTTTACAGTAAATACTATAAAAAATATAATTACAGCAATTACAATTTTAACTGCCTTATGTAAAAATTTTTTCATAGATGAAAAAACCCGAACCGCTTTAATGCCTGCGGTTCGGGTTTTTATATGTTTTTACTTCACCATATCGGCTATAACAACGCTTTTTTTCATTCCGGCGCTGTTTTCCTTGCCGCTGCTGTGTATTATCACGTCAACTGAAATTTCATCGCTCATATCTCCGAGCGGAATATCTACCTTTTCGCCGTGTCTGCACTCTTTTTTAAATACCTGTTTTCCGTTTATATAAACATATACCATATCTCCGCGGATATCGCTGAATATAAGCGCGTGCTTTTTGCCGTCTGCCGGAACGGCGGCTTTTGTTTTGTAAAGACCGTAGCCCATTCTGTCATTATAGCGCGCGTCATATTCTCCGCCTATTGTATATACGCTCCATGAGTTCATATCGCTGTCCGCAATAGTTACATCCGGATCCGGCATATCGTCTGACAGTTCCGCCTTCATGCGCCATGTTTCGATATATGTTTCTGACACTTCGCCAAGATATTTTATCCTGCACGGATTTTCTCTTACAGCCGCTGTTATCTCTGCTGTTTCCAGTCCGTCGGATTCGACTTTTATGCGTATTTCTTTTCCGCCGGTGTGTTCTATAATTGCCTGCGCGTATCCGTTGAACAGAAGTCTTGTGTCGGATTTGTCCTTTTCATGGCTGTTCGGATTGCCGTTGCCCATGCCGATTACTTTTCCGCCGGACGCGGATACAGATACACGGTTGCCGGCGGTCGGAACAATAACTCCGTTTTCATCAACTGTCCATATATTGACCACAACTGTGTCGCGGCAGCCGTCATAAACAAAGCTGCGCGCGGCTTTCGCTATGATTTTCACGGGTTTTCCGGCTGTTTTCACCTCGTCCACAGCCGCTTTTCCGCCGTTTCTGTAACCGTACATCAGAAGAGTGCCTTTTTCGTACGGAACGCTCCATTCCTGCATATCGTATTTGTCGATGCTCTTTTTTCCGAGCGATCTGCCGTTAAGGAACAATTCCGCTTCATCGCAGTTTGTGCAGGCCATAACCTTTATCGGAGTGCCTTCGGGAACGTCATGCGTCCAGTGCGGCAGAATATGAATCATCGGAGTGTCAGTAAAATACGCTTTGTTGAGATAAAATGCGTCCTTTTTAAATCCGCATGAGTCCATAATTCCGAACTGAGTGCCTATGCTTGGCCAGCTGTACGGCGTAGGTTCGCCGCGGTAATCAAAGCCTGTCCATATGAACATACCCATAATATGCGGACGCGTGTCTATCTGGCGGAAACCGTCACGGTGAGTGTTTCCCCAATCTGCCGCGACTGTGTCATAGCAGTCGATCTCATGCTTGTCATCATCGGTCTTATATACTCCGCGCGTCTGGAATGCGCTGTTGTTTTCCGAACCGAGCATGGGCTGATAAGGAAATTTCTCTCTGAACTCGTCAAGAATATGAGTGACATAATTAAAGCCGGTAATATCAAGCAGTTCTCCGCATCCGTCCTCTTCAAAATGTCCGGTGTTCATCGCGCCGAGAAGAAATCTTGAATTGTCAAGTTTTCTGACTTCGCACGCAAGCCGTGACGCTAATTTTTTTCCTGTTGCAGTACCTTGATGCGGCTCTTCGTTAAACAGTGAATATATTATAACGGACGGATGATTGCGTCCGTATCTTACCATAGACTGAACTTCCCTTATCCCGTCGGGCGATGAGTTGAAATTGCGGTTTTCGTCTATTACAAGCAGACCGTATTTATCGCACAGATCCAATATATAGCTGTCGGGATTTCCGTGCGCGCAGCGGTAGGCATTGCTGCCGAGTTCCTTCAAAAGCTGTATTCTGTACTCGTTCACATAATCCGGAACGGCAACTCCGACTCCGGCGTGGTCCTGATGATTGCAGGTGCCGAAAAGCTGAACGCGGCGTCCGTTGAGGAAAAATCCGTCATTTTCGGATATTTCAATGGTTCTGTAGCCGAATTTTGTTTCTGTTTTGTCTGCAAGTCTGCCGCCGTCATATATACAGCAGACAAGTCTGTAAAGATTCGGCGAATCCACATCCCACAGCTTCGGCGAGTGCATTTCTATACTGAGTTTCACCAATGCGCGCGAACCCGAGGAAACTTTTATGAATTTATTTACTTTGGATGATACGATATCGCCCTTTTCATTTTCAATATATGCTTCAACTTCAGCGTTCTTTCCTATATATGATGAATTTTCAACCTCGATTTCGGTCTGCGTGTCCCATATATTTTCCGACATACGGCGCGGATTTACAAATATACCCTGATGAGCTGTGTGAAGTTTTTCCTTAATATACAGATCAACATGGCGGTATATGCCGGCGCCCTCATACCACCATCCTTCAATGGGTTCAGCATCGACAAATACAGCAAGCGTATTCACGCTGTCGCCGAATACAGCCATATCCGATATATCGCAGACGAATGAGTTGTATCCGCAGAAATTCCTGCCGACAACAGAGCCGTTGCAGTAAACTGCCGCATGAGTGGCAACACCGCCGAATTCGACCAGTATCTGCTTTTCAGAATCTCTTTCATCAAGACGGAATCTTCTCATATACCATGCCTGTCCTCTTGCCTTATAGCCTCTTGCAGGCCCTTCCGATTCGTCAAATTCATGCCCGACTGCAAAATCATGCGGCAGATCGACGCGTTCCCAGCCGTCGCCGAAAGGCGGAGTCAGCGCGTCGGGATTTCCTCCCGCTTTGGCTGCCATATATGTGTATGCGTGTCCGCGCTGCGCGCTGTTCAGATACCCTCCCTCATGAAAAAACCATCCGTTATCCATTCTGTATTTTTTCATAATATTTTTCCTCCATATATATTCAGAATATAATTATGATATATATTATACAGCAAACCTTTCCAAAATACAAGACGGGATTTATCAGAAAATCCGCCAGTAAATACTGAAATTCTTGCTTTGCGTATTCGGGCGCGTCTGCAGAGAGCAATAAAGTTTATAGAAAATCACAAAAAAACATCTGAATGTACTCCGATATATGTTTAAGAATTAAATATTTTAAACTTTTTATTAAAAATTATCGTTAAAGGGATTGACAAATTAACAAAAAGTATGTATAATTGGATTTGTAGGATTGATTTTGGAATTATTTTTGATTCCGTTTCAATGTATTTCCATGTATACATATGCAGTTTGACTTTATGAGTATAACTTTGCCTGCACTTATTTATAAAGTAAATGCATTAAGTATATAAAATATCTTTTTAGAATGTTAGGGAGGATAACACAATGAAAATGTTGAAAAAAGCAGTTACAGCTGCTGTAACGTTTGCTCTTGCTGTCAGCTCTTTGTCAGCTATGGCTTGCAGCAATGACTCATTCCTGGGCTATGACCAAGATAACATTTACTCAAGTAATTACGGTAAATTGTATTATTGCCCGGAAGCTAACGAAACTTATGTAAACGGCTATGCCGGAAAAGTTGAATGGAAGCACGCTTATTATGAGGCTGACTATCCGTTCCTCGAAGTTGTTGAACTTTATCTCGACAACAATGCAACAGGCAAAACTACATACGCAGGTATTCCTGAAGCTCAGACTCAGCTGAAACCTGAATTCTGGGAAGCAAGATATCCTTACCGTATTTATTCAAGACTTTATGCAGGTCTTTCAGCAGCAGACAAGGCAACTGACTGGGTTGTTGATTCAGGCGAAACCGAAAATGTTGTAGGCACATTTGATTATGCTGGTTTTGACGTTTACGCATGGGTAAACGGCGCTCTTAAGGATGTAACTCTGGTTTACGGCGAGCACGCTGAAAAATTTGGCAATCCTGCTGACAATCCGCTCAATAACTATGGTCTGAACGGCGGAATGTGGGCTCTGGCTGATGCTTATTACACAGAAGCAACATATCAGGATGCTAACGGCAACTATTACTTCAAGGACAACTTCATGGCTGGTGACAAGGCTTATAAAGAGTATGTTGAAAATGCTATCGGCGATTATGCACGCACAATCAACTGGCTTAAGCTCTCAGGTCCTGATTATTACACAGGCGGCACACAGTATGTTGATCCTATGAACGATATCATCAACGGCAAACCTTGCACATGGTATGACGATGTTCTTATCATGGCAGGCAGACCGCTTAACTATGAGTGGGTAACTGTTGGTTATGAAGCTGAATATCCTTACAGATATTATCAGGTTCTTTATGTAGAAGGCGTTCCTATGGACGGTGCTGAAGTTGAATTGGTTGGCTCATGGTCATTCGTAGACGAAGAAATCGTTGACCATCAGTCAGTTGCTGATTATGTTCGCACAACTGTTACAAATCCTGTAACAGGTTTGGAAGAAACAGTTGATACTGCTGTTCAGATTCCTGACGGCGCTATCAGACAGTATAAATTAAATTCTGTTGCTGACAGAACAAGACTGCCTTATATCTTCAGATACACAGGCGGATGCGCTAACCCGAAGGTTGAATGGAAGTATGCGTTCACAGAAGCTGCTTATCCTCACGCAATCGTTCAGCAGCTTTACCTTGACGGCGTAGCAAAAGACTATCTCCGTTATTCAGGCGAAAGAGCAGATTCACTCCCTGAAGTAGAGTATTATTCAAATAATCCAAGATACTTCAAAGTAAATCTTACAAGCCCTTATGCTGAAGAAATTCTCCAGCAGTTTGTAACATCATATTATCCGCTTCACGATTATAACCTTATCGTATCGGGTGATGATTATTACATTCCTTTCTCACTGACACAGGTTTATGAAGGTCATACAAAGTATACATGGTATGAAACAGCAGTTGATGACATTGCTAAGATTGTTGCTGAAGACCTTGGTGTTAAGAGTGACGATGCTGAATTTATCGGTGCTTTCTATGATTACGCTGTAAGACAAGGCATGGTTTATGGTCAATAAGAGCAGGCAAACACAGTAGATTTTCTCTGTGAAGACTCATTAATATTGTTAAAAAATACCGCTCTGTTATATTTTGCATATAGCAGAACGGTATTTTTAATATGAATTTGAGAAAGATATAAAAAAGGGCGCGTTTTTTGCGTTCAGACATCTTGAGAAGTTATATTTATGGAGATGTAGAAGGGTAATTATGAAAAAAAATATTTTAAAATCCATACTGATATTCACTCTTTTATTTGCGATGTGCGTATCAACAGCATCTGCGGCAGGAATACTTATTCCGGTTGCCAATTCAAATGTATCAGGTGCTAATAAAGATAAATATTCAGCGATAATCCGCTATTATTCCGCGCTGCGTGTGCCGGGGATAATGTATCACAAAATCACGCCTAATCCGGAGGAATGGTCAACATATTCCATTTCGCCCGATATGCTGCGCGAGGATTTTCAGACAATGAAAAATATGGGTTATACTCCTATAACTTTATCGGAGTATGCCGAACTTATTTATGCATATACCTGTGTCCGCAACAACACCGCGGATATAGATCATGTATACAATCTTATAACAACTTACAGCAAACCTATACTGATAACGGCAGATGACGGTTACAGCGGAATTTACACCTATTTCCTGCCGCTTTTGAAGGAATTTAATTTCAAGGCGAATTTTATGATATGCGGAGAAGTTATCGACAGCAATCATCCTGAATATGCAACATGGGAGCAGATCAGAGAGATACAGCAGTCGGGACTTGTCGAATTCGGCAATCATACCTATTCACTGCATGAATTGGAAAAAGGCGAGCTGCTTTCACTTTATTTGTCCAATCCTGAATTTTGCAGACAGGATATAGAATTGAACAGAGTGAAGATTGAATCAGCGACGGGCGTTCCGTGTACTGCGTTCGCGTTTCCGTACGGCGCAAGAAATAAATCGGCAAATGCAATAGTTGATTCCTGCGGTTATACAAAAATTCTGAATACAGATTACCGCACGAACATCATAACAAGCGGTATTTATAATGTAGCCCGCGTAAACCGTGATAATTTCACACCTTCACGGGACTTTTTCACAAAATTATCGACATTGAAAATGTTTTAAGAAAATACTGATTTAATGTAATAAAAAAATGATACCTTTCCATATATCGGAAAGATATCATATGCTTTTGAAATTATTTTATTATTTTTGATTTATTCAGAAAATTACAAGGTACAATAAAGAAATTCAGAGGACTTTGCATTATAAATTTCTAAACAAAAAAACGTGCCAAACAAATTGAAAAATCTGCTTGACACGCTTTTTTGTTAGTGATATAATAAAACTATAAAACGGTTTTGACCGTTCCGCTTAGTTTAAACTTTTTGTTAGCTGTTATACTAACGCAGTCGCCCTATCTGCGAAATGGGGCGGCTATTTTTTTATGTACTTAATTATTTCAAGCAGGATAATCAATTCAATTATCTGTATTAAAATATTCATATCCATAACAAACTCCTCCTTTCATGGAAGAGTCGGAACAGCCGCCGCTGTTTTCTTATTTAATTTTATATCACTTTATTTATTATATCATAATATATTAAATTTTGTCAACTGATTAAAAAAGTTGATTTTTTTATTCTTTAGAGTGTTATACTGCATGATGAAAATGGTTTAAAATGATGGCAAATCTACTCTATGCAGATTATTATAAATCCGTTATAACGCTTGTTTTTTTCGAATATTTGATTTTATTTTTCAAAGTCCC
>CAZLOX010000041.1:0-13808 GCA_964561265.1 uncultured Lachnospiraceae bacterium
AAACGCTCCCACGCGATATCTTGTAATTCAATATGAACATCGAAACGCTCCCACGCGATATCTTGTAATTCAATATGAACATCGAAACGCTCCCACGTGATATATAGTAATTCCACAGACTTCATTCAATGACAATAAAAAAACAGCCAATCCTTTCGGATTGACCGTTTTTTATTGTCATATTTTCACTGTCCAGTTGAACGTGTCCTCTATCTCGCCGCTCTGGATACCGGTTATTGTATTGTAAAGTTTATGCGATAAATCGCCTACTTTTCCGCCGTTTACAATTATGTTCTGGTCTTTCCATATCAGCTCGCCTATCGGTGAAATTACAGCGGCTGTACCTGTACCAAACGCTTCTGTGAGATGTCCGTTCGCTGCCGCGTCACATATTTCATCTATCGAAATTCTGCGTTCCGAAACTTTCATTCCCCAGCTCTTAAGCATTTCTATAACCGAATCACGGGTAATACCTGCAAGGATACTTCCGTTCAGCTCCGGAGTTACCACTTCGTCATCTATAACGAAAAATACATTCATCGTTCCGACTTCTTCAATATATTTTCTCTCTACACCGTCAAGCCATAAAACCTGCGTAAAGCCTTTTTTCTCAGCCTCAACCTGCGCCTTGATGCTTGCCGCATAGTTTCCGGCTGTTTTCGCATATCCGATACCGCCTTTTACTGCGCGGACATAGTTGCTCTCGATATATATTTTAACAGGATTTAGTCCCTCGCGGTAATATGTTCCTACCGGTGAAAGTATAATCATAAATTTATATGTGCGCGCCGGACGTACTCCAAGATGCGGCTCTGTCGCGATAATGAACGGACGGATATAAAGCGATGTGTTCTTTGATTTCGGCACCCAGTCCTTGTCAAGTCTTACAAGCGTCTTTACAGCCTCTACCGCAAATTCCTCGTCAATCGGCGGAATACAAAGACGGTCGTTTGTAATATTTGTACGCGCCATATTCTTATACGGGCGGAACAACAGCACATCGTCACCGTCATAATACGCTTTCATACCCTCGAACATAGCCTGACCGTAATGCAGAACCATTGCGGACGGTTCAAGTTCTATAGGGCCGTAAGGAACTATTCTCGGATCATGCCAGCCTTTGCCCTCGGTATAATCCATTATAAACATATGATCTGTAAAAGTTGTGCCGAATACAAGCTCATCATCAGCCTGCTTTTTTTTCGGCGATGTAGTTTTGGTTATTTTGATTTCCATAATACAGGACCTCCTATAAGTATATATATCTTTCGTGCGGCAGGGCAGAATCAGATCACTGCTTTGCCGCAGGGTTTTTAAAATTTATCTGCACATTATATTATATAAAAAAATCTTTTACTTGTAAATACAAAATCGAAAATTTTTCTCTATATTTATCATTTTTTTATTTTTCAGGCTCATTTCCGGTGAAAATTTTCACATATTCGCGGAATTTCTCTCCGCGTTCCTCAAAATTCTTAAAAAATCCGTAACTTGCCGCCGCCGGTGATAATATGCAGGAATGTCCCGGCGTTGTAACTTCCACAGCTTTTCTGACCGCCTCTTTCAGGTCTTCCGCAGGAATAAGATGCTGCGGAATTTCATTTTTCAGCATTTCATATATCCGCCTGCCGGTATCATACATAAGAATTATATTCTCCGGCGGATGTTTTATCAGATATTCACAAAGCGGCGAATAATCTATTCCGCGGTCCATTCCGCCTATAAGCACCGTCTGTATATTTTCTATGCTCATAAGCGCCTGCACAGCCGTTTCGCATATCGTTGAAATAGAATCGTCAAAATATTTTACGCCGTTCACAGTGCCGACATACTCCAGACGATGCGGAAGAGGTTTGTATGTTTTCAGATATGTGAAAAATTCATCATCGCTGAATCCCATACGGCGGCATATATCGTATACAATGCCTATGTTATGCACATTATGCAGCCCCGGCAGAACGGTGTCTGTTTCCTTTACCGTTATATCTCCCATAGGAGAATGAATATCTCTTCCGTCTATAAATACCATGGCTTCTCTGTCCGATACAGATGCCGTTATAATCTCCGCCGTTGAATTTTCCGGAACAAGCGAACTGTCGCACCATAAACAGTCGCCCTCTTTCTGGTAACGGTATATATTTTCCTTTGCCGCCCTGTATTTTTCAAAAGTTCCGTAATGGTCAAGATGTTCGGGATATAAATTTATATATACTGCCCTTTTCGGGGAAACATCGGTATATTCAAGCTGATGCGACGAGAGTTCATAAACAAACAGACTGTCCTCATCAGCATACTCCGCCGCGTCAAACGGAGGAATACCGATATTCCCCATTAAAACGGCTTTGTGTTTATTTTTAAGAATATGATACAGAAGCGTCGCAGTCGTGCTTTTTCCCTTTGTGCCGGTTATTCCTATAACGTTATCGCGCATAGTTTCAAGAAACATCTCCGACTGTGACGTTATTTTTGAAATCAGGGAATTATCCTCCAGAACCACCCCGGGACTTTTGATGATAACATCGAATCTGTCAAGTCCTTTCTGATAATCACTGCCGTATATCGCATTATAGGCACATTCCGGCTTATTCATATCCGAAACCGATATGCTTCTGCACGAACAGTATTTCTCAAGCACATTCAGCGTAGACCTGCCCTCGCGTCCGAATCCTAAAATAAGGACATCTTTTCCGTCAGTTTTTTTCTTTATATTATCCCAGAGTTTTTTCATAGTGTTATTCCTTTCATTTCATATTTGCGGCGGCTGTCCAAATACGCCGGCAAGTTCCGCCGGAATAAGATTTTCGGTATTAAAGTAATCCTTGTACGGATTGGAGCAGTCTTTATACTGCTCATACAGCGGACTTGTTTTGTAATAACGCAGGAGAAACGGCAGTTTGCCCTCTGTTTTTGCGATTGTTTCACACACCGCCGTATTTACCTCTCCGCGGCTGCCCACACACTCAAACGGCTTTTCCGGCACCTCTCCTATCAGCTTTCTGAAATCCTCCAGAAGTTTCTCCTTATCGGCAAGATTTTCGCCGAATATTCCGACAAGTTCACTCTCGGAAAGAAACGGCGACAATATCAGATATACAAACAGGCATTTGGAGCAGGAACAGCACCATATATTCTTTTTGCTGCCTGCATTGCAGCTTTTGAATACAGGATGATATTTTTTCAGTCCCGCAAAATATCCGGCTATCTGATATTCGCTCCACACACGCAGAAGTGAAAAATATCTTATTCCGCTGCCTATATATTTTCCCTCGTATTCACAGAAATCCTTTTCAAATTCAAAGCTTTTTGAATACTGATGATTAACATAACTGCCCGATACTGTGCTTTCATTCGCGCTCGCCTCGTTGGAAAGAGCGATATATTTCCGCCCGCACAGATATGCTTCAATAACAGCCGAAAATGCCACAATAGCCGAAAACGGCGTATGTCCGTTCAGATAGATCCCCTCTTTGTTAAGACGGAGCATATTTTCGTCAAGCGTTCTCTTTGCGGTTATGATATCCTCATCAGCAAAACCGGCAATGCGCGCGGTGTCTGACGTTGCGCCGCGCGGGTTTATTATATAACAACTCCTCGGAGAAATATCCTTTAAAAGCTCAATAGTAACGGCTGAATCCTTGCCGCCGCCTATCGGAATAAGAACGCCTTCGCCTGTATACGGCGCGCTTTCCTCCGCCGTAATTTCACCCTCGGGAATTATATTCATAAAGTTATCAATATCCACATCTTTTATTCCGTTGGTGTGGAAAAATTCTCCCAGACCATAGAAATACTGTTTTTTCCACCAATCCATCTGATAATCGTCCAGTCCTCCGCATTTTATATACACATTCGGCGGACAGACTATTTTCCAGTAACTTATAAGTTCCACCATTCCAAGCGAGAAAATAAGTTCCTGCAGGATTTTATCATTAAGACTGACGTCCCTCTGCGCGCGGAAAGTCCATTCCGGCTTGAATACCGCAAGATTTTCCGTTTCAAACTCATATTTCACATATATCTTATCCGCGTCCTTTTTCACACTGTAACCGAGATAGTAAAAATTCCGGTATTTCTCTCTCAGTTCTTCATAAGTCATCACAATCTCCCCTTTATGTCATATTGCCGGCAAACTGCGTTTTATACAGATTATAATAGCTGCCCTTTGCCGCGATAAGCTCGTCATGGTTTCCGGTTTCCTTTATTCTGCCGCCGTCAAGCACAACGATTATATCCGCGTCCTGTATCGTCGACAGACGGTGCGCTATTATTATGCTTGTTCTGTTTTTCATAAGCGCTATCATAGCTTTTTGTATGTGAAGTTCGGTTCTCGTATCAACGCTTGACGTTGCCTCGTCAAGAATAAGTATTTTCGGGTCTGCCAGAACAGCGCGCGTGATGGATAAAAGCTGTCTTTCGCCCTGACTCAGATTTCCGCCGCCCTCAGTCAGAACGGTGTCGTATCCGTCGGGCAGACGGCGGATAAATCTGTCTGCGTTCGATATGCGCGCCGCGTTTATCATACTTTCCTCATCGGCGTCAAGATTGCCGTAGAGAATATTTTTGCGTATTGTATCGGAAAACAGGACTGTATCCTGCAGCACGATTGCTATATTGTTTCTCAGCGCGTCCTTTCTGATATCAAATATATCGGTGCCGTCTATTTTTATAGTTCCGCTGTCTATATCGTAAAATCTTGTAAGAAGATTTACAACCGTTGTTTTTCCCGAACCTGTCGCGCCTACCAGCGCAACCTTCTGCCCCGGTTTTATTTCAAGATTGAAGTCTTTCAGAACAGGCTCGCCCTGTTTATATGAAAAGACGATATTTTCAAAGCTGATTTCGCCTTTTACATCATTCTGTTCAAGCGTGCCCTCGTCCTTTTCCGGCTTTTCGTCCATAACGTCAAACACACGTTCCGCTCCGGCAACAGCCGTCTGTATCTGCGCAAACTGATTGGCTATTTCGCTTATCGGACGAGAAAACTGTTTCGCGTATATTATAAATGTCTGTATCGTTCCGACCGATATCGCGCCCTTGAAAGCAAGCATACCGCCTGCCGCCGCAATAAGCAGAAATCCAATATTTCCTATCATGTTCATTATAGGGCCCATACATCCGCCGAGTATCTGCGCTTTTATACCGCATACACGCAGTTCATCGCTGAGCTGGCAGAACGTATCGCACTGCATCTGTTCCTTTGAAAATGCCGCAACCGTTTTATATCCTGTAATAGCCTCCTCCGCGTGACCGTTTACCCTTCCGAGGATAACCTGCTGAGCCTTGAAATATTTCCGCATATACCGTGACATAATATTTGTGGCTATAAGCGTAAGCACAATGCTTATCATACTTACAAGAGTAAGCAGCGGACTTCTTATCAGCATAATTACAATTGTTCCGGTAACGGTAAGTCCGCTTGACAAAAGAGAGCCTATCGACTGGGAAATTGTATTTGAAATATTCTCCACGTCATTCGTCATACGGCTCATTATATCGCCGTGCTGATGCGTGTCGGTGTATTTTATCGGCAGACGCACCATCTTTGAAAACAAATCGCCGCGCATAGTGTAAACCGTTGTCTGCGACAGTTTTGCCGAGAGCATGACCTGCGAGTAAGTCAGAACCGATGAAAGCGCATAACTCACTCCCAGAAGGGCAAGCATTTTTGTGAACTTGTCAAAGTCAATACTAAGCTGTTTATCGGTTATTGTTATCGCGTCAATGGCAAAACCCTGCAAAGACGGGGATATCAGCGAAAGCGCCGTTACGCCTGTCATTACTATTATAAGCGCGAAGAAAATATTTCTGCTCTTGCCGATATATCCTATAATTCTTTTCAGCGTTTGTTTCATATTTTTCGGCTTTTCAATCTGCATTCCCATATTCCTTCCCGGCCCTCCGCGTCCCGGACCGCGCATGGGAATCTGCTGTGTGCTTTTCTCATTACCCGCCATATCAGACAACCTCCCTTCTCAGCTGTGAATCATAAATATCCCTGTAAACACTGCTTGTTTCCATAAGCTCGTCATGCGTTCCGACAGCGGATACCGTTCCGCCGTCAAGCACGACTATCTTATCCGCTCTCATAACGCTTGCAACACGCTGAGCAATCATAATAACTGTCGTTCCTTCGAGATTTTCCCTTATGGATTTCTGCAGTCTTGCTTCTGTCGCGAGGTCAAGAGCCGAGGTTGAATCGTCAAATATAAGTATTTCCGGCTTTTTTATTATTGCGCGGGCAATAGATATGCGCTGTTTCTGTCCGCCCGAAAGCGACGCGCCTTTTTCCTCTATCATGGTATCATATTTATTGTTGAATTTCAGAATAAATTCCTCCGCCTGCGCAAAACGCGCTGCATTTTCTATTTCCTCCTGCGACGCGTCCTCCTTGCCCCAGCTTATATTCTCCGACACCGTACCGGCAAAAAGCTCGCTTTTCTGCAGTACAACGCCGAGTTTCTTCCTGAGTGTGAGCGGGTCGTAATCGCGCACATTCTTTCCGTCAACATACACATTGCCGGAAGTCGCGTCATAAAAGCGCGGGATAAGATTTACAAGCGAGGATTTTCCGGAGCCTGTCGCGCCGAGTATCGCGACCATTTCGCCCGGATTTATTTTCAGGTTTATATCGGAAAGAGTGGTTTCTCCGCTGCCTGTCGGATATGAGAAGGAAACATTTTCAAACACAACAGAGCCTGTCTGAGTTTCCTTTTCGCCGCTGTCCCTGCCCTGCACAGCCGGCTCAGAATCAAGAACCGCCTGTAATCTCTGCATGGATGCGCGCGCGCGCGTTACAGTCTGGAACATCATTCCGACCATCATCATAGACATAAGTATCATTGTTATATATGTTATTGACGCCATTATATCGCCGACCTGCATACTGCCTGCCTGCACGTTTATGCCGCCGGTATATATTACGGCAATAACCGCTGCGTTCATAATTATCATCATAATAGGCATAAGCGATGCCATAAGACGCTGGACTTTCAGGTTTGTACGCATAAGGTCAAGGTTTGCATCGCCGAAACGCTCATTTTCATAATCCTCGCGCACATAAGCCTTTATAACGCGCATACCCGAAACATTTTCCTGCACGACCGCGTTTACTCTGTCAAGCTTTTCCTGCACTTTCGAGAAAAGCGGAGCAACGCGCTTTAAAAATCCCATTATGATTATAAGCTGAACCGGCAGAATTACAATAAGAATAAGCGCGAATTTAATATTTATCATAATCGTCATTATAATACCGCCGACAAACATAATTCCCGAACGGAATATCATACGGATCATCATATTCACAAGTTCCTGCACGGCGGTTATATCGTTGGTAAGACGCGTTATAAGCGAGCCTGTGGTGAATTTGTCGGTCTGCTGAAATGAAAGGTGCATTATCCTGTCAAAAACATCTTTTCTGAGGTCATTGCTGAAACTCTGCGCCGCCACGCTTGCCGCGATTCCGCTTGACGCTCCCGCCGCCGCTCCCAGCAGTGCCAGAATCAGCATTTTTATACCTGTCATCATTATAAAGCTCATATTTCCGGCTATAACGCCGTCGTCTACAATAGAGGACATCAGTTTCGGCTGCATAAGGTCTACTGTGACTTCGCCTGCCATAAATATCGGAGCAAGCAGCGCAAACATCCAATATTTTTTCAAATATTTCAGTATCACTTCAATATCAATCCTTTCCAATCATGTTTATGTGTTTTAAAATACAGATATTTCCCCTATACATACGACATCCGACTCACCGTATTTGTCCAGTATTGTGATTTTCAGATATTTCGTATTTATTCTCTCCTCAAAACGTATTATCTGCGGTTCATTTCTGCTGAATCCGTCCTGCAGGATACGTCTGATATAACTTCCGTCCGAAAACGCCACCTCAACTATCTTTACTCTCGCGTTTTCCTTAAATGCCTGCTCGCTGCGCGTGTTGCCGTTATATATCCTCACTCCCGATACAGACTGGTATTCATCGGCGGAAAGCGTTATCCATTCGCCTATGCCGCCGCTGTCGCCTCCCGTTCCCCATACGGTGTCCATATCGGCGTCAAACGCATGTCCGGCGGAATAAACATCCTCCGCGGCAGACGACGCTTTATATGCAGTGAATTTCGGCGGTATCATTCCGACATGACCGTATCTGTCCGGCTCTGACACAGCCTGATACGGCGCTGCGGTCGGCTCCGGCGTTTCGTCAGCCGGTTCCTCTGCGGTAATTTCCGGTTCGTCATATTCGGAATATTCTTCCTCTATGATTGATTCGTGTTCCTCCGGTTCAGACAGCTCCTCCTCCGGTGTTTCAGTCACCTCCGGCGCCGTATCTGGCGTATTCACCGCCTCACTTACAAAACCCGAATTGTTTCCAGAAAGCAGATAAAATCCGCATACAGCCGACATAACCAGAACAAGCGGCAGCAGAACTATCAGATACAAAAGCCATGAACTTCCCTTTTTCTTTTTCCTGCTCCAGCCGCACCGCGGACATTCCTTATCCTCCGGAAACAGCATATATCCGCATTTTTTACAATAGTCAGTTTGTTTCATTGTTTAATTGCCGTCCGGCTGATTTCCTCCCTCCGTTTCAACGGAAAACACAATCTCTCCGTTTATAATAGTCATATAAGAACGGAACTCCCACTCATACGGCAGTTTTTCGCAGAGCACAAAATCAGCGTCCTTGCCCTCTTTTATACTTCCCACTCTGTTCGATATACGGCACAACTTTGCCGCGTTTATCGTGACAGCCTCAAGGGCGCGCTCCTTGTCCATACCGTGTTTCACCGCCATAGCCGCGCATAAAGGCAGATATTCCGCCGGCGTTTCGGGGTGGTCGGTTATTATTGCCGTTGTAAGCCCTCCGAGCCGTTTATATGTATCGAAACTCAGCGCCTGAAGTTCTGTCTTGCTCCTGTCTGTAAAGGTCGGGCCTATACATATTCCGGCATTTTCACGCTCCAGAACAGGCAGAACCGATTCCGCGTCTGTGCAGTGTTCAATTGTATAATCAAGGTCAAATTCTTTCGCTATGCGTATCGCCGTGCATATATCATCGCCCCTGTGGGCATGGAATTTCGCCGGAATACGTCTTTGCAGAACATCGGCAAGCGCATGGCAGTCCATATCAAAATCCGGCTTGTCGTTTTCATCCGGATCTTCCTTGTAACGCTCCATAGCCTCAAGGTATTCCTTAGCCTTGAAAAGCGCCTCGCGTATGATATACGCTGTTCCCATACGCGTAACCGGCGCCTGATTTTTTCCGTGGTATACAACTTTCGGATTTTCGCCGAGCGCGAATTTCATAGCCGCGGGGGCTTTTATTATCATATCGTCAACGCATATCCCATGCGTTTTAATTGCCGCGAACTGTCCGCCTATCGGATTTGCGCTTCCCGGCCCTGTGACAACTGTGGTGATACCGGCTTTTTTTGCATCACTGAAAGCGCGGTCAAAGGGATTTACCGCGTCTATCGCGCGTACAGCCGGAGTGACCGGATCGGAATCCTCATTGCAGTCATCGCCGTCCTCGCCCACAGAATCCTCGCATACTCCTATATGAGAGTGTGCGTCGATAAGTCCGGGAATGAGATACTTTCCGCCGGCGTCAATAATTCTGTCAATGTCATACTTTTCAGTATCTTCCCCGTATCTGCCTATATGGCGTATTTTTGTATCAAACACTACAAAACCTCTTTCATAGCATTGATTTTCCATTGTGATTATATTCGCATTTTTTAATAAAATCATACTGCTGCTCCTCTTAAAGCCTTTTTAGGCTCTGATCTGTATCAGATATAATTATATCACATATATATCTGTAATACAAACGAAAAGTCAAAAAATTTTACAATAATTTATTGTGTAAAAACCAAATGAACAAAATAAATATTTATACAAAGGAAAAGCGCCTTCGGGCAAAGGCGCTTTTGTGGTGGTATATATGATAAAAGGGTATATGATAACAGATAATTATTATCCGTTACAAATATATTTTAGCATAAATGCCATCTTAAATTAAGCATATTTTATTAACATTTCGTTAATAAAATATGAACTTTGATAAATTTATCACAATATTCTTACATAAAATCAGAATTTCCATAATACTCCATTACAGGCTTTCTTTCCACAAAGTCAGTTCTTCGGCGGAAGGAGCTTCATCTGTATCGCTTATCACGATAATTCCGTTATCCCAGTATAATTTTTTGCCGAATGCCTCAAGCACCGCGCGTACAGGCACCATCGTGCGTTCGGCATGAATCACAGCCGGTGAATCGAGTTCTTTTTCAACTCCGTTTACCGAATATTTATCCGCGTCTATTGTAATTGATACGGTATCCGTACCCTTTACTATCTCGGCCGTCTGCGTTGCGCCGTCCCATTTGACTGCTGCGCCGAACGCTTCGGCAATAAATCTGATAGGCACAAGCGTGCGGTCATTTATTATTATCGGTGTTACAGACGCGTTATCCTTGTCAATAACCGACACATCGGAACCCGAAACTGCAAGCGGACTTCCCACTTTCAGCACAACTCTGCCGGAATCCGCCGCGGCTGTGTCAAAAATTTGCGGTTCTGTCGATACAAGTATATCCATTTCCTTATATTCCTTGCCGGACTGATAAAGCGGATTTACAATTTTTTCCGAACCCTTAAGCGTGTATACAGCAGGAACAGGAACTTTGGTTGTTTCCGCGCCGAAGTAAAAACTTGTGTTTGCAGGCTGATTATAGTGGTTGTTCTGCCATGCCACCGCTTCACGGTATGTTATGTCGTGAACGAGCGTCGGCATTTTATAATCTGTCGGGATATTGGTGGAATATATACGCATTTCGGTATTGTCGCTCTTGCGCATGATAATCTCATCGCGCCAGTCGCCGAATATGTCGGCCGTGAGGACATTCTGTCCCTTTGTACCGCCGTTGGACGCGCATTCCTTGTCCTCCCAGAGAATATCCACTTCTTTATTTTCCCAGTCCCATTTATAAACAGTCACATGGTCAACAAGCTCTGAAAGCAGGTCGCCGTCCCAGTACATCTTCATATTCATAGGGAGGGTCAGTTCTGCCGGATTGTCGAGTTCCTCCTCGCTCACTTCCGCTCCGGTATCTCTGTTGGTTATGATTTTTCCGGACGCGTCTTTGTAATGCACATTCCATTCTGCAAGTTCCTTTCCGCGGAAACTCTGGAGAGGTGTTCCTGTTGAACCCCATACTTCCCAGCCCTCGCTTGTCGGGTCGATATCAGCGGCTCTTGAACGTCCGGTATCCTTTGGTTTCGGATAACCGAACAGAACCTGTCCCGTTCTTGCATCGTGCATATCTATATTTGCCGGAAGATTTTTCGTTTCATGGCACGCCCATACATAATATCCGTCAAAGTTCGGATCCATTTTGGCAACGTCAAACGCGTCGCCGTGTCCGAGTTTTGTATCTGACGCGCGCGTTGAATATACGAATGTTCCGTCATGGTCAATCACGCCCGCGCCCGAAAGAATCTCATCCTTGCCGTCAAAGTCGATATCAGCAACTGCAAGGCTGTGATAACCGGTATTATAGAAATTATCCGCCGCGTCGTCCGGTGAAGAATCATACTGCCACAGATTCGTTATTTTGCCGTCCTTATAATCCCATGCCGCAAGTTTTACTCCGTCCCACGCGCCTCTCAAAAGCACGATACTCGGAGTTTCACCGTTTAAGTATGCGCTTGCGAACAGATAATGACTTGCGCGCTTTGTAAGTCTTGCCGTGTCGGAATATCTTGACGCCCAGCTTGAAAGCGGATCTCTTGCCGGCAGAAGGTCGCATCTTGCAATTTCCTTACCTGTCGCGCCCTCGTATACCGACAAAAATTCCGGCCCTTCAGAAAGATACTGTCTGTCGGGGAACGCCTGAATGGAATATTCATAATTTTCAATTCCGTCACCGTTCTCATCGCCTATTTTAGCTCCCGTGCCGTCGGTTGTTCCCTCAAATGAACGCAGGACAACCTCGGCTTTGCCATCGCCGTCAAAATCATACACAAGCATATTTATATCTATATCACATATTTCATTCGGGCCTATATCAATAGTCCACATATGCGTGCCGTCCATTTTATACGCTTCGATAAGCGGATAAGCCACACGTGTCTGTATGTTCATATCGGCTGGATTTCTTCTGACTACAATTTCATATTCGCCGTCACCGTCAAGATCTCCGACAGTCGCGTCATTTATATCATAGTCGCCTTTTTCATACTGTTTTACCGGAATTGAAAGATAGCCGTCTGTCCACACTTCAGCCTCGACTTTGTCCTCGCTGAGTTCATTTCCGTCAAGAACCGGCATAACATAATAAACCGAATTATCCTTTCCGTTTACATCGGTAAAGTTTGTATTGTCGGTATACGCTATCTTCACGCCGTCACGGTAAACGTTAAAGCCAGTGTTCACATCGTCCGTTCCGGTAAGACGCCATGATATAAACACGCCTTCCTCCGCTTTCACCGCCACCGTTGCCCTGTTCAGATATTCAGCCTGTTTAAGCACAAACGGGCGGTTTGTGTAAAGACTTGACGTTTCAGCCTTCTGCGCCTCGTCAGCAATATCGGAATAAGGCTGCGCGTCTGTCGCGAACTGGTCAGCGCCGGCGGCAAATCCTATTTGCAGCGACGATACCGAAAGCGCCGCAATCAATGAAATCGAAACAAGTATTTTTTTTAAGCTTTTCATTATAAAAAACCTCCTCATGTATTATTAAAACGGACTCATCCGTCTGTCAGCAGTATTCTTCCTTGTAAGCCGCCATACATTCCTTTATAACCTCAACCGCCGCATCACGTCCGAGTGTTTCCCTTACTACGGTTTCCTTATTTTCGAGTGATTTGTAAACCGTGAAGAAATGAGAAATTTCATCGAAAGTATGTTTCGGAAGCTGTGAAATATCAGTATAAAGCGAAAGCGACGGATCCTGAAACGGAATAGCTATAATTTTTTCGTCTGTCTTTTCATCGTCAATCATCTTTATAACTCCGATCGGATAGCACTGCACAAGAGTCATCGGAACAATCGGTTCCTTACACAATACAAGCACATCAAGCGGATCGTTGTCCGACGCGTATGTACGCGGAATAAAGCCGTAATTTGCGGGATAATGAGTTGAAGTGTAGAGAACTCTGTCCAGACGCAGCAGACCAGTGTCCTTATCCATTTCATATTTATTCTTTCCGCCCATCGGGATTTCAATAACCGCGATAAAATCCTCCGGAGAAATTCTTTTCGGGCTTATATCATGCCATATATTATTTGCCATAGTATATCCTCCTTAAAACATTGGTATCTTTATTATACCACATATTATCTGTCAATTGCAATTTGTTTTTTTATATTTTATAAATTTTTTCTGAAATAGGCCCGCAGATTTTTGCATTTTGTACAAATGTATTATTTGGAGAGTTATTCTGATTTAATTCTGCCATATTATTCTCATTGCTGTAAAACAGTATAATAAAAAGCGTCCCTGAAATTTTAATTTCAAAAACGCTTGACATATCGTGTTTATTTTGATATAATACAGGTAAAGATGTGAGCGGTTTTGACCACTCCGCACATAGATTAATTTATCAGGCTATCAGCCTAATACCGCCTCATGTTGCAGATGGGGCGGCTTATTTTTTTATGATTTTATGTATTATTGCCGCAATCAGGATTACAGCAATAATTGTACAGAATATATCTGAATGAACCATAAGCAACACCCCCTTTACGGTAGGTGTCGGAGCAGCCGCCACCGCTCTTTTTACCCGGGTCATTATTAACCAAG
>CAZLOX010000042.1:0-13568 GCA_964561265.1 uncultured Lachnospiraceae bacterium
GGGCGAACTCGGTCTTGACCCTGATGATTACAAATTCTATCTTGATTTAAGAAGATACGGAACAAACAAACACGCCGGTTTCGGACTTGGATTTGAACGCGCTGTTATGTATGTAACAGGCATGGGCAATATCCGTGATGTGCTTCCGTTCCCGCGTACAGTCGGCACAGCAGAATTTTAACCGAAAGGATTTTGTGTATGAAAACATTACTGGTTGTATTGATACTGGTCGTACTTGTAATAATATATATGGTGTATGCTTATTGGCCGTCTTTTTACGCATATAAGGGAAATATGGCATTTTCTAAGAAAGACCTTGAAAAAGCAAGATACTGGTATGAGAAAGCCTATAACTGCAAAAATGCAAATCTTACGATTAAAAATTTCTACGCGATCGTGCTTCTGAGATCGGGCGAACCTCAGAAGGCTGAGGAAGTGCTTAATCTTATCCTTATGAACAAGGCTGTTAAACCTCAGAAAAGAAATGAGGCAAAACAGACAAGATGTATGGCGATTTATAAACAGGGCAGACTTGACGAAGCGATGGAAGAATGCGAGGAGCTTTTTGAAACTTATAAAAATACGATAATGTATGGTATGCTTGGACTTTTTAAAATACTCAAGGGCGAAGACCCGCATAAAATCCTTGATTTCTGTCTTGAAGCGTATGACTACAACAGCGATGACAGGGATATCCTCGACAACTTGTTTATCGCGTATTATAATCTCGGCGAATATGATAAGGCACGGGAAATTTCCGATACGCTGACAGAGCGTGAAACAACTTTTGTCGAAGGTTTCTATCACAGAGCGCTGCTTGAAGAAAAATGCGGAAATATTGACCTTGCCAGAAAAATGGCGGAGGAAATAGATGACTGCGCGCGTTCATATATGACTACCGTATCGGAAGAAGAGGTTGCGGAGCTTAAGAAAAGACTTAAAATGTAATAAAAAAACTTATGCACAGAATGAATTCTGCATAATGAATTTATTCTGTGCATTTTTATGTAAAAATTAAAACTGACATTAAAAGGTATTTTTAACCGAAACCTATACTTTTCGGTTAAAAAAATTTATTGGTAAAACTGAACAATAATATTATAGCATATGTAATTTAGTATTGTCAATACTAAATAAGAGAATTTATCATTTTTTGTAGAAAAAATTTTAATCAAAAAGTATACATTTAGGTTAAAATCAGACAAAGGAGGAGAATATCAGCAGGGGAGTATTGACAGGCTGTCAGCGCTTATTATTTCTGTATTATAAAATTTAAGGTTTATTTAAGGTTAAATTAAGTTTAACGACAGATTCGTATGTTAGTATATATTCGGATATTAAATAATTGTGCATCATAACGAAATCTATGATATGCGGAAACTATTATTCAATAAAATGACATATTGACAAAATGAATATTTAGTAGTATAATATCTATAAAATTAGATAGCATACTATTTAATAGCAGGCTATTTATATACAAGGGGAAATTGTTATGAATAATACGGATATCAGAGAAATCATAGGCGGTCTGGGATTGGATATCGAAGAATGGGATGATTTAAGCGAAAAATACAATTTCTACAACATAGAAGAAAATATTCAGCTGAATATTTATATAGGTATGCTTATGAAATCTATACAAAACACTATGAAAAACTATTTCAATATTAAACTCAAAGAGTTTGATCTTACCTCGTCGCAGTTTGATATTATCAATTTTCTGATAATAAACGAAGGCAAGGAAATCACTCAGAAGGATATTGAAAAAAAGCTTAACCTGAAAAATCCCACAGTTACGGGAACTCTGCAAAGACTTGAATCAAAGGGATTTATCGAACGTTACACAAACGAACATGACGGAAGATACAAAAGAATTGTTTTAAGCGATAAGGCAAAATCAATACAGGATTCGCTTTATAATGAATGCAAAAGTTGGGCTGATATGTGTTTCAGCGCAATAAGTGATGAGGAAAAACACATTTTTATAAATATACTTATGAAATTCAATAAAAGTATAATGTCCATGAACAACAACAATAACCACACAGAAAAGACCACGCAGTATTGCGTGTAATTACTGTGTGTATATATAAACAAAAAATTCAGGAGGTTTATTTAATGAAAAAATTAATGTCAATGCTGCTGATTATTTCTGTGCTTGCGGCATCTGTTTCAATACCGGCAAGCGCAAAGATAGAAATTCTTTCTCCGTCGGCATCATCTCAGAAATATCCGAAATCACCGTCAAAGAAAACGACGGTCAGTCAGCCCGATGAAACACCCGCGCCGACTTCCGAAACAACACCGGTATTTACCATAGACGATGCTCTTGACTATGCGCTTGAACATAACAGAAATCTTATAGCGCTTCAGGACACATTAACAGCGAATGAATATAATCTCAAAAGTGAAAATCAGTCATATGACTCGTTTCGTAAAAGCGGAATGCCGTCATCGTCTATAAGTACATATTATGTTGCGCTCGGTTATCAGGTAGAATCGGCAAAATATCAGATAAGAAAAGCGAAAAGAGATATCGTTCAGAATGAGTATAATATCAAAACAGCCGTAAGAAAGGCGTTTTATGAATATCTCAACAAGCAGAAGAAACTTGAAACGGCGCAGACCAATCTTGATAATGTTACCGAAAGATTTAATCAGGCAAAGGTGAAGAATGCGCAGGGTACGCTTTCGGAGCTTGAACTCTCTCAGTTTGAGATAAATGTTCAGAATGCGCAGAATACCATCAATTCACAGAAACGCGATATTGAAATTTCTATGATGAATCTGAAGAATACAATAGGTTATCCGCTTGATAAGGAACTTAAAATATCGGGTGAATTTATACTTCCTGAAATGGATACGACGCCGCCGGAGGAGGCTCTGAAGCGTTCGCTTACAAATGTAAATATGGTGGAACTCAAGGATTCCTACGACCTTGCAAAATATAATTACGATGTCAATATGAACTGGTATTCGGGCAATCAGCCTCAGTATCATACGGCAAAATCGAACTTTGAAGCGCAGACTCAGCAGTATGAGCAGTCGCTTAATCAGAATACTATATCGGTAATGAGCGCATATAATAATATGGTATCTGTTTATGAAACACTTGATTATCTTAATAAACAGGTTGAGATAGTACGCAAAAATGCTGACGCTCAGAAACTCAGATATGATATGGGCATGATCACTGCCGTTGACTATCTTGACACATTAAATCAGCTTGCCGATACGGAGCTTACAGTTGAAGATACGGCTCTTAATGCTTATCTGGCATCGCTGAATTACCGCGCCGCATACGATTGCACCGATACATCGGATACAGGCGAAAAGGTGGAAAACAGCACAATTGAAAAATAACAACTGTCTGAGAGCCTGCCGGCATATCCGGATATATGCGGATTTTGATGTCAGGCTCTGACATCAGGAAATAAGGAGATGTGAAAATGAAGAAAAGAATTATAAGCGCTGTTCTGGCGGCATCTATGATTTTAACTCTGACAGGATGCGGAAAAAAAGATGAGGAGGAAACTTCTGAACCGGTGCGCGTTGCCACAAATGTCACCGTTTATCAGGCAGAACCGGACAGCTTATCTACAACGCTTGAATATACTGGTGAAATCAAGCCTTTTGAGGAGGTCGGTGTTTCATCTAAGGTAAGCGGAACGGTATCGAAGGTATTTGTTGAAGAAGGACAGTTCGTCAGTGCCGGAACTACTCTTTTTACAATAGACGATAAAGATCTGCGGCTCCAGTATCAGCAGACTCTTGCAAGCTACAACAGCGCATCGGCAAGCTATAACAGCGCAAAAGCAAATTATGATAAAACCGTCACAGCAGGAGCGCAGCAGTCAGAAACTCAGGCAGAACAAAGCTATAATGCCGCGGTACTTGAACTTGATGCGGCTCAGACAGCGTATAACCGCGAGCTTGAACTGTATCAGAGCGGCGCAACAGTGACAACGGCGGAACTTGCCTATAATGATGCGGTTGAAGCATATAACAGAGAAAAACAGATGTATGACGACCAGTCAAATATAATAGTGGCGCAGACCAATTATGATAATGCGCTTGCGTCTTACAACAGAACAAAGGAACTCTACGATAATGACACGAGCCTTATAGCCGCAAGAAATGCTGTTAAAGATTCGGAGGATAATTTAAACAGGGTAAAAGAATTGTTTGCCATGGGAGCGGCAACTCAGCTTGATGTGGATACATCAACCACATCATTGGAAAATGCGAAAGCGAATTTACAGAGTCTGGAAGCAAGTCAAAGATCACAGTTGGATGCGGCGGCGGCGGCGCTTACTCAGGCGGAGGAAAATCTGCGCACTGTAAACACAAATTCAAGCGCATCTGTGGACGCGGCATATTCCGCAATGAGAAGAGCGGAAGAGAACCTCAATTCTGTGCGCACAAATGCAAAAGCGGCGCTTGACGCTGCAGAATCACGTCTTAAAAACGCGCAGAATTCTGTTAATGCAAGTAAGGAAAATATGGACCTTACAATAAATGTGGTAAATCCGCAGAACAACAAAACGGCGCAGGCATCTCTTGATTCCGCAAAAGCGGCAGTCGATTCCGCAAAGGCGGCGCTTGACATTGCGCAGAATAATGTAAACAATGCGGTTGTCAAAGCTCCGATATCTGGTTTTGTTTCGTCTAAACTGCTGAGCGAGGGTCAGCTTATAGCTCCTAATACTCCGCTTATAACGCTTGACAATGCAAAATCGGTAAATGCTGAGATAAATGTCACAGAGTCGGTAATATCAAAGCTGGAGCTCGGAACACCTGCGACAATATCTGTACGTTCGGCAGGCATAGAAGGCTTATCGGGAACGGTAAGTATGCTTAACACAACGAAAAACAGCAAGGGAATGTACACTGTACATATAAACATCCCGAATGAAAACGATGATTTAAAGGTGGGAATGTTTGCTGAAATCACGCTTGTGACCGCTCAGCTTACGGATGTAATCACAATACCGTCAGATGCTATTATGCAGGATAATGATGAAAAATATGTATATGTGCAGAACGGCGATATTGCCGAAAAGAGAGTAATTACCGAAGGTTTGTCCGATGATGAGAATACTCAGATAATATCCGGCATAGATGCGGGCGATTTTGTAATTATAAAGGGCAAAGAATATTTGTCTGAAAATAATAATAAAATAACTGTTGTAGAAGGCTGAGACGGAAAGGAATTTATATTATGAAATTACACGAATTTTCGGTAAAAAAACCGGTTGCTGTAACGATGATAGTCCTTATATTCTTTGTAATCGGCGTGTATTCGTTGAGTATGCTCTCAATAGAAATGATGCCGGATATGAATATTCCTGTTGTTATCGTGTCTACACAATATTCAAATGTTGCGCCGGAGGAAATGGAGAATATCGTAACAAAGCCGATAGAGGGTGTGGTGAGCGCGGTTTCGGGCATTGACGATATGCAGTCAATATCGGACGAGGGATCGTCGCTTGTCGTGGCGATGTTCAATAACGGAGTGAATGTTGACGATGCGGCGGATGAAATATCCGAAAAGATAGATTTAATAAAATCCACGCTACCCGATGAATGTAATGATCCTATGATTTTGAAAATGGATATGGATTCGATGGCGGTCGCGCAGTTCAGTTTTGAAATAGAGGATTATGACATTATTCAGACAAACAAATATGTTGAGGATAATATACAGTCGCGTCTTGAATCAATAGACGGCGTTGCAAGTGTTTCTGTCACAGGCGCGAATGAACGTGAAATAGAGATTGTGGTTGATCCGGAAAAACTTTTCGGATATGATCTGAGCCTTAGTCAGATCGTCGGGGCAATATCATCGCAGAATGCCAATCTGCCAGGCGGTACTACAAGCGGTATGGGCAGAGATATGGCGGTGCGTTCGCTCGGAAAGTTCAAATCTCTTAAAGATATAGAAAGAATACCTATTACAACTTCAACTGGTCAGATAATATATATTACAGATATTGCGACCGTAAATGATACATACAGCGATGATGAAACATATGCAAGACTTAATCAGAGTCCGGCGCTGTCGGTAAGCATACAGAAACAGTCCGACGCAAACACGGTTGACGTGGTGAACGCTCTTATAAAGGAACTTGACAGTATATGCGCTGAAAATCCGAAATGTTCATATAATATGACAATGGAACAGGCAAGCTATATTGAGAACGCTATCAGCTCGGTTGCGAACAATGCCGTGACCGGCGCGGTTCTTGCAATTATAGTTCTTCTTCTGTTCCTCGGCAGTCTGCGTTCATCGCTTATTATCGGTATATCTATGCCGGTATCGGTTGTTACGACATTTATAGTAATGTATTTCAGCGGAATGACGCTCAACGTTGTATCTCTCGGCGGTCTTGCGCTTGGCGTGGGTATGCTTGTGGATAACTCGGTTGTTGTGCTTGAGAATATATTCCGTTTCAGAAAAGAGCTTAAAAAATCGCCGGTTGACGGCGCGATAGAGGGTTCGGGGCAGGTATTCGGCGCGGTTGTCGCATCGGTAATAACGACTTGTATAGTATATGTGCCTATTTTGTTTATTGACAATATAATGGCGGTAATGTTCAAGCAGCTTGCTATGACGATTATTTTCTCACAGATAGCTTCGCTTACAGTTACCTATCTTCTCGTGCCTATGCTCACATCAAAGATGTCAACAGTCGGACAAAGAGGAAAAGTTTCAGCTGTTTTGCTTACTCCGTTTGATAAAATTCTGGAATTTTTCTATAAAATTTATGAAAAAGCATTGAGATTGGTACTGAAATTCAGAAAACTGTTCATTTTAGTAATGGCTGCGCTTTTTGTGGTGAGTATGATAACGCTTTCAGGTCTTGGTCTTGAACTTATGCCGTCAAGCGATGAGGGTAGTTTTTCTATAAGCATAGAAACTCCTGCCGGCAGTCCGCTTGAGGATACGGATGAGATTACGCGGCATATAGAGGAAACCGTATCGGAAAATGAATATGTCGAATCGGTATTTGCCGTTGTCGGCGGCGGAAGTATGTTCTCGTCCGCATCAAACAGCGCAAATGTTACGGTAACGCTTGTTGACAAGAAGGAAAGAAAAGGCAGAACAACGGATGATATTATGAATGATATCCGTATGTCGCTGAAAAATATTGCCGGCGCGGAAATTGAATACAGCGCGTCAAGCTCAACGGGTATGTCCTCGTCAAACGAACTTACATTCTACTTTACCGGTGATGATATAGATGCGCTTGAAAGATATGTTCTTGACGCGTGCGATATTCTCGCTTCTATAAACGGCGTAACCGAGGCCTCAACTTCACTCTCTGATTCCAAAGCCGAGGTTGATATAAATATAGACCAGACAAGAGCCGGACTTTACGGACTTAATGTGACTACGGCAACGAATCTTGTATATAGTGTGCTTGAAGGTTCAAAAGCGTCAAAATATACAGAGGGCGGAAAAGAATATGATATCCGTGTTGAATATCCGGATGATTATGTAAAGAATTACAACGAACTTGGTGAACTGCGTCTGCGCACGCCTGCCGGAGCATGGATAACACTCAATGATATTGCGACTATTGAGATAAAACAGGGTTACACGTCAATATCAAGACTTAATCAGAAGAGAGTAGTATCTTTAAGCGCAAAATTATACGGCGCGGATATGGGAAGTGTGACAAATGAGTTCAACCAGAAATTAGCCGAACTTCCTGTGCCGGACGGATGCGGCATGAGAGCCGGCGGTTCTTATGAAACAATGATGGACGCTATGATTTCGCTGGTCGTAGCTGTGCTGCTGGGTATTCTGCTTATGTACATGGTAATGGCGGCGCAGTTCGGAAATCTTGTGCAGCCGCTGATAATTATGTGTTCGGTTCCGCTGGCGCTTATAGGCATTGTCGCCGCGCTGGCGCTTGACCGCAGTCCGCTCAGCGTTATCGGATGTATCGGTATACTTATGCTTGGCGGTATGATAGTAAATAACGCGATCGTGCTTATTGACTTTATAAATGTTTCAAAGGAAGAAGGAACCATCAGCGACAGAACCGAACTTCTGGTTAATGCCGGAAAAACAAGAATGCGTCCTGTGCTTATGACAACGCTTACCACCATTCTTGGTTTCCTGCCTATGGTTATATCAAACGGTGACGGTTCAGAAATGATGCGTCCTCTTGCGGTTGTTCTTCTGGGCGGTCTTGCGATAGGAACGGTTCTTACACTTCTGGTTGTGCCAACTGTATATTCATTTGTGGATGATGCGGCTATTAAGCGCGGCAAAAAGAAAGAGATAAGAAAAATGCGCAAAGCTGCCAAAGCGGAAAACAGACTGAGTGAATTTAACGCTCAGATAAAAGCTGAGGCAAAAAGAGAAAAAGCGGAGAAAAAAGCCGCGAAGCGCGCAGCGAAAGAGTCAAAAAAGAACAGACAGGATAATATATAATCAAAAACAGTTCAGCCGTACAGATCCGGCTGAACTATTTTTGATTTATTCAGAATTTACTTAGAGCCTATCCGTAAATTAAATTAAGCACATCTTGCTTGCTGATTTTCTTGTGGCTGGTCGCAAGCTTTGCTTGCTGCTCGCCTATGCAACCTACATATCGCCCAAAAAAGTCCTCGGCATACGATAGTATGCGTCGGATTTTTTGTACAATCTGACAAAAAATCCGACTTCGCAATATGCACTTTTTTAATTACGGATAGGCTCTTAATGCAAGAAAGATAAATAAAAATATATTGACAAATAAGTCTTTAAAACTTATAATAAAAATTATAGGGTCACATGGCTTATTTCTGCGAAGAAAGGCACAGACGGCGGGCAAAGGACTTTGCCGGATTGAGGATGAAGGTTATTCCGGAAAACGGAAAGATTTATAAAATTGTGCAGTGAAAACAATTACATAGAGGAATAGTATGAATAAATTCAGTGAAAAATATATGATTGAGGCGATAAAACAGGCAAAAAAGGCTGAGGCTCTCGGAGAAACGCCTATCGGAGCCGTTATAGTAAAGGACGGAAAGATAATAGCGCGCGGATACAACACGCGTGAAACAAAAAAGAAAGCGACGGGTCATGCTGAAATTATGGCGATAGAACGTGCCTGCAAAAAACTCGGCGGATGGCGTATTCCGGATGCCAGTATGTACGTTACGCTTGAGCCGTGTCCTATGTGCAGCGGAG
Source organism: uncultured Lachnospiraceae bacterium (assembly GCA_964561265.1). Classification (GTDB taxonomy): domain Bacteria; phylum Bacillota; class Clostridia; order UBA1381; family UBA1381; genus JAFLUR01. Next base: position 9,191 of record CAZLOX010000042.1, read on the forward strand.
CAATAATCGCGGCGCGCATAGATAATTTGTATTTTGGCGCATATGATAAAAAATCCGGATGCTGCGGTTCAAAGTGCAATTTGTTTGAAGACGGACTATTTAATTATAAAGTAAATACCATGGGCGGTATTATGGAGGATATATGTTCCTCAATGATGTCCGACTTTTTTAAAAGGCTGAGAAAGGCCGGGAAAGGATAACTTATGCAGATAAATGATAAGATCATAAAAAGCTTAGTGTCAAGTACCATATATAGGCGGGGTCTTGATTATTTCAGATCGGGCAGGGTACATTTGAAACAATGCAGTGAAAATGAAATTAACGCGGTTGTTGACGGGAATCAGCTCTATAATGTTCAGATAAGGTCAAACGATAACGGAGAGATAGATTATCTTTTTTGCTCCTGTCCGTATTTTTCATCGATGAACTGCGGATGCAAGCATATTGCGGCCGCGGCTAAACAGTATCAGGCGGAATATGGAAATACGGTATTGAATGTTAATACGTCCGACGGACTGGCGGAAAAACTGGTTTCATATTTTGAAACGGAAACAAAGGCACTTACGGAATGTCCGTTTGTCTTTATACTTAATATAATCACGCCGAAATATAAAAATGACAGAGGACGTTATTTTATAGAAATGAAGAACGATACGGGACATACGATAAATGTAGTAAAATTTATAACAGCTTATCGTAACGGCAAGGAATATAAAGCCGGCAGGACTGTTATTTATTCTCCTGAAAAGCATTCTATTTCGCCGGAGAATAAAAAAGTCATTGAATTTATAGCGCAGATAATTGAAAACAATACTGTATATATGCCGGTGATATCTCCATATTCGACATCGCAGTTTCACATTAATATAGGCGCGTTAAGCGCGATAAGGCTGCTTGAATTTGAAAATATTGATCTGGAGATTCTGATAAACAGCCGGTATTTTAATGATATTAAAATGCATAACGAAAATCCGGAGATAAGGGTTGATATAAATGCCGGCAAAGATAATATAAATATGTCTGTTGCGGATTTCGGAGAAGCACTGTTTGGGGACGGTTCATGGTTTCTTTTCAAGCACGAACTGTATCGCACGGATGAAGAATTTCGGGCATGGTATATGCCTATATATAACACATTCAGGTATGAGCACAGAAAACAGGCTGATTTCAGAGGAGAGAGCGCGGTAAAGTTTATCAGGAAAGTACTCCCGAAAATAAATGATAAACAGGGAGTGAAACAGAGTGGTCTTGATATTATCGCAGAACAGAGCGAGCCGGTGTTTTCTGTGTATCTTGACAGATATATTACAGATGAATATGACGGAATATGCGCGAAAATAAATGTGTCATACGGCGATGTATCATTTGGACTGCCGGAAGGGAATACCGGCGGCAGAATAGTTATGCGCGACAGCGATAAAGAGGCGCATATACTTTCGTATATGAAAAATTTTGCATATAACGGAGAATATTATATACTTGCCGATCCGCAGAAAATATATTCTTTTATTACAGAGCGTCTTCCGGATTTCCTGACGGAATGTGAAATATATTATTCCGACGCGTTTAAAAATGTCAAGGATTCGGGAAAAGCAAATCTGTCGCTGAGCGTAAATTATAATTCGGATATAGATCTTCTGGAAATGTCGTTTGACGCGGATCTGGATCAGGATGAGATTATCGGAATACTTTCGGCAATTAAGGAAAAGAAAAAATATTACCGCCTTAAAAACGGCAGTTTTTTAAATACCGGAGATAATGAAGAGCTTGAAATGTTCGATATACTGCTCAGGCTGGATTTCAGCGGAAAAGATATAAAAAACGGCGGAAAAAATCTGACTGTGAACAATATGCTGTATCTTGCCGAATTTGACAGGGTGAAATTCGGCAGGGAATTTTCTGAAAAATACGAATCTCTCCGGAATATAAAAGCGGACATTCCGGAATATCTTACGGGAATACTCAGGGGATATCAGACTGAGGGAGTGAATTGGTTTGCACAGCTTTCGGCATTTGGCTTCGGCGGAATACTTGCGGATGATATGGGACTGGGAAAAACACTTCAGGTTATCGCGTTTGTATGCTCGCGGCAGAATACTTTGCCGGTGCTGATAGTAACGCCGAGTTCTCTTACTTATAACTGGCAGAATGAAATAAACAAGTTTACTCCGTCGAAAACATCCGTTATTATAGAAGGCAACAAATCCGAACGTATTTTCCGGCTTGGAAACTGTCATGAATATGATTTTGTTATCACGTCTTATCCACTTTTAAGACGTGATATAGAGGAATATGAAAATCTTGAATTTGAGTACTGTTTTATTGACGAGGCACAGCATATAAAAAATCCCAGAACAAAGAATGCCGAAAGTGTGAAAGCTATAAATGCAAGGCATAAATTTGCGCTTACCGGCACTCCGATTGAAAATTCGCTTACCGAATTATGGTCGATATTCGATTTTTTAATGCCGGGATATCTTTATTCAATAAATGACTTTGCGGAAAAATTTGAGAAACCTATATTAAAGGGAAACAGCGGAGCGAGAAATCAGTTAAAGGCGAAAATAGGGCCGTTTATTATGCGCCGTATGAAAGATGATGTTCTTGATGAACTGCCGGAAAAAATCGAATCGGTAATATATGCGGAACTTACGTCGGAACAAAAAAGAGTATACGCGGCATATATGGCGCTTGCAAAGAATAAATTTATTGAACTTAGCGACAGCGGGTATTCAAAGAATAAAATAGAGATACTTGCTCTGCTTACACGACTCAGACAGATATGCTGTCATCCGGTTCTGTTTGACGACGCGTATAAAAAGGAGAGCGGCAAACTGCTTCTGCTTGAGGAACTGCTCAGCGAGGCACTTGCGTCAGGACACAGAGTTATTGTGTTTTCGCAGTTTACTTCTATGCTTGAGATAATAAAAGAAAAACTGGAACAGAACAGTATATCTTATTTTTATCTGAGCGGAAAAACGCCGTCGGCTGTCCGCGCAGATATGGCGGAGCGATTTAACGGCGGTGAAAATGATGTGTTTCTGATATCGCTGAAAGCGGGAGGGACAGGCCTTAATCTGATAGGGGCAGATACGGTAATTCATTATGATCCGTGGTGGAATCCGGCGGTAATGGAGCAGGCATCCGACCGCGCATACAGGATAGGACAGAAACGCAATGTTCAGATAATAAAGCTGGTTTCAAAAGGAACTATAGAAGAAAAAATTATAATGCTTCAGGAAAAGAAAAAGAGTCTTGCGGATGGAGTTATAACTTCGGACGGATTATCCTTCGGCAGTCTTACAAAGGCCGATATAACTGCTCTTTTAAGCTGACAGGAGGGATATTTTGAATATACCGGAAAATGTGCTTTCGATTATAAATAAAATAGAGGAAAATAATTTTGAGGCTTATCTTGCCGGAGGATGCGTGCGTGATCACATTATCGGACGTATACCGCAGGATTACGACATTGCCTCCAATGCGATGCCGGAGGATATTATAAATATTTTTAACGGATATGAGATAAAAGAAACCGGAATAAAGCACGGTACTGTGATGGTGATTTCTGATAAAATGCCTTTTGAGATTACGACATACCGCACTGACGGAGAATACACCGACAGCCGTCATCCCGACAGCGTGCGGTTTGTATCAGATATAAGAGAGGATCTTTCAAGGCGCGACTTTACAGTAAATGCCGCCGCCTACAGTCCGAAAAGGGGACTGGCTGACCCGTTCGGAGCGGAGGAAGATATAAGGCGCAGGATAATAAGATGTGTCGGAAAACCGGAAAAAAGATTTGGTGAGGATGCGCTTCGTATACTCCGCGCAGTCAGGTTTTCATCTCAGCTGGGATTTAGCATTGAAGAAGAAACAAAATCGGCGGTTCTGAATATGTATAAACTGCTGGACAATGTTTCAGAGGAGAGAAAAACCTCGGAGATATTAAAGACATTCGGCGGAATATCGGCGGCGGAGGTTATAGAGGAATATGCGGAGGTATTTATGTATCTCATTCCGGAATTTAAGGAAAATGAGCAGATTTTTTATGAAAATATAAAACGATTAAAGAGAATATCTCATTTGCATACAGATAATATAACGCTTACAGCGGCTGTTTTCCGCAAAATAGAAAACGCGGAAAAGGCGATAGAAAATATGCGTATGCCGAAAAAGGATAAATGCGCTGTTATGCAGATTTTATCATACTGTGCCGAACCGCCGGAGGCGGACAGGGTTTCGGTAAGAAAAGCGCTTGCGCATATGGGAAAAAATCAGCTTGAAAGGCTGTTTGCCGTAATGTTTGAAAATGAGGAGTATACAAAAAGATATGATATTTTAACAGATATAATACATGAGAAAAAATGTATTTCAA